>JAUNRC010000026.1 GCA_030535875.1 Akkermansia sp. | reverse complement strand
ACAACGTGAATATCGGCGCTTCCATGTCCTTCTAAACAAGACCGAACCTTGTAAAAAAAATCATTGCCCTTGTTCGCTGCGGTGAACAAGGGCAATTTCGTTGATGGAGGCAGGACGGAAGAAATGGTGCCGGATGAGGAATTTACTTGATTTGCGGGCAGGTTGTGTTAGGATGAGAGCATGAGGAGATTTCTGTTGAATATGATGGGAGGCATGCTGGGTATGGCGGGTGTGCTGTCGGGAGAAGTGACGGCTGATACCGTGCATTATCCGGATGATAATCGTGTGGTGATTAAGTTTGACGAGCCGGTCGTTCCTTTAAGTGTGGTGGAGAACCGCTACAAAAAGTCTGCCGGAGCGGCGGAGACGGGGATGAATCTTTTTGATTTGACGGGCTGTGAGGAGGCTTATCTGCCCGAGGGGCGCTGGATAGATCAGGACCAATTGCAATTTGTCTGCAAGAAGGGAGTGGATGGCCAAACGGAGTTTCGTGTGGCTTTCCGACCCGGCTCGGATAAGTACCTGAGCGGCAAAAAGATGCCGCAGAGCAGTTTCAGCTTCCGTTGTAAGGATAAGCCGTTGGAGGCGGTTCGAGTCAATTCCGGCCATAGCGGGGCGGTAGTCTGTGTGCAGGTGCAGAATCCTCTCACGAAGGAGCAGTTGGCTTTTTCGCATACCACGCCGGCGGTGTATACCTTCCGCGAGGTGGTGGATGAGGACCGTCACCGAATGGACAGTAAGCGCTATGGGCGTTCCGTACGAGGGGTGCCGACAGCAGCACGGTTGCGCCATATTTCGCCGAATAAGGTGATGGAACTTCTGTTCCCGGAGCGTAAGGCGAAGGATATTAAAAAGGAGGAGCTGACTGCTCTTACTGCGGATAGTGTCGTACCCGGTTGCGTGCTGGTGCAGGCGGAGAGTGACTTGCCCGGAAGTAAGGATTGGGAGCTGTGTATAGAGTCGGAGGAGGGAACGGGATTGTTGGACAGTACTCTGCCGGCGGTGCGGGCGGAGGCCCTGCGCATGAAGGTCGCTCAGCGTCTGACGGAAAAAGGTTTGTGTGTGCAGGTGACGCTCAATGCTCCCGTTCTTAAGAGTGAGGTGACGGATTTTTTCCGTCGCCTTGAGATGAAGGTGGGGCAGGCTGCTGCTCAGAACAGCAATGATGGCCGTAGCAAGACTGTCACCTTGCAGGACGGCAAGACCCTCACCCTGACGCTGTGTGAGCCGGTACGCCGTATTTGCTCGGAATTGAGCGGCCCCCGGTCCGGTGATGAAGCTCAGAAGTTCTATGGTTTTGCCCCGCCGTATGTTCAGACGATTGAGATGTCGGTGAGTGGTACGGCCCCTATGCCTCAACTGCTCGATGTCTGTCTGCCGGTCGGAACGAAGGCGATGTTGGGTGCGGTGAATACCGAGCCGGAGCGGGTGCGACTGAGTCTCACCCCGGTAAGGCCGGCACTGGCTGTACCTCACAAGTTGAGTTCGCCCATATTGGTGCCGGCGAATGGTGAGCGTAAGTTGAGCCTGCCTGTTCGCAGTCTCATGCAGGCGGAGGTCAGCTTGGCCCGTCTGGAACCGGAGCAATTTTTAGAATATGCCTCGCTGCTCAATAAGCAGAATTACGAGGAAGTCGATGCTCTGTCTGAGGCTCAGTATGAACTGGCTCGTCTTAAGGTGTTGCGCTCGATGGGTGACTCGGCGGTCAGTAAAGATAGTGTGAACCTCGCCGCCCGAAGGCTGCGTTCCTTGCAGCGCTCGGCTCCGAACTTCGCTGTCCTGCGTGCCGTTTTGCGCGGAGTGAACTTCATGGCTCCGCAACAGGTCGCGGTATCTGCCGCAGAGGGAAAAGGACCCAATGCCGGGGTGGCTCTGCTCGATATGGATGCTCTCGCCGGCGGTAAGGCTCGCCCGGGTTTTTATATTCTCAGTGTGCGCCGTTGCCCGACCCCGGAAGTGCAGGAGCAGCTCCGCCGTGTGAACGCTGCTGCGGACACATTCAGCAGCGAACAATGGTACCCGGTTGTGATAAGTAATCTTCAACTGACAACCGGGGCCGACCTCATTGTTGCTACGCATTTGAATGACGGAACTCCCGTGACGGAGGGACGTTTGTTGCGCCGCGGCAGTTCGGATGTTGAGCTCAGTAATGGGGTGGTGATTGTGCCGCGCGACGGGCGCGTGCGCCGTTCGGAGCGCGAGCTCTGGTATGTTCTGCAGAGCGGGGACGATTATTTCCCCATAGCGTGGTATGACCGCTCGGTACGCCTGTCGGATGATAATCGACTGGAGCTGGTGCATGATCGCGGGCTGTACCGTCCCGGCGAGACGGTACACATGCGGGGTGTATTCCGCCGCGTGAGTGCGAAGGGGGAGGCGAGTATTCCCAATGTGAAGACGGTGAATTTCACGGTGAACCGCCCCAATGGTACTCGACTGTTGGAGAAAAATCTGAAGGTGAACGAATATGGTGCGTTCGACATTGATTTCACTCTGCCCGAAGGAGATGAGGATGTGACGGGTGATTACCGGGTTGTGGCTCGCAGTGGTGATTATCGGGCCTATTCATATGTAGAATGTCAGGTGTTCCGTCGCGATTCCTTTGAGGTGAAAACCGAACTGAGCATGGAGCCGGTGTGTGCTGAAAATTACACCCTGAAAGTAAGTGCTAAGGATTTGAATGGCACTCCTCTGAGTGGGGCCGACCTGAAGTTGCGGATTCATCATGAGCTGAGGTCTGATAAGGCTGCCCGTGCAGATGTTCAGGTGCGGCAACTGAAGCTGGGCGAGGATGGTACGGCCCTTATTAAATCGAATCTGCCGGAGCTGACTCCGCAGTTTTACTCCTGTCGTGTCATGGTGAACGGGGAGCTGAGCAATGACAGGCAGGAGGTTAAGCGCCTGCCGTATGTCGCCGCCTCGACATATCATCAGGATTTTACGTTCCGCTTTGAAGATAACGATATCCTGCATCTGCGCAAAGTAGTTGCGGAGGGTGAGCAGGCTCCTGTTCTGGATCGTGAGCAGAAGGTGCACTTGCGATTGCTGTCCTACCTGCCGCGCGAAGAGCAACTGCCCAACGGTTTTGTCATTCGTGACCTTGTGCGACTGCCGCTCTGGGAGGGCGATGTCGTTGTGCCTGCCGGAGCTGTCAACGGCGTGCCGACAGGCATATCGGAGCGCTGGAAGAACTTTTATAACAGTTTGGCTCAGGTAAATACACCTCTGCCGCGTATTCCCATGATTGTGGAAATCAGCGCGACCGATGCCGCCGGCCGTCTCATGGAGCGCACCATCAATCTTTACCCGAATCAGTACAGGCGTTATGAGCGTTATCGGCCTCTTGTACCGACGACGGCTGAGTACGACAACGGTCAGTTGCGCATGAAATTTGCTGCACCTTGTGCCGGACGTGCCGTGGTGATGTTGCGCTCCGTAAGGGGTACTCGTGTGCAGACCCCGATTGTGATAAAGGAAGGCGTGAATGAGCTGAGCTTGCCCTTGGTTGAGGGCGAGTTCGGACAGGTGCAGGTCTGTGTGCTGCAGCCGGTGCAGAATGAAGGTTTGTACAATCATTACGAGAGTTATTCAGGTGTGGTTAAGGTGCCTAATCATTCCGCCGCTCTGAAGGTGGAACTGAAGCTGCCGCAGCAGCCCGCTGCCCCGGGGGCTCGACTTACCCTCGGTGGTAGGGTACTCGGTCCTGACGGTCAGCCGGCCAAGGCTCAGGTTACCTTGCTGGCGGTCGATGCCGGCATGCTTTCGGTCAATCGTTTCCGTTTGCCTGATCTTGTGGACTCCTTTACCTCTCTCTGGGTACAGAACTTTTATGCAGGCGGCTTGTTGTACAGTCGTCCCGATATGGAATTGCCCTCTTTGCTGAGCGGGATATGGAGCGGTAGGCACCTCGATGCTCAGGGCCGCATGATGCCGTATTCGTTCCATATTTATGATCCTTTCGCGCCCGACGCGGAAATGGGCATGGTGATGAGGGGGGCAAGCTCCGGGTCACGAGCTTTTTATTCGCGCAAAGCCAAGCGCGCGGTGAATGCCGTCAGGGCCGAGGAAGATGGTTTGGGCGTGGCGGATGAATGTGCCGAGCCGATGAGTATGGAGGCCGCCCCCGCACCTCAGGCTCTTCCGTCGGCGGTTGTTTCCGCCGCCGGTGCTACGGACTCCGGCAGCACTGCCCCGCGACTGCGTACGAACTTTATTCCCGTGGCCGTATGGGCTCCGTCGCTTCAGACGGATGATAAAGGTGACTTTAGTACGGAAGTGATTCTGCCGGACACGCTGACCACCTATAAGGTGTTTGCCCTTGTGCTGGGGCGCGACGGCAGAACTTTCGGTAACGGCGAAGGTGAGTTCCGAGTCAGTCAGCCGGTTATGCTCATGCCCGGTACCCCGTTTTTCATGAGTACGGGGGATTGTCTGCGCCTGCCGCTTACCGTCACGAACGGCTCGGATAAAGACGGGACTTGGGTTGTCATGATGGAGGGTGCTGCCAACTTGCAGAAGGTAAGGCTGAAAGCCGGCGCAAGTGCTACAATTTACTTTGACTACACCGCGGCGGGTGAAGGTGAGCGCAAGCTGCATTGGAAAGCGGTGTCGCCGAGCGGGAGCGATGCGGTGGAGGGGATTTTCAGTGTGCGCTTCCCGGCTCCTCTGTTGAAAGAGGCTCATCATCTCGTCCTTCAGGAAGGGCAGGAGGCGCTGAAGGTCGCGAATTTGCTCGCTCCTGAGCTTGCCACATCGTCACGCGGTGAGGTGAAGGTGCTCCTGTCGGCCAATCCGTTGTTGCACCTCTACGGCTGTATGGAACTGGTGCAGAACGGAGCATACCCCTGTACTCAGTACAGCGCCACATCGCTTATGGTGTGGATGCTCTATGACCGTTTAGCTCCCTTCAGCCCCATTATGGCTCAGACGGAGCCGGCCGAGGCTCGCCGTTGTGTGACAAAGGGTATAGAGGAATTGCTGAAGCACCGTTGTGAGGATGGCGGTATTTCGTTCTGGTATGGTGCTCGCACGAGCAGTCCGTGGACTTCTGCATACGTCGGTCTGGTGCTTACCTTGGCTCGCGAGCAGGGATTTGATGTGCCCGAGGAAGCTATGGAGGCTTTGAAGAACTACCTGCGCAAGCAGTTGGAGCTCTCGCGCCTGCCGGAGCCCAAGGTGAACTTCTCCTGCTTCGACCGCTTTGCCATCGGGCGAATCATCGGTGAGAAATCGGTGCTTGATGAGGCACTTCGTGAGGCTCTGAAACAGGCTGAGGCCATGAGTGAGCAATCCGCTGTCGGTCGCAGCGGTTTGCAGTGGGCCTGGTGGCGCACAAGCCATGCCGTGGCCAGTCTGCGATTCCTGGCGGAGATGAACAGCGGCAAGGCGGATGTTCACGCTGACTTCCTGCAATGGATGCGCGCTGTCGGTCATGATTATCGCCACGCCGGTACATGGGACGGCGGGTGGATGCTTATCGCCCTGCATGAGTACCTGCGCCGTACTCCTGCCGCTCAGTGTGAGGCTACCCTCACTTTACAGGACGGACAACAGCTTACCCTCGGCAATGGACTGCTGACGCTTGTTCCCTCTGCCGCTCCTAAGTTGGGTGATATTTCTTCGGTGCTTTCTCCCACATCCGGTACCGCTTATGTCACGGTGCTGGCCAAGGCTCTGCCCGAAAGAACGGATTATTCCGGAGTGACGGAAAAGGGGCTGCAGCTTACCCGCATTTATGAGAAGCGCGGGGAGGACGGCGTGTGGCGCGAGGCTCGTGAGTTCTGCGTCGGGGATGTGGTGCGGGTGACTCTTACCTGCGCCAAAACGGACCGTGATTTGGAGTACTTTGTATTGGAAGATTACCTGCCTTCCTGTATGGAGGCCATCAATCCGCATGTGCCCTCGCAGGCTGCCGGCTTGGAGTGGGCTCCCTGGAGCCATTGGTTTGACCACAAGGAGTACCTGAGTTATCGTGTGCGCGGTTTCTGTACTCGCTGGTGCGGGCGAGACTTGCTTAATATGAGCTACTATGCCCGTGTGAAGCGTGCCGGAACTTCTGTTGCCCCGCCTGCTCAGGGGCAGCTTATGTACGAGCCGCAGACCTATGGTCTGTCACCCAATATGGTGATTATTTCCCGCTAGTATAACGTTCGGCAAATAATCGGACTGTTTGCGACTATAAGCGAGCCAAATTTCAGAGCCCGCGAGGCGGGCGACATGTTCAATAGCGAGTGGTAGAGCCGCGCAGCGGCGAAACCACTCGTGCCGATAAAAAAACACATACAAACCCGTGTAACGGGTGACAGTTAAGTCTTGTTCGTGCTACTTACGCGAATATTTACCTTATTTCCTTGTTTATTTTAAATGAAATGATAAGATGTGCCCGGGTAATGATGGGAAGCTCATATACAAAAATTATCAAACTAAATCTGCACAAGAAGAATTGATGCAGCTTTTAGAGAGATGTGGGCTACTATCCAACGATACGCCATAATTGAGTGTAACCCAATTATCGAACTCCGGTTAACTGTCACCCGTTGCACGGGTTCCGTTTTTTATTCGTTGGTTCGAGTGGTTTCGCTCGCCGTGGGCTCGCTGCACCACTCGCTATTAAAAATGACGCCCCGCAAGGCGGGGCTATCTTCAAAATCGCAGGTCTGCCTCATTGCCGAACTCTATACTAGCACGCTATATCCTCATGGGGGTGAATGTGTTTCTTCGCGCGGCAGTACCTCCTGCCGCGCCTTTACTTATGCTCATTTATCGGTCTGTTTCCCGAATTTCGGGAAATGTATGGCGTGTGATTATAAAAAGAGCGGCTGCGAGTGGCAGCCGCTCTGATGGTAAACTTGCGTGGGGGAGTGCCGGTGGGTTTACTCCCACTCGATGGATGCCGGGGGCTTGGTGCTGATGTCGAAGAGCACGCGATTGATGCCTTTCACCTCGTTGAGGATGCGGTTGGAAGCCTCGCGCAGCAGGTCGTAGGGCAGTTGTACCCAGTCGGCGGTCATGGCGTCCTCCGAGACGATGGCGCGCAGGTTAGTGGCGAACTCGTAGGAACGCTCGTCGCCCTTCACGCCGACGGTCTTGACGGGGATGAGGCCGGCGTATGCCTGCCAGCACTTATCGTACCAATCCCACTTGCGGAGGGTACCGATGAAGATGGCATCGCACTCACGGATGATGTCGAGGCGCTCCTTGGTGACCTCACCCGGGCAACGTACGGCCAAACCGGGGCCGGGGAAGGGATGGCGCCAGAGAATGTCGTGGGAAATGCCCATCGAGGCACCGAGCTCACGAACCTCGTCCTTGAAGAGGAAAGCGAGCGGCTCGATGACCTTGCCCTCCTCCTGCATCTTGAGCACGCGCTCCACGCGGTTGTGGTGGGTCTTGATGACGGAGGCCTTGCTCTTGGCATTGGAGGCGCTCTCGATTACGTCCGGATAGAGGGTGCCCTGAGCCAGCATTTCGGCATCGCCCACGGCATCCCAGAACACGTCGATGAAGAGGTTGCCGATGATGCGGCGCTTCTTCTCGGGTGCGGTTTCGCCGGCGAGGGCGGCAAGGAATCGTTCGGAGGCATCGACCGTCTCAATCTTCACGCCCATGCGCTCGAAGTTGGCCTGAACTTCTTTGGCCTCGTCCTTGCGCAGCAGACCGTTGTCCACAAAGATGCAGCGTACGTTCACACCGGCCTCGTGCAGAAGAACGGCCAGCACGGTGCTGTCCACACCGCCGGACACACCGCAAACGACCTGCTTGTCGCCGACTTTGGCGCGGATGTCTTCGATGAGTTCGCGCTTAAAGTCACCGATGTCGAAAGGAGCAAGCTCTTTGGCATGGGAGAGGAAATTGCGCAGGATGGTGCGCCCTTCGTGTGAGTGGGTCACTTCGGGGTGGAACTGGATGCCGAACATGCTGTCACCCCATTGGAGGGAGACCGGCACGCCGTCGCTGTTGCGGGCGATGACCTTGCAGTTGTCAGCCAGGTGGTCAACGGTGTCGGAGTGGCTCATCCACACCTGAGAGGAGGGGGACATGTCAGCGTAGAGCCCTTCGAGTTTCTCGGGGATGAGGGCGGCCGGACCGTACTCGCGCTTGTTGCTGCTGCGCACGGTGCCGCCGGTCTTGATGTTGAGTAACTGCATGCCGTAGCACACACCCAGAATGGGTACATTGAAGGAAGTGAGCCATTCGAAGTCGATATCGGGGGCATCGGGCTCGGAGGTGCTGCGGGGACCGCCGGAGAGGATGATGGCTCCGGGGGTGCTGATTTCGTGCAGGTCCTCGAGGGCGTAGAGCTTGGCCAGGAAGCCCAGCTCGCGCACGCGGCGGACGATGAGCTGCGTGTACTGTGAGCCGTAGTCGATTACGGCAACAATGTGTTTCGGCGTCATAAAACTGTTGGAGTTAACGTGTGGAACACTTGGTGTTTCGCGCATTGTAACATACTCACAGCGCAAAGTGAAGTCCAAAAACACATATCGCGGGCGCGCGCGTATAAAAAAAATCACCCGCTGCACGGAGCAGCGGGTGAGCGGTTAAGGGGTGGAAGAGTGGCTTATTTCTCGCTGCTCTCTTCATCATCAACGTCATCTTCGCCGTAAACCTCAATGGCGCGGCGCATGCGGCGGGTGAGGAAGGGGCGAATGATGAGCCCGTAGAGCAGGTAGCACAGGAAGATGAGTGCCGGAGCGATCCACGGGAAGACGATGAGTGCGGTGATGGCGATAACGGCCATGAGCATGGCGATAATGGTGCCGCGCTTCTCAAAGTTGACGTGCTTGAAGCTGGGGTAGATGACGCGGCTCATCATCAGCAGCGAGACTACGGTCATCACAACAGCCATGACAATTTGCCAGAAGGGATCGATGATGAGGTTGCGGTTGGTCGTTACGTCGATGACGAGGTACATGGTACTTACTACGGCACCGGCTGCCATGGGAACAGGCAGACCGACGAAGTCCATGCTCTGGTTGGGCTTCTTGGGGGCGGCAGCCATGCAGTTGAAGCGTGCCAGACGCAATGAGGCGCAGAGCAGGTACAGTACGGCAATACCGAAACCGATGTAGGGTACCGGCAAATCAAAGAGTACGGCGCGGGCCAACAACATAGCCGGGGCTATACCGAAGGAAACGACGTCGGCTATCGAGTCGAACTCGCGACCGAAGGGGCCGTCTGCCTTGCACATGCGGGCTACTCGACCATCCAGCAGGTCAAAGATGCATGCGGCAAAGATGAGGTAGGTGGCCTGCTGGTAACAGTCGAAGGCCTCCGGGGAGCCGTCCGGTAACTGCATTCCCTTAAAGATGGTGAGAATGGAGAAGAAACCGCACAGCAGGTTGCCTGCCGTCAGGAGATTGGGCAGGATGGGGATTTTGGGTTCATCCGGGTAAACCGGGGGTTGTTTGGTAGCCATGGTCGTGAGATAGAATGGAGTTGTAGGTTGTTGAAGTCGGAGATTTGCTGTGATGTCAGGCGAGGGCCTCGGTTGCCTTGCTGAGCAGTTCAGCCTTGCCGTCGCGGTTGCGGCCGGAGCCTCGGGCCATGTCGGCCTTGCCGCCGCCCTTGCCGCCCACGATGGGAGCCAGGTTGCGGATGAGGTCGCCTGCTTTCAGTCCGGCAGCCTGAGCGGTTTCGCCGCAGTAGGCTCCCAGAGAGAGATTGTTGCCGTCGTCTGCCACAAGGAAGGCTGCTGCCCCGTAGTGGCGCTTGCGAAGGCCGTTGAAGAGCTCGGTGAGCAGGTCATTGCCTCCTTCGGCTGTAATGACGACGTTGCCACCGGTGAGTTGTTCCGCCAGCAGGGCATCGGCCATGCCGGCAGCAGCGGCTGTCAGAGCTTTTTTCACGCGCTTGTCGGCCTCGAGAGCGGTCTCTTTGAGGGTGTTGCAATAGGCGTAGTACTCATCCAGCAGTGCGTTGACCTCGCGGATGTCGGTGGACTTAACCGCCTTCTCTGCGGGGTGATTGTCATTGGTGGGAACGGGGATGGCGGGCTGACCGAGTTTTTCGAGCTCAGCGTTGGCGTGAGCCAGCTTCTCGAGGCTTTCTACGCACTCCGGCAGACGGGCTTTCACGAGGTCACGCACGATTGCCAGACCGGCCTCGCCGCCGGCGGCCTCGATTCGGCGCACACCGCTGGCGATGGCTCCTTCGCTCTTAATTTTGAAGAATCCGACTTTACCGGTGGAGGAGGCATGGGTACCGCCGCAAAGTTCCATGGATACGCCGTCGAACGCTCCGGCTTCGCCTCCCATCTGTACCAGTCGTACGACATCACCGTACTTGTCGCCGAAGAACTGGCAGACTTCCTTGTGACGGCGAATTTCGTCCATGGGGTACTCGCGGCAGAATATGGGCAGGTCTTCGGCGACCCATTGGTTGACGAGTTCCTCTACACGGCGCAGGTCCTCCTTGGAGATGGCGGCGCTGTTGACATCGAAGCGCAGGCGGTCCACATCAACGAGGGAGCCCTGCTGAGCGATGTCGTCGCTCACTACTTGTCGCAGTGCTTTGTGCAGCAGGTGGGTGGCGCTGTGGTGACCTTCGATGGCGCGGCGGCGCTCTTTGTCGATGCTCAGGAGCACGCTGTCGCCGACGGCCGGTCGTATGTCGTCAGCTACGGAAATGAGGTGAGCGCGAGCCTGACCGATTTGTTGCACGCCAAGCACGGGAACGCTGTCACCACCCAGTTGCAGGGTGCCGCCGTCGCTGACCTGACCGCCCATTTCGGCATAGAAGGGGGTCTTGTCGGTGATGACGAAGAGCATGCCTTCCGACTCGTGTACCTCGGTGACGGTGGCGGTGGTGCTGTCCTCACCATAGCCGGTGAAGTCGGTCACGGCTTCGGTCTTGAGGTCGAGGGCGCGTACAATCTGTTTTTTCTGAGCGGCCTTGGCGCGTTGGCGCTGCTCTTCCATGAGGGCCTCGAATCGTTCGATATCAACACTCAGTCCGCGCTCGCGGGCCATGAGGGCTGTCAGGTCGATGGGGAAGCCGTAAGTATCGTATAGCTTAAAGGCGAAGTCACCGCTTACGGTGCCATGGGCTGCCACTTCCCTGTCGAAGAGCTCCAGCCCGCGGTCCAGGGTCTCGTTAAAGCTCGTCTCTTCGCGCAGTAGAACTTCTTTAATCGTTGCGGCTCGATTGACAATTTCGGGGAATACGCTGCCCATTTCGGCTGCCAGGGTGTCGACCAGTTCGCTGAGGAAAGGCTTCTCCAATCCCAGACTGCGGCCGTAGCGTACGGCGCGACGAAGGATGCGGCGCAGAACATAGTTGCGACCGTTGTTGCCGGGCAGGATGCCGTCGGCAATCGAGAAGCTCAGTGTGCGGATGTGGTCGGCAATCACGCGGAAGGCGATGCTCTCTTTGAGGGTGGCGGCGTTGTCGGCGGTGGCATCCTGCGGGTAGATGTCGGCGTAGGTGCGGCCGGAGATTTCTTCAATGCGGCTGAAGAGCGGGCGGAATACGTCGGTGCTGTAATTGGACACGCGGCGCGAGAAGTCGGTGAAGCCGTTGGTGCACTGAATCATGGCGCAGGCGCGCTCAAAGCCCATACCGGTGTCCACATGGCAGGCCGGGAGGTTGCGGAAGGTGCCGTCGCTCTCGGCATTGTACTGAATGAACACGAGGTTCCAGATTTCGATGCACTTGTCGCTGTCCTTATTCACCAGACTGCCGTTGGTCTGTCCCTCGGGGGTGAGGTCAACGTGCAGTTCGGAGCAGGGACCGCAGGGACCGGTCTCGCCCATCATCCAGAAGTTGTCTTTTACGCCGCCGTTGACGATGTGGATGTCAGGGTCGAGCCCTTTGGAGCGGAAGAGGGGAGCCCAGGTGTCCCACGCTTCCTGATCGAACTCGCCGGGGTCGCCCTTGCTCTTGTCGGGGCAGTAAACGGTGGCGTACAGGCGCTCAGCGGGGAACCCCCAGCACTCTACAACCAGCTCCCAGGCCCAGGCGATGGCTTCCTTCTTGAAGTAGTCGCCGAAGGACCAGTTGCCGAGCATTTCGAACATGGTGTGGTGGTAGCTGTCCTGCCCCACATCTTCAAGGTCATTGTGTTTGCCGCCGGCGCGGATGCACTTCTGGGTATCGGTGGCGCGGGCGGGGTTCCACGGCGGGGTCCATACGCCGAGGAAGTAGGGGACGAATTGGTTCATGCCGGCATTGGTGAAGAGCAGACCGGGGCTCTGGGGCATGAGGGAGGCGGAGGGTACTACGGTGTGTTGCTTCTCATGGAAAAAGTCCAGGAAGCTCCGGCGGATCTGTGCTGCGGTCATCATATCGCTTTGTCAGATGGTAATGTAAAAAATCTGTGCGTCCGAGGTAAGCATACACCCGATTCGCGCGCGTGTAAAGCAAAAACAAGGCGCACGAGGTGATAATGGGCTGCGAGTGGTATTAGTTGTTTTGTTTTTTCTGAGCTTGTTCGATGAGGTACTCGAAAGCGCGGATCTGATTGGTGGCGGCGGCGTGTTGGATGGCAGTTTTGCCTTCCTTGTCGCGGGCATTGATGTCGGCCCCGCGCGCGAGAAGCAGCTCAATGACCGGTACATAGCCGGTGAAGGCGGCTACCATGAGCGGGGTGGCACCCAGATTGTTGGCGGTGTTGACGTTCAGTCCCAGGTCGCAGAGCTTGCCGATGGTGTCCGGGTGGCCGCCGAAAGTGGCATGGTGCAGGGCGGTGTTGCCGTTTTTGTCGAGGGTGTCGGCCTTCAGTCCCTGTTCCAGAAGGAAATTGAGGCACTCGGTACGGCCGTTCCAGGCGGCATACATGAAGGCATTGACTCCGTCATTGGCGGCTTGTGTGATGTCGCAACCTTTGTTCTGCAGGTAGCGCAGGCAATCGATGTTGCCGCTGTACGAGGCGGCGATGATGGGGGTGAGGCCGTTGGGAGCCGGGGCGGTGATGTCCATCCCTTGGCTTGCAAGGTACTCCAGGCAGGCTATGCTGCCACTCTGCGCGGCATACATGTGCAGGGATTGTTCCATGGCATCCCGGCAGTTGAGGTCAGCACCGGCAGCTACCATTTCGCGCAGTAGCTCGACTTGGCCGCCGAGGGCGGCATACATGACGGCGTTGCGCTGCAGTTTGTCAACGGCTTGCATGGAGAGGCCCTGTTGCTGCAGCCAGTCGATGATGTCGCGCTGTCCGCTGAGGATGGCGTAGTGCAGGGCGGTAGCTCCGAGGGGGTCGGGGGCGGTGAGGTCAGCGCCGGCATCGCGAAGTTCTTGCAGGATGTTGAGAATGGTGGCTTGGTCGGCCTCGCTCTTCACGCTGCTCATCATGAAGACGGCGGCAAAGGGGAAGTCGGCGAGGCTTTGTTTACCTGCCTGACAGGCGGCGAGTTGTTCGCGGAGGATGGCGCGGGCGTTTTCGGAGGCAAGATCGCTTGAGTTTGTGGCGAGGTAGGCCGTCAGGGCTTGCGGTTGTTGGGGAGAATTGTCGCGGCAGCTATTGAGTGTGCCGAGAAGCAGGGCCAGAGGAAGGGTGAGATAGAGTGCTTTCATGATGTTGATTTACAGTCTAGCAGACATGTACCCACCCCGCAAGCTTAAAGAAGGTCTGTCGGGGCTTAGAGATTGGATGTTCGGTGGGCTTTTCAGAGGGACTTCAGGGCATGGCGCATGGCAGCAACGGTGGCATCGATGTCAGCCTCGGTGTGCGCTGTGGAGATGAAGCCTGTCTCGAAGGGTGAGGGGGCGGTGTAGATGCCTTGCTCCAGCATGGAGAGGAAGTAGCGCCGCCAGGTGGCGAAATCCGCCGTGGTGGCATCTGACAGATTTCTGACATCCTGCTCGGTGAAGAAGAGGCAGAACATGGAGCCGCTGCGCTTAAAGCAGAAGTTCCTGCCGCAGTCAGCAAGGGCTGCTCGCACTCCTTCTTCCAGTCGGGCTCCGAGGGTCTCCAGTCGGGTATAGGCGGCTGTGCGTTCCAGTTCGTTGAGTTGCGCCAGACCGGCTGCCATAGCGACGGGATTGCCGCTGAGGGTGCCGGCTTGGTAGACGGGCCCCAAGGGGCTTACACAGTCCATGATGTCGGCTCTGCCGCCGAAGGCTCCTACCGGCAGGCCGCCGCCGATAATTTTGCCCAAGGTGGTGAGGTCAGGGGTGATGTTGTGCTTGCCCTGCACGCCGGCCGGGGATATGCGGAAGCCGGTCATGACTTCATCGAAGATGAGCAGGGCTCCCTCGCGGGCGGTGATGTCGCGCAGGAACTCGAGGTAACCCGGTTCGGGCAGGTAAAAGCCGGCATTGCCCGGGTAGGGTTCGACAATGATGGCGGCAATCTGCCCCGGGTAACGAACGAAGGCCTGACGGACGGCCTCGGGATCGTTGTAGGGCAGGGCGAGGGTAAGAGCGGCAAACTCGGAGGGAACTCCGGCGCTGTCGGGCTCGCCGTGGGTGAGTGCGCCGCTGCCGGCTGCCACGAGCAGGCTGTCCACATGACCGTGGTAGCACCCCGTGAACTTAATGATGTACTTGCGCCCGGTGTAGCCGCGGGCCAGACGGACGGCGCTCATGGTGGCCTCCGTTCCGCTGTTGGTCATGCGGACTTTTTGGATGGAGGGTATCCATCGGCAGATGGTTTCGGCCATTTCCACCTCGATTCGGGTGGGTATGCCGTAGCCCAACCCGGCCGGTATGGCTGCCTGTACGGCGGAAATGACGCTCTCGGGAGCATGTCCGAGAATGGCCGGCCCCCAGGTGCCGACATAGTCGATGTATTGGCGGCCGTCTTCATCCCACAGGTGGGAGCCGGCGGCTCGGGTAACGAAGAAGGGTGCCCGCTCCAGACGGCGGAAAGCTCGTACCGGTGAATTGACCCCGCCGGGGATGACCCGGCACGCACGCTCAAATAGCTCCTCGGATATCGACATGCCCACAGTATAACCTTACCGCACTTTCCGTGCAAGTCTAAATCGGTCATGTTCCCGCTCCGTTATGGCTTCTTACGGAGTTTTGTTGCCGGGCGTATATTGTGCCGGTTGTATAGCTGACTGCGCTCTCGGCGATGGATGTGTGCCGGTTGAGTATTATAGGTAATCAGACTCAACGTTTCGCAACCATGTGTTCCTATGGTAAAATTGTTTGTTTGGTATGAATCTGATGATACCACAACTCAGTTAATTCATCCAAAGAAGCGGGTATAACGCCTTTTTTGCTTTCGTGAAAAAAGATATCATATCTTCCTCTTCGCAAAACTGTTTTGAGTTCATCTTTATCCATTGAAAGCACCCGTCGATGCATTATCGCCTCAAATTGACGATTCGTACATGTATTGCTACCAATAGAAAGACTTTTCTTGAAATATATCGCTGCTGCGTATGGAAGCGCATAGTCGATTGTCTCCAAGAATAATTCTCCGCCTTCTGTTACAGAAATATTGATAAAATCGACAACATCGCAAACGATTTCTGCATACTCATCATCGCTGTAGATATCGCGGTCTATTTCCTTTAGATTATCAGGCTGATATTTTGAGGCTATGAAACTTTCCAAAAAAACATTGATATTATTTTGAACATATTGCAGTTGCTCTTCCGAAAAATCTGCTGCATTGACATGATTCCATAATGGATCAACCAATAATGTAGCCAATAGCACCTCTTCTGCTGGAGACCAATTTAATCTATCGCGAATTTTAATTCTTTCCTCCTCCAAAGATAATCCATCTTTCAGAGCAAGTACGTCAGTTACATTTTTATTTTTCAATAAACCGTACAACATGAGCTTTTTAATTCTTTCAGAGTACTTTTTTTCTTCTGCTGCGCCCCATAAATCCACACTCAAACAATAGCCATATATCACATTGAGCATAAGTGCACCGGGTTTTTCCCTGTATAACTCGTTCAAATCCTCAGATGTGTCCTCTACAAACAGAATTTCTATTTCAGGTTCATCACTTTTAAAAAAATTAGGATAAACAAAAAATCCGATAAATAAACATGCTATAATGAGCAATAATGATATCCCAATAATTCTCTTTTTCATGATTCGTGTGAGTGTTATACTGGCTACTTATTGGCGGCGCAAGCTTTTTTCTGTAAAATGCTCGTCATTGGTGCAAAATTCGTTTACCGTTTAGGTTAAGCAGCGGGATTTTGGGGCTGAGACGAGGCTGCCTGCAGCGCCTCAGCCGCGAGTTGAAGCTTCAGTGGGGAAGATGGAGATGATGTTTGTTCTGCGTTTGAGTTGTCTGTTGATGTATTCCATGATGTTGGAGGTTTTGAGACACCTCTGCACTTCGGGTGGGCAAGCGAAAAAGGGGGCTTAATCAGTTGTCTCAAAATCAGGCACCATTGTACCCTTTCTGTGCTCCCGTCTTGCCGTATTCAATTTTGCCACTCTCATTTTTGTTTTTTTATGGAATTGTTTACTTTTTTATTGCAATTCTCGCTTTTGCGGTATATGATGAGTATTGCAGAAAGGTGCTTACTTGGCATTCGACTCTGCAAGAAACAACCAAACATAGAAGGAGGTATCAACCATGCAGACATCAAATGTTGACACAAACGTTGTCGTGACCGGCCGTCATGTAGATGTGACGGATGCTATTCGTGATTTCGCAACGAAGAAAATTCAGTCCATCCACATCGATTATCCCAAGATTGTCGAGGCGCGAGTAGTAGTAGATGTACAGAAAGATCGCCAGATGGCTGAAATCGTGCTTTTCTGCGCGGATCACATCACCATTCAGGCTTCAACCGTTGGGCCCGACCTCTATGCCGCCATCGATGAGACGGTGACAAAAATCATGCGCCGCATGCGCAAGCACAAGACCCGCCTCATGAAACATTTCCGCCCTCATCGCTCTAAGAGCATCCGTACTCTTGAGGAGAAGGTTTACGAGGAGGATATCCTTGATTATGAGGACTTCGACGCTCCGGAAGATCCCAAACCGGTGCGTATTTCCCGTGAAGGTTACGACCTCAAGACCATGTATAAGGAGGATGCTATTATGGAGCTCGAAATCTCCGGCAAGCCCTTCGTTCTTTATCGCAATGCCCGCCGCAACGTGCTGCAGATTGTCTATCGTCTGCGCCCCGGTGAGTACTCGATTATCGAGCTTGGCAACGAGTTGAAGGCATAAACCGCGTGCTATTTCAGATCGTTATAACAGAGCCCGTCCCTTATCGGACGGGCTTTTTGAATTTATCGGCTGTTTGATGTAAGTCGATGGTTGTTTTTCTGTATTATTTCTGTCGGATGAGGGTGAGGGCAAAAGTGCTGCCCGAAAAGTTGAGAATTCCCGTCAGAAAGCTGCTTTTAGCTTGACACGGCAGGGTTCGGTTTTTATACTACCCGCGTATGGGCGCGCCGTTGCGTGCTCGCGTCAGAACGGACTGCACTCTATCGGCAGGATGGGTTCATCCCCTGAAAAGGAGGACTCGCCGACGGCAGGGCAGTAGCTGCCCATAGCAATCCCCCACATTTTACTCTTTCACTAATGTCACGATTTTTAAAGAAAATTGCCGGGTGGTTCTCGTATGATATCGGGATAGACCTCGGCACGGCCAATACGCTGGTGTATATCAAAGACCAGGGTATTGTGCTGCGAGAGCCCTCAGTAGTCGCCATGAGTGGTGAACGTGTGAGGGCCGTGGGTGAGGATGCCAAGCGAATGGTAGGCCGCACGCCCGGCAGCGTGGTGGCCATCCGCCCCCTGAAGGACGGCGTGATTGCCGACCTGAATGTCGCGGAGGAAATGCTCAAGTATTTCATCCAGAAAGCCTGTGCGCGCAGAAGTCTGCGCGGTCCCCGCATCCTCATCGCTCATCCCTCCGGCATTACCGAGGTTGAGCGCCGCGCCATTGAAGACAGCGCGGAGCACTCAGGCGCTATTGCCGTGCGCCTTATCGAGGAGCCGATGGCTGCTGCCATCGGCGTGGGCCTGCCTTATACTGAGCCTATCGGCAGCATGATTGTCGATATCGGCGGCGGTACGACTGAGGTAGCCATTATATCCCTTTCCGGCATCGTTTACAGCCAATCTGAGAAGTGCGGCGGCGATGCGTTGGACGACACCATCACCCGCCACATGCTCGCCGCCCACAATTTGCTGGTCGGTCCTCGCACGGCGGAGGACATTAAGATTCGTGTCGGTTCCGCCCACCCCTTGCAGCAGGAGTTGCAAATGGAGGTTAAGGGCAGGGACCGCGGTACGGGTCTGCCCAAGACGGTGACCGTGAGATCCGAAGAAATACGTGAGGCCCTGAAGGACAAGCTCGACGTTATCGTGAGCGCTGTACGTCAGACATTGGACCACTGCCCGCCTGAGTTGGCAAGTGACCTGTATGACCGCGGCATCGTGGTAGCGGGTGGCGGAGCCCTTCTGCGTGGCCTGGCTGACCTGCTGCATGAGCAGACCAGCCTACCTATCACCATAGCGGACGATCCTTTAAGTGCTGTAGCAGAAGGTACAGGCAAGTTCTTACAGGAAAACGACGACGTCTTCGATGAAGAGTGATAGGGGCATCGCCCCGGATGAACCGCGTCACTCTGACTGTTGCAAGTTCCGGTCGCGCTTTCCTGAGTAAACAGGGAGAGCTGCCGGAATTGCGCGCTTTGAGAGCAGATGGGTACATACGGGCATGCGGGCTATGTTATCATGATTTTCATGTGTACAACCCCAAACTAACCTGAAACTTTGTCCATAATTTCCAAAATGATTCATTCCGTGAAACGCCTCTTCGGGTTCGGCCAGTGCAACCCGAAGGAGGGCACAACCATCGTCATCAACTCAGAAAAACTGGAGCGCCGTGTCGCCTTGCTCGAAGACGGCGTGCTGGAAGAGTACAGCATTGAGCGTGAGGGCGAAGATAATATCGTAGGTGGCATCTTTAAGGGCCGCGTAAAGAACATCGAGCCCGGGCTGAAGGCGATGTTCGTTGACATCGGCTACGAGAAAAATGCCTTCCTGCACTTCTGGGACGCTCTGCCTCTTGCTCTGGACTCTTCGCTGGAGGAAATCCAGAAGGAGGGGCGCCCCCGTAAGCAGCAGAAAAAGATTACCAGCAAGGATATACCCGATATTTACCCCATCGGTTCCGAAATCATGGTGCAGGTCACGAAGGGCCCCATCAGCTCGAAGGGACCTCGCGTGACAACGAATATCTCGCTGGCAGGGCGTTATATTGTGCTGATGCCGTTTACTGACCAGTTCGGTATATCCCGTAAGATTGACGATCCCAAGGAGCGCCAGCGCCTGCGCCAGATTGTGCAGAAGCTCAATGTGCCCGATGGTATGGGCATTATCATGCGTACGGTGGCTCAGGGGCAGCGCTTCCGTCATTTCGTGCGCGACCTTGCCATGCTGTTGCAGCAGTGGCGTGAGGTGGAAGAGAAGTTTGCCTCGCGGCCTGCACCGCTCTGTGTGTACCGCGAGCCGGACCTTATTGAGCGCACGGCCCGAGATTTCCTCACAGACAATGTGGACAACATTGTCTGTGATAATCTCGAGACCACGCAGCGCATGCAGGAGATTGCCGGTAAGATTTCCCGCCGTGCCAAGCGTCACATTCAGCATTACCCCTGCCGTCAGCCCATCTTCGAGGAACTCGGAGTAGAGAAGCAAATCAACGAGGCATTCCAGCGTCAGGTGCTTCTGCCCTGCGGTGGTTATCTCGTGATTGACGAGACTGAGGCCCTGATTGCCATCGATATCAATACCGGTCGCAACAAGGGCAATAAAGACCTCGATAAGACCATTCTCGAGACCAACCTCGAGTCCGCGCGCGAAATTGCCCGTCAGTTGCGCCTGCGCAATATCGGCGGTCTGGTGGTGGTAGACTTCATCGATATGCGCCATCGTAAGGACCAGCTTGCTGTTTACAAGGCCATGAAGGAGGCTCTCAAGCGCGATAAGGCCAAGACGCAGGTCATGCAGATTACCCCCATCGGCCTCATGGAAATGACGCGTCAGCGCATCAATGAGTCGCTGCTTGATTATGTGAATGACCATTGCCCGTACTGCCATGGCCGTGGCCGCATTAAGAGCGTGATGACCATGAGCGTGGAGATTCAGCGCCAGTTGAAGGCCACCATTCTTCGCTACCGCGACACTGTGGGCGATATGATGGTCGTGGTGAACAGCGATGTGCTCTCCCGCTTTAAGAATGAAGATGCCAAGTTGCTCATGGAGTTGGAGCGCCAGTGCGCCGGTCGTCTTATCTTCCGCAGCGACCCCTCCATTCATCGCGAGGCTTTTGCCATTCTTGATCCGGCGAATAACAATAAGACTCTTTATCAGGTTAATATGTGATTCGCTCCTGATTACAGGAAAATTGTTTGCGCCGTCTGTTCAAAGTGACAGACGGCGCATTTCATTCGGGGCTTGCAGGTGAGGGGGAGCGGGAGTATAATGAGCTTGTCATGCAGTACGATATTTCATCTTTGCGACGGCAGGAGCGAGCCATGTCCGAGCCGCAGGCTAAGCACCTGCTGGAAGAGGGAGTTGTGGCAGTGCTGGCCATGCAGCAATTGGGCGGCGGTGCATACGCCGTGCCGATGAATTATGTGTGGGATGGTGAGGCTGCTCTGTACCTGCACTGTGCACCTGAGGGGCATAAATTGCGCTGCCTGTCCGCTTGCCCTCAGGTGAGCTTGGTGATAACGGAGGCGGTGAAAGTTCTCCCCGCGATGTTTTCTACGGCTTATCGCAGCCTAGTAGTGCAGGGGGTAGCTCATGTGGTGACGGCCGGCTCTGAAAAGCTCCGTGCGTTGGCTCTGATGTTGCAGAAATATGCTCCTGATAATCTTTCGGCCGGGCAGGTATATATGGAGCGGGCCGTGGCTCAAACGACCATTCTCCGAGTCGATATCAGCACTTGGTGCGGTAAGGAACACCGTCATGCTGAGCATTGAGCCGTGAGATATTCAGTGCGGCTCCTGTGGGACAAGGTCGTTGACGGTGGAGTAGGTTTCGCCCTTCGAGTTGATGATGATTTCCAGCTCGGTGGTACCGGCCCGGTTGCGAAAGATGCCGTGCCAGTAACTTGCACTGAGCACCCGGCGGGTGATGGTGGGTTCTTCCGCGAGGGTGAACTCATTGATGTCGAGGTAGTACAGTTGACATTTATTTTCCAGATGGTGGCGAATCGTCTCCTCTGTCGGCGCGAAATCGTAGTTCTTCTTTCCCTCAATAGTTATACCTGCAAGATAGATGACGGCCACCGCAGCCAAGAGGCATTTGCGACGTGGGGTGAGAGTCATGTATTTACAGCAGGGTGATGATGGGCTCGCCTACGGGCCGGCTTGTCAGTTCGGTTTGTAGGTTCGCGCTGTGATGATGCCCGGTAATGACTCAAAGCGATGGAGCGCTTCCGTCGGCAGCATGTAGGTGGCACTGCAACCGGTGCGACGATAATTGCCGGCATTTTCCGTCTTTACAATGGGCTCATTGAGCATGACTTCATCGAGTAGGTGCCCTTTTTCATCCAGAAATTCCAGATTGGCAAGGTAGCGGTAGAATGAGGGGGATTTCACGCGGTTGCCCAGTCCGTGACGGTGGCTTTTCCACACGCTGCGGTCGGGCAGGGGGGCGCTTTCAATGTGTGGGATGATGGTTTTGAGCTCCGCGAGTTCCGTCGCATTCAGGGGAATGATTTCATCGTTGCCGCCGAAGCCGTGTGTGATGGTGATGCGCACCTGAGCTTTTGTTGCACGTGCTGCTGCCTCGCGCAGTTTGGCCGCACGGGCATAGGCGCGTGACTGTATATCATCGTATTCACGGTTCAGTTGGCGTTCCTCCTGCA
The DNA here is from genome assembly GCA_030535875.1 of Akkermansia sp. Lineage (GTDB taxonomy): Bacteria > Verrucomicrobiota > Verrucomicrobiia > Verrucomicrobiales > Akkermansiaceae > Akkermansia. The sequence goes on along the minus strand of JAUNRC010000026.1, from coordinate 4,294 downwards.
CGCGACTGATTGTATAGAGGGTGGCGATGGTTCCGAGTATGCCTCCTGCCGTAATCCATAATACTTTGTTGAGCTCTCCTGCCATGCTTTCATCCTAGCAGTATGCCGCTTGTTTGTCAATATTCTATTTTGTTTGTGGGTAAAAAAGCACTCCCGACTTATTTGTCGGGAGTGCGAAAGATTGCTTGTTGCTTTGTAATGAGCTTATTTCAGGGTGAAATTGCCCTTGTAAGTCTCGGTAAATCCGTTCTGCGTGAACTTTTCTTCCACAGTACCTTCGGTCTCGCCGGTGAAGGTGAGGATGTATTCTACCTCATAGACATCATCGCTGCGAATGATGACGTGGGCCTTTTCTTCGCTCACGCGCTGGTAAAAGCCCATCGCTTCGCGGTCTTCTTTTTTGTCTATTTCGTAGAAGAGACAATCGTTACCGGAGCTGAAAGCCGATGTGCCCAGTGCTCGGGACGTGTTGCACATCAGAATGCGACTGCCGGGAGTGTAAGGAGCTAAGGCATCCTCGTCTATTCCGTCCGGCATGGAGGAGCAGGCGGCAAGCGTCAGGCCGAGAAGGGCGGTTATACAGTGTTTTTTCATGGTATGAAAAAAAGCGGTACAGTTCCGAGAGGAGACTGTACCGCCTGAGTGAAGAAAATTAGTTGTTGTTGTTATTGTTGTTGATGATGACCTGATTGTTGTTCTCGGCCTTGTCATCACTGTCGGCCTTGGCGGTGAACTCTACAAGGTCACCCGTGGCACGAACGGTCGGGAAGCTGAAGAGGATGAAGTAGTTTGCACGACGCTCAATGTTGGTGTTGGCAAAGGTACGGGACTTACCCTCGGGAGCCTCACCAATCTTGCGGCAGTACTCGTACATCTCGTCGATGGCGACGGACTCGCTCGGCAGCCACAGGGGCAGGATGCCCAGAAGACGGCAGCCCATGTCGCTACCCTTGGCGCGGCCTACGACGAGCTTCACGTCATCGCGATCCAGAGAAACGGGCTTGGTCAGGTGACGGTCACGATACAGGTCGGCAGTCTGCTGGCAGCTTGCAAGAATTCCCAGAGAAGCGGCGGCGAGGATGAGAGCGATTTTTTTCATATTTTGTGTCGTTTTGTTTAAGGTTTTTTTCGCTGTTTTTTTACTTTTTTTAGCGCTGGCGCAGTATATTGTTTTAGTGTCATACCGTCAAGACTTTTTTGAAAAATTATTTAAAAATTTGTATTTTTTACCGTTTTTTTGTGCTTTTTTCTACCTATTATTTTTGTATGAAATGAAATTTTGGGGGTATTATGACAAAAAAACACCTACTCGGGATGAGTAGGTGTTTTCAGAAATGGGGGGGATGATTTATGCTTCGTCAGCAAGGGCCGCCTGAGCTGCTGCAAGGCGAGCCGTGGGCACGCGATAAGGCGAGCAGGAGACATAATCCAGGCCGAGCTTGTGGCAGAACTTCACGGAGGCCGGGTCGCCGCCATGCTCACCGCAAATGCCCATCTTCATGCCGTTGCGTGTGCTGCGGCCGAGCTGAACGGCGAGTTTCATGAGCTTGCCTACACCATCCTGATCGATGCTGGCAAAGACATTGGCCTTCACAATTTCCAGGTTGCGGTAATTGGGCAGGAAGGAGCCGGAGTCGTCACGGCTCATGCCCAGACCGGTCTGGGTGAGGTCATTGGTACCGAAGGAGAAGAACTCCGCCGTCTCGGCAATCTCATCGGCTGTCACACAGGCGCGCGGAATTTCAATCATCGTGCCGACTTTGTAAGAGATGCGACGTCCCTTCTCCTGGAATACCTTCTCGGCTATACGATCGATGACTTCCTTTTGCAAGTCGAGCTCGCGCTTGAAGGAGACAAGCGGAACCATGATTTCCGGGCGGACTTCGCAGCCGACTTCCTCCTGTACCTCAATGGCAGCCTCGATGATGGCGCGAGCCTGCATTTCGGTGATTTCGGGGTGAGCGATGCCCAGACGGCAACCGCGATGGCCCAGCATGGGGTTGAACTCGTGCAGTTCACCTACGCGACGGATGATAACCTCTACGGGGATATTGAACTTCTTGGCGAGGTCGAGCTGCTGCTCCTTGGTGGTGGGCAGGAACTCGTGCAGGGGCGGGTCGAGCAGGCGGATGGTGCCGGGCTTACCGGCAAGGGCCTTGAAGATGCCCTTGAAGTCGCTCTTCTGGAAGGGCAGGAGATTGGCGACGGCCTCGCGGCTGTCCTCCTCGTGGGTGGCAAGAATCATGCGGCGCATGAAGTCAATGCGATTGCCGCCGAAGAACATGTGCTCGGTGCGGCACAGGCCGATACCCTGAGCGCCGAAGGCAATGGCAGCCTCCACTTGGTCGGGGGCGTCGGCATTGGTGCGGACACCCAGCTTGCCGGCACGGCTGCACCACTCCATTACGCGGGCAAAATCGCGGTAGGTGTGGCTGTCTTCGGGTTTGAGGGTCTTTTTGATGAGTACCTGAATGACCTCGGAGGGAGCGGTGGGCATCTTACCGGCGTAGACGTAACCGGCTGTACCATCCAGCGACAAATAATCACCTTCTTTGTACACTTTGCCGGCTATGCTCACGGTGCGGTTGTGGTAGTCAATCTCCATGTCGCCGGCACCGCACACACATACCTTGCCCATCTGGCGGGCAACAAGGGCAGCGTGGCTGGAAAGCCCGCCGCGAGCTGTCAGAATGCCCTCGGCTGCAATCATGCCGCGCAGGTCCTCAGGCGATGTCTCCAAGCGTACCAGTAGAACTTTTTCGCCGCGCTTATGGGCTTCTTCGCAACGGGCGGCATTCAGGCAAATGCGACCGGAGGCTGCACCGGGACCGGCGTTCAGGCCGCGCGTGATGGGTTTTACTTTGCTGACGGCATCGCTGTCGAACACCGGAGCAAGTACCTGGTCGACTTGGTCGGCAGGGATGCGCTTAACGGCCGTCTTCCAGTCGATGAGGCCTTCTTTCTCCATGTCGCAGGCAATGCGGAAAGCGGCAATGCCGGTACGCTTGCCGTTACGGGTTTGCAGCATGTAGACTTTGCGGTCCTGAATGGTGAACTCGAAGTCCTGCATGTCGCGGAAGTGATTTTCGAGGGTCTTGCGGATGTCGCAGAGCTCGGCGTAGGCGATGGGCATGACTTCGGCCAGACGTGCCACGGGATCGGGTGTACGCACGCCGGCAACAACGTCCTCGCCCTGAGCATTCATGAGGAACTCACCGTAGAACTCATTCTTGCCGCTGGCGGGGTTGCGGGTGAAAGCCACACCGGAACCCGACTCATCGCTCGTGTTGCCGAACACCATGCACTGTACGTTCACGGCAGTACCCCATTCGCTGGGAATGCCGTATTTCTGGCGGTAGGTGATGGCGCGCTCATTGTTCCAAGAGCCGAATACGGCACCGATGGCACCCTGTAATTGTTCCCAGGGATCAGCCGGGAATGTTTGGCCTGTACGGGTAAGGACGAGGGTCTTAAAGCGGCGTACCAGCTCACGGCTGTCATCAGGGGTCAGCTCCGAGTCGGCAATATCTTTGCTGTAACGTTCACTCTTGAGCCGGTGGATAATGCTCTCGAAGGGTTCGAGGTCTTCACCCTCCTGCTTTTGTACACCCATCACCACGTCGCCGTACATCTGCACGAAGCGGCGGTAGCAGTCCCAGGCGAAACGGGGATTGTTAGTAGCCGTTGCCATGGCCTCGACGGTTTCATCGTTCAGACCCAGATTAAGAATGGTGTCCATCATACCCGGCATCGATTCGCGGGCTCCGGAACGAACCGATACCAGCAGAGGCATAGCCGTTACATCGCCGAACTTGCGACCTACCAGAGCCTCCATGCGGGAAATGCCTTCGTGTACCAAGCCATCAAGTTCGGCAGGGTAGGTCAGTCCGTTCTCGTAATAGAATGTGCAGACTTCAGTCGTGATGGTGAAGCCGGGAGGTACCGGCAGACCGATGCGGGCCATCTCGGCCAGATTAGCACCCTTACCACCCAGCAGTGCCTTCATGCTGCCGTTGCCATCGGCGGTTCCTCCGCCGAAATGATATACAATCTTTTCCATATAATTGCGTTGATGTGTGTATGTTGTAAAAATGTATAATGGTGGGATTCTACTCTTTTCATCCTGCCTCTGTCAAGCTCACTTTCCGTAATGATGATAGAATGACATAGGATTTTTTCAGGTGTGATTTTTTATATAACTTCCGGTATTATCGGTGCATGCAAAACGCCGGGGAACGTAATGTTCCCCGGCGTGGTTTTTGTTGAGTGCTTGCGGGTGGGTGCGCTTATCAGA
>JAUNRC010000005.1:57043-72410 GCA_030535875.1 Akkermansia sp. | reverse complement strand
AAAGCCAGTGTTCGCTATGCCTCGAACAATCATGTTTTATTGCCGGAGCAATAAGAAAGCCGATAAGAAGAGAGAAGAAAGCAAAACTCCTGAACAAACTGTTGCAAAATAAGTTTTCCCGAAGGGAAACCCATACTACCCTAGCCCAGGGGGTGAGGGTTTGGGAGAGGTGGGAAGTGGCAATGCACTTCCCCCTCTCCCAAGTCCAGCTACTGCATTGCCCAATTTTGGGCAATGCCGAACTACAAAATCGATTTTTTCAGAAAAAATCAGATTTTGCTCAAATTATAATTGACTCAATCGATAAATGAAGATTTGTCGAGCCCGATAGGGCGAGACTCACTGAGCGCGAAAGCGCGAAGTTTCACCGAACCCGTAGGGTGAGATTTCACCGCGGGCACAGCCCAAGATTTCACCGAGCCTGCAAGGCGAGATTTCACTGAATGCCCCGTTAGGAGCATGAACTTGTGAAAAAATTGCGAGCGTCAGCGAGCGGAATTCAAAAGCACTCGCAGAGGGCGCCAGACCCTTAGCGAGGTGGTGTAGCGTGTTGAGCGTTAGCGAGACACGCGGAACCCCTCGAAGGCGTAAAAAAGATATGGAACCCGCCCTATCGGGCTCGATAAATCTCCATTTGTCGAGCAGATGAGATAACAATACCACCCCATACTCAAAAATGCGCTGACTCTTTGCAGAGTCAGCGCATTAAAATCAATTGTAGCTTACGCTGTCGCAATTACTTGCGACGACGACGAGCAGCCAAACCGGCAAGAGCCAGCAAGCTCAGTGTAGCTGTGGTCGGCTCGGGTGCGGCGGGCGTCTCAAAGCTGTAGGAAAGTCCTTCAGCTGTTGCGTTGATCTTAATGTTCTCCAATTCACCGGTAGCACTCACAAGCTGACCACCTTCAAACAAGGCAGTACTATTGCCGGCGGTCAACGTCATGCTACCGGCCCAGTTGGACATGTTACCGGAAATCAAGGTGCGATCCTCACCGGCAGTAACGTTAGCATATACGTTCACGCCGTTTTTTAAAGCAGACAAGGTAAGAGAACCGGCATCATTCAGGTAGATGGAACCGGAGTTCATGCCGGAAGCGTCAATCTTGTCGCCATAGGCAGCATTGATGTCAACCCAACCACCGTCGGCCATGACGAAGTTTGCCCCGTTGTTGTTGGACCAGTTAATCTCGCCTTTGTTAACTCTGGTGGAAGTACCAATTTTAACATCGCTCGTGAGGTACAAATACTTAACAGTGAAGTCGGCGTTTCCTGTGTTAAACTTCATACCACCTTCATTGTCAACATACAAGCCACCAAATTCGTAGCCACCATTGCCATTACCCCAAGCCTCACCATCAGTGATGTAGTAGTTGGTTGTATCAAGGTCAGCCCAAATATGAAAGCCTTTGGTGAGATCGGCTGTTTTGAATGTGATATCGTGTGCTGTTACGTCTGCAGCCATGGCTGCAGAGCCCAGTGCTAACAATGCGATGATCGTCTTTTCCATAATCTTTTGTGTTGTTGTTAATGGTTTGAGTGGCTTGTGCCGGGGTGCTCATTTCCACGCGCGTCGGAAAGCTGAGATACCTGCTCCAAGCTGCTGGGTGCATTATATCTCTTTATGAAAGAGAAGACGCATGAAATAATTAATAATCAAGAGATTAAAGCTGCAAAAATAAAAAAATGTTCATTTCTTTGAGAAATCAGCTTTCTCGAAAGTAGATTTTTTTTGAATAAATTACGACTATTTTGCTTGTCTTCTCTTTCATAAAGAGATATACGATGTCAGATTTACAACTTACCATGTACAATTAATTGAAAACAAAGCCGTTGCTCTTAACCGAGCAGCGGCTTTTTATCGATACGATTGCCGTGATAGGTGAGCTGCGGACAGAGTCCGCGAGGAGGTGCAAATTCCGTGGAAACTTCCAAATATGCTTTTATCGTCAATGATGATCAATTGCTCCGATTACACCGCTGGGGCTCTTGTTGGTTCGGCGGTGGCTTCTTTCAGGCAATTGTCATCGTTGCGTGGCAGGTGGTGCAATCCGGATGAGCAAATTGGTGATGATGGCTGCGCAACTACCGGTAGTGATACCTGAGGAGAAAATTTCTCGGATGGATTGAGGCATTTGGTTGAGGATATCGGGCACCATTTCTACACCGATGCCGAATGCCAGGCTGATAGCAATCACGAGTGAGGCTTTGCGGTCTATTTCCAGGGAGACGAGTATGCGGATGCCTGCTGCGGCGACGGTGCCGAACATCAGTAGAGTGGCACCACCGAGTACCGGTTCGGGCATGAGGGAGAATATCAATCCTATGTAGGGGAATAGTCCCAGCAGCACCAGCATGGTGGCAATGTAGTATCCTACGCGACGACTCGCAATGCCCGTGAGGAGAATGAGGCCGTTGTTTTGGGCAAAAATAGAGTTCGGAAAGGAATTCAGCATAGCTGCCAGCATGGAGTTGAAGCCATCTGCCAGAATTCCGCCCTGAGCTCTTTTCATGAAATCGTCTCCTTGCACTTTCAGACCGGTTATCTGAGAATTGGCGGTTATATCACCATAGGCCTCGATGGAGGTAATGACGTAAATAAGGCCCAGAGCAATGAATGCGGACCAACTGAAGTTCAGGCCGTAGCGGAAAGGTGAGGGGAAGTGGAATGCGCCATAACCGGAGATGCTGTTGAAATCGATAAGTCCCATGAACCAGGCAACGATGTAGCCGACGACAAGTCCGATAACGATGGAGCTCATGCGGAGGTACTTGTTGTTGCTTTGGTTGCTGATAACGATGCAGATGAGAACGAGCCCGGAGAGCATGAGGTTCTCGGAACTGCCGAATGTACCGTTGTTCATGGCTGCGTAGCCCCCGCCGCAGGCAATGATTCCTACTTTCACCAGGCTCAGACCTATGAGGGTTACGACGATGCCGGATACCAGGGGCGTGATAATCTTTCGCAGGTAGCGCAGGGCTACGCTTACTACCATTTCCAGAGAGGCGGCAGCCATGCAGGAACCGAAGATAAGCGGTAGTCCACCGATTTGTCCGGCTGCAATGATGGGAGCTATGAATGAGTAACTTGTACCCTGTACGCAGAGTAGTCCGGCTCCTAACCGACCGAAGCGTCGGCATTGAACAAAGGATGATATGCCCGATGCTACCAGTGACATAGATACCAGATAGCCGGTGGTGGCGGTGTCCAAATCGAGGGCCCCGGCTATGATGAGCGGCGGGGTAACCACTGCCACGAACATGGCAAGCAGGTGCTGAAGTGCGGCAAAAAGCGCATCCCAGAATGGCGGCGTGTCTTCTAACCCGTAGATGAGGTCTGTCCGGCCGGCGTCAGGGGTGGAGCTCATGTTCAGTTGCGCAGTTGGATGGTGCAGTTATCCAGTCTTTCAACAATAGCCAGCGATTCTACATGAATGCCCATACGGCGCAGTTCATTGCCGCCGTTCTGAAATGATTTTTCGATGAGGAACCCCATACCTTCCAGTTGGGCTCCGGCCTGTTTTACGAGGTCAAGTATACCCAGTGCGGCATTTCCGTTGGCCAGGAAATCATCTATGAAAAGCACTCTGTCATTCGGCCCCAGATATTCGCGGCTCACGCATACGGTGTAGTCTTTGTCTTTCGTGAAGGAATGAATGGAGGTGCAAATCATGTTCTCCATGGTGCTCGGTTTCTTTTTCTTGGCAAAGACAACGGGCAGCTCCAGCAGATTGCCTACCATGATGGCCGGAGCTATGCTGCTGGCTTCCACTGTTATAATTTTATTGATGCGGGCAGAGGCAAAACGGCGTACAAACTCTACGGCCATGGAGCGCATCAGGCTTGCATCCATTTGGTGGTTGATAAAGCTGTCCACCTTGAGAATGCCCCCCGGAAAACACTTTCCATCTTTTAGAATACGATCTTTCAGCGCCTTCATGAACAGATACGATGTGTTGCAGTGGCGCGTAGTGTATCATTTATTTAGATGGCTGGCAAGCATTATAAGTGCAGGAATGTGAAAAACAAATGCAACACCCGAAAGCTCCCGAAGGAGCTTAATTTTTCCTGACGAATAGTCATAGGGGCGATAAAGGCTTGTCACCGACTCTGCCATATAACACAAGATAAGCAGTTCTCGGGGTGCCGTTACCGTCGCTTACTCTTCTTTTTTCCGGGAGGGTGTCTTTTTAGAGGGGGATTTTTTTGTTTTGGTTGCTGTGGTAGAGGCGGTTTTCTTGGAAGTAGAGCGCTTGCGTGGAACCGGGGAGGAGGCAGGGATTTCTTCGGGAGCAGCTTGTGGTTGCTGAGCTGCGAAGTCGATGCGGTCGGTGCCTTCCGGTCGGATGGCTCGTGAGGAGATGCCGGCTGCGAGTTCGCCGCGAAGGATGGCCTCGGCGATGGGGTCTTCGAGCAGTCGCTCGATGGCGCGGCGCATGGGGCGTGCTCCGTATTGCGGGTCGTAACCTTTGTCAACGAGCATGCTGACGACTTCGGGGGAGAGGTCGAGCTTAATCTGCTTGTCGGCAAGGCGTTGTATGAGTTTGCGGGCTTCGAGGAGAACAATCTGCTCGAGGTCGCGGCGCTCCAGCATGCGGAAGACGATGAGCTCGTCGAAGCGGTTGATGAACTCGGGGCGGAAATGTTGTTTGGCTGCCTCGGAGATGCGCTCTTTCATCGTCTCGTAGTCAGCATCTTCGCTGTTCATGGCACCAAAGCCCATGGTACCCTGCCGCGAGGCGAGGGTGGCTCCGACGTTAGAGGTGAGGATGATGATGGTGTTTGCAAAGCTGACTTTGCGTCCGAGAGAGTCGGTAAGAGCTCCTTCCTCGAGCACTTGCAGCAGAAGGTTCATGACATCGGGGTGAGCTTTTTCCACTTCGTCGAAGAGGATGACGGCGTAGGGCCGACGGCGAACTTGTTCGGTGAGTTGGCCGCCCTCGTCGTGACCGACATAGCCGGGAGGCGAGCCGATGAGCCTGCTGGTGCTGAACTTCTCCATGTATTCGCTCATGTCGACCTGAATGAGTGCCTCTGCCGTGCCGAACATGATTTCCGCAAGGTTGCGGGCGAGGTAGGTCTTGCCCACGCCGGTCGGTCCCATGAAGAGGAAGGAGCCGATGGGACGGCGGGGGTCTTTGATGTCGGCGCGGCTGCGGCGCAGGGCTCGGGCAATGGCCGAGCAGGCAATGTCCTGACCGATGACTTTGCTCTTGAGCTCTTCTTCCATGCGGAGGAGTTTTTCTGTCTCTTTTTCCTCCATGCGGGAGAGGGGGATGCCGGTCCATTTGGAAATGACGGCCATGATGTCTTCATCGGTCACGTCGAGTCGTGCGGCATTCATCTGCTCTTTCCATTCGTTGACTTCGGACTTGAAGCGGGCATCGAGCTCGGCAATGGAGTCGCGCAGGGCGGCAGCGCGTTCGAAGTCCTGAGCTTTGACGGCGGCTTGTTTGTCGGCCTCGAGTTCGCGGCGGGTTTGCTCACGGTTCTTGAGGGTTTGGGGGCGGGTCATGAGGGCGACTCTCAGGCGCGAGCCTGCTTCATCCATGACGTCGATGGCTTTGTCGGGGAGGAATCTGCCGGTGAGGTAGCGCTTGGAGAGATTAGCGGCGGCATCGAGCGCCTTGTCGGTGTAGCGGACGTGGTGGTGCTCTTCGTAGCGCGGGGCAATGCCTTTGAGGATGAGCAGGGTGTCTTCTACCGAGGGTTCTCCGACCTGTACCTGCTGGAAGCGGCGTTCGAAGGCGGCATCTTTTTCGATGTGCTTGCGGTATTCGTTGAGGGTGGTGGCACCGATGGCCTGCAGTTCGCCTCGCGAGAGTGCGGGTTTGATGATGTTGGAGGCATCCATCGTGCCCTCGGCGGAGCCGGCTCCGATGAGGGTGTGCATCTCATCAATGAAGAGGATGATGTTCTTTTCGCGCTGAATTTCGTCCATGATGGCTTTCAGTCGCTCTTCGAACTGGCCGCGGTATTTTGTGCCGGCGACCATGAGTGCGAGGTCGAGGGAGATGAGTTTCTTGCCCAGCAGGAACTCCGGCACATCGCCGCTGACTATCATCTGGGCCAGGCCCTCCACGATGGCTGTCTTGCCCACACCGGCTTCGCCCAGCAGCACGGGGTTGTTCTTGGTGCGGCGGCAGAGGATTTGAATGACTCGCTCCAGTTCGGCTCGGCGACCGATGACGGGGTCGATTTCACCGCGTGCGGCACGCTCGGTGAGGTCGCGTCCGAAGGCTTTGAGGGCGGGGGTGCGGGTGCGGCTTTCGGCGGCGGAGCCATTACCGCTGCCGGTTGTTTGGGAGTGGAGGAAGGCGTTGGCATCTTCCTCTTCCTCCTCATCGGGGCGGCGGCGGGGCAGGTCGTCGTTATTGCCGGAGGGGGAGTCGAACTTGGGGTCAATTTCTCTCAGCACGCTTTGGCGGGCGGAGTCGTAGGTCAACCCGACGGAGCTGAGGGCATCTTTGGCCAGACCGCCGTCATCGCGCAGGAATGCCAGCAGGATGTGCTCTGTGCCGACGTAGGTGTGCCGCAGCTCGCGGGCCTCGGCACCGGCGACGGTGAGCAGGCGCTTCACGCGCGGGGTGTAGGGGAGTGAACCTTCGTTGCCTGCGGAGTCGCCGGGTACCATAGCCGCCTCGATTTTGCGGGTGAGTTCGCGGATGTCGACACCGGCGTTTTCCAGCACGCTGATGGCTACGCCTTGTCCGAGGCGCAACAGCCCCAGCAGTACATGCTCAGCTCCGATGTAATTGTGGTGAAAGCGGTCAGCCTCGCGACGGGCAAGGTTGAGGACTTGTTGAGCTCTCGGAGTAAAGTTGTTCATACGGAAAAATCTGTTGTGGTGGGGCAGTCGGGGGCTGTGTGAAGAATGGTATGGCGGAGGAAATCCTGAATGATGAAAGTGCGGTGACGCTCTGCGGCGGTGGATTCTCTCGGGTGGTTGCGGGGAGCCGGCTCTTCTCCCGCGGGAAAATCTCCGCCGGTGATGAGGAGCTCTGCAAGTTCGGCGAGTAATTCATCGCTGCTCTTATCGGGGGAGGTGATAAAGCCGTAATGTACTCCCAGGCGAAGCATGGAGATGGCATCTACCCATTCTGCGAGGGTGATTGCACGGGCGTAGCTGAGCAGGCCGTAGCTACGGTTAATGCGGTCGACCGGGAAGGTGTCGCCGCGTTTATAAAGTTCCAGCAGTCGAGCTCTGACCTGATGTTCTCGTTCGGTTAGTGAGGAGGTGATGTCGGTCAGGTGGGTGAGGATGTCCGCCAGAGAGTTTGGCGGGACAGGGTGCGTGTAGATGACGTAGAGGTTACCGCATTCCTCTCCGAGTTGCGGGTAGAACGGAGCTCCGTTGAGCTGGAGCTTTTCGAGGCCGCGGATGACCTGCGGCATCATGTTGGAGAGGGAGAGGGCCGGCAGGTGCAGGATGCAGTAGAGTTGAATGCCGTCACCGGCTTCTCCCGGCAGGCTGGTGAGGTAAGCTCTGCCCGGGGCCTCGGCGAAGCTGATGTCGTTGCTCAGCGCTTCGGGCAAACGGAAGAGTATGGAGAAGAGTTCACCGAAGTCATAGCCGGGTACGAAGCTGTGAACGACGAGGTGTTCCTCTTCGTTGAGCATGATGACGGTGTCTTGCCGTCGATTGATAAGTAGGTGGCAACCATCCTGCCTCGCGGCTATACAGGGGGATAATTGGCGGCGTTCCAGCAGGGTGCGGCGCTCACCATAGCTCAATTCGTTCAGTTCGGCGTGCGCGGCTGTCTTGAAGCCGGGTTGACTGAGGATGGCCGGCAGGAGAATGTCCGCCACTTTTCGCCGTTCATCGGCGGTGCTCCATCCGGGGAAAGGGTGGCCTTTAAGATTGCGAACCAGCCGTCCCATGACTCCCAGTATCACATCGCCCTCGTCTCCACCTCGGCGGAACCAGGGGGGCGTGGTTTTGATGAGCTTGTGGAGATTGAATGCCATGGCGGAAATTATGAAAGATTTTTGATTTTATCGCGCAGAAGGGCGGCTTGTTCGTAATCCTCGCGCTCGATGGCAGCCTTGAGCTGTTGTTCGAGCTTACTGCGGGTGATTTCGACGGCCTCCTCAGCGGAGGTGTTGCCGTCTTTGCTGTTGTCGTCGCCGGCGGGATGTTCGCTGTTGATTTCTTCTGCGAATACATGGTAGCAGTCCGGGCAGCCCAGACGGCCACAGCGGCGGAAGTCGTCAAGCGTGAAGTTGCACACCGGGCAGCGCGTGAGCATGTCGCTGCCTGCGGAGCGGGGGGCGGGGCGTTCGGCTTCGTCTACCCGATTGATGAGTTCACGGACGATTTTGTCGACTTTCTCCTTGAAGGCCTCGGGGAAGAACTTTTCGGCAAATGTCAGTGATTGGGGGTCGAAGAGTCCCTTGGCCCGCGCGCATGCCTCACACAGGGCGAGGTCCGTAGCCTGTCCGTTGACAATCTGAGTCAGGTAAATAGAGGCGCGTTTACCGCATATCTGGCATTTCTTCACGGCAGCATTGTAGCACGCTCTGCAAGTGTTATGCGAGTCTGTGTCGTGTCTTTTTGTGTCAGCACTTTTGTCACTCCGGGCTTGACATCTGAGTTGCAGCGGGGTATGCTGAGCGCTTCATGAATGGCATGCGTTTAATGATACCGGTTCTCATGTTGCTCTTCTGTTCTGTTGTTCAGGCGGTTGAGGTGATTTTGTGCGGAGGTGTGGCGCTGAAAAGCTGGGAACATTTCCGTGGGGAGTCAGCGCATGACAACTGGTGGGCAAACTTTGTGCGCGCGTCTACGGTGCAGATGGATATGACTCGTCGCAAATTTCCCGACAAGAAGATTGTGTGGATTGTGTTCCGTCCTTCGTACGAGACACGCGGTCGCGAGGATGGTAAGGATTATGTTGATATGATTCGTCAACAGGCTGCCAAGCGTAACGTGCAGTTGGTGTTCACCGACACGGGTGACCGGACATTCGAGGCCATCAATGCCGCCGGTCGAGGAAGTGATAAAATTACGTCCTTTTATTATTTCGGGCATTCCAATGCACACGCATTCATGCTGGAGTACAGTAATGATATGATTGGAGCCTCGACTCAATGGATGCACGAGAATGATATCGCCACGAAGCTGCAGAAAACATCGTTTGCACCCAATGCCCGTTGCCGTAGTTTCGGTTGCTATACCGGTAACAGTATGAGCGCCACCTGGGCAAAGGCTATGGGATTTCCCCTTTGGGGCAATACGGAGGCTACGCGTTATCACCCGGTGAGCAACGGCTGTCTGCCGATGGGCAATGGTAGATGGGTTAAGTAAGAGTCTGTAAACGATTTTACATGGGTGGTGAGACGGTGATGAGCCGTTGTCACCACTTTTTTTATCAGAACTCCTGAGCGCGGCGGATGAGGTGGCGCCAGGCTTCAATCATGGGGTGGGCCATCAGTCGCTCAATGGGAGTGCCGGGAACCGGAATTTTCGGCACGCATACGCGGAGGCGGTGGGGCATGCGGCGGATGATGGCGGATTCGCCGGGGTGAAAGGTGCCTGCAAAGTCGCCGTCGAGCTGGTAATCCAGTTTGCCTTCTGCGGTGATGACGCAGCTCTCGAATGTGCGCAGGCTTGTGAACTCGCTGATATTGCTGCGGGTTGCGCCGCGCTGGAGCATGACTCCGATGATTTCGAAGAGAATGGGTATACTTTCCTGATGAATGATGGCTGCATCGAGCAGGCCGTCGTCATAGCGGGCATTGGCGAAGAGGTGAGCCTCGCCGCCGTAGCGCTTGCCGTTGCCCATGATGATTTGGGCTCCTTTAACTTCTTCGCCGTCAGGGAGGGTGACGGTGATAATGGGATGGTGCTCGACGGCTACTTTGAGCGCCGTGATAATGTGAGCCGCAGCTCCCATGTTCTTTTTAAGGCGCGGGGTGATGAGTTTGACGATTCGGGCATCGGGACCGAACCCGGCCATCTGAAGGAAAGGCTTGTCGTTGACGGTGAAGATGTCAACTTCCTGACGTAATCCGTTTTTGATGGCATCCAGAGCGGTGTCGAAACGCCGTGAGCCGATGCCCAATTCGCGGGCAAAGACATTCATGGTGCCGCAGGGGAGGATGCCGAGTGCAGCCTGTGTACCCACTAAGCCCTGAGCGGCGTTCATGAGGGTGCCGTCGCCGCCTGCTGCTGCCACTACCGGTTCTCCGGCCTCGGCCAGCGCACGGGCTTTTGCTGTGAGATCTTCGGCGCTGTCGGTCGGAATGATGGTAAAGTCAGTGCGGTGCTCATCCAGCCAGCTTTTCAGGCCCGAACGGAATAGGCTGCCGGCTTTCGGATTGATGAGCAGGGGGACGGTGAGGTGCATAATTTATCAGAGTATGGCCATTACTGCGGCGAAGAATGATACGGTGAATGCCGGCGAGTCGATGAGGTCGAATATGCCGCCTATGCCCGGCAACAGCGACCCGCTGTCCTTGATGGCTACGCCGCGCTTAATGAGGGAGCCGGCCAAATCGCCTGCTACGCTCAGAATGAAGATGGCAGGCATGAGCACACAGAAGAAGACGACCGGGGTGAGCTCAAAGCCGAAGTCCGTGATAGGCAGTAGCAGCCAACTGCAAACGGAGGTGATGATGAAAGAACCGATGATGCCCTCCCAGGTCTTTTTCGGTGACACGGCGGGGCTGAAACGGCGCTTAATGAACTTACCGCCCAGCAGTACCCCGCTGACATAGGCCCAGATGTCGCTCATTTTCGTGGCAAGAATGAGCCAGAGCAGGTTGTAGATGCCGGTCGGATTGTCCAGCGTGCTCAGAGCGAAGGCAAAGAGCCATACAGGGTATACGAAAGAAAGGATGGTGATGCCGGCGCTGCTCAGGGCTTGTGCGCCGCTGCTGTTCTTGTAGTCCATGCGGTAGAGCTCGCAGAAGAATGTTGCCAGAACGAAGAGTACCAGCATAGCCAGCGCAACCCCATGGAAATTAAATGCCGACACGAGGAATACGCTTGTCGGACCATCTTCGCCGCCGATGACGAAGTCACCTTGAGTCGTTGCGAGCAGCATGCCCGCTGCCATGAGCCAGGGGTAGATGAGCCCGACAATGAGAGCCAGTCCTCGGTTGGCTTCTGCACCGCGTTCGCGCAGCATGTTGAACCATTCGTAGCTTGTCAGGTTGCACAGAGCGCATACAAGAATGGCGTAGCCGATGGCGTTGTCCCACCATACGGCTCCTCCGAGCAGACTGAGAAGGACGATGGTGCTGAAACCGCGTTCGAGGAAGGTTTTAACTTTGGGGGTCATGGCTGATGGAGCGAGTGAGTTTTTTGGGGGGAGCCCCTGCTGCTGCGGCAGCAGGGGCAAAGTCGGTTTTAGTGAGCGCAACCGGGGCAGGCCCAGCCGGCACGGATGTCGGCGAAGAAGTCATTGCCCTTGTCGTCTACCAGAATATAGGCCGGGAAGTCCTTTACGGTAATCTTCCAGATGGCTTCCATACCCAGTTCGGGGTATTCGATGCACTCGATGGAGGTGATGCAGTTCTTGGCGAGGTCAGCAGCCACACCGCCGATGGAGCCGAGGTAGAAACCGCCGAACTTTTGGCAGGCATCCGTCACACACTGAGCGCGGTTGCCCTTGGCAATCATAATCATGCTGCCGCCGTGGCTCTGGAAGAGGTCCACATAGGAGTCCATACGTCCGGCGGTGGTGGGACCGAAGGAGCCGGAGGGATAGCCCTCGGGGGTCTTGGCAGGGCCGGCATAGTAAATCGGATGATCTTTCACATACTGGGGCAGGTCTTTACCGGCATCCAGCAGTTCCTTGAGCTTGGCGTGTGCGATGTCACGGCCTACGATGATGGTGCCGCTGAGGGAGAGACGGGTCTTGACGGGGTACTTAGAGAGCTCGGCAAGAACATCCTTCATGGGACGGTCGAGGTCGATGGGTACACCTGCACTCTTTGTTTCGCGCAGCTCGGCGGGAATGTACTTGCCGGGGTCGTACTCGAGCTCTTCGATGAAGATGCCCTCGGGCGTAATCTTGGCCTTGGCGTTGCGGTCGGCAGAGCAGGATACCCCCAGTGCCACCGGGCAGGATGCACCATGGCGGGGCAGGCGAACCACGCGAACGTCCAGGGCAAACCACTTGCCGCCGAACTGGGCACCGAGGCCGAGCTTCTCGGCTTCTTTCTTGAGCTCATTCTCCAGCTCGACATCACGGAAGGCGCGACCATGCTCGTTGCCGCTGGTGGGCAGGCTGTCATAGTACTTGGTCGAGGCGAGCTTAACGGTCTTCAGGCAGAGTTCGGCGCTGGTGCCGCCCACGACGAAGGCAACGTGGTAGGGCGGGCAGGCAGCGGTGCCGAGAGTGCTCATCTTTTCCACCATGAACTTCTTGAGGGAAGTCGGGTTGAGCAGGGCCTTGGTTTCCTGGTAGAGGTAGGTCTTGTTGGCGGAGCCGCCACCCTTCGCGATGAAGAGGAAGCTGTACTCCATGCCGTGGTCGGTGGCAAAAAGATCAATCTGAGCGGGCAGGTTGGTGCCGGTGTTGATTTCCTTGTACATGTCGAGCGCGACATTCTGGGAGTAGCGCAGGTTGTTCTTGGTGTAGCAGTCGTAGGCACCACGGGAAATGTACTCGGCATCGTCGCACCCGGTCCATACCTGCTGACCTTTCTTGCCCACGCAGATGGCAGTACCGGTGTCCTGGCAAAGCGGCAGTACGCCCAGAGCTGCAACTTCGGCATTGCGCAGCATGGTGAGCGCTACACTCTTGTCGTTCTCCGATGCCTCGGGGTCGCTCAGAATGCTCTGCACCATCTGAAGGTGCTCCGGGCGCAGGTAGAACGCCACATCGTGCCATGCGGTCTCGGCCAGCAGGCGCAGACCTTCGGACTCAACCTTGAGCATGGGCTTGCCTTCAAACTCACTTACACTCACGTAGTCCTTGGTAAGCAGACGGTACTTCGTGGTGTCTTCCCCCATGGGGAACATTTCCTGATAGACAAAAGGAGGTGTTGCCATAACGCGGGTATTTATACCACCTTTCGCCCTGAAATTCCAGCAAAAAAAGCGCCTGTACAGCTCTGCTGGCTGATTTTGTGCTTGCATGTACTTCAATATCATGTGAAGATAAGCACATGTTACCAAAAGTCACGCTTGTCATTACGGGGGCTTCGTCCGGCTTCGGCGAGGCATTTGCCCGTCGTTTGGCGGAGCTTTCGAAGGCTCATGGTTGTGAGGACGGCACACAGTTGGTATTGATTGCCCGCAGCGAGGATAAGTTGCAGGCTCTGGCTGCTGAAATCCGCTCTGAGTACGGATGTGATGTTCAGGTGTGGCCCTGTGATTTGAGCTCTGCGTCTGCGCGTGCGGAATTGACGGAGCGCCTGTCTGCTCTGAAAGGTGAGGTGATGTGGCTTATCAACAATGCCGGACTGGGGGATTACGGCGAGTTTGTCTCTTCTCTGCCGGAGCGGAACCGCAGCATGATTGAGGTGAATATGGCTGCTCCGGTGGAACTCACTCGTGCACTACTTCCCGAAATGTTGAAGGCAGAGAAGGGCTATATCATCAACGTGGCTTCGCTTGCTGCCGACTTGGCCATTCCGGACTTTGCCATGTATGCTGCCTGCAAGGCATTTGTAGCATCGTTCTCCGAGGCGTTGAGGTTGGAGCTGAGCGGTACCGAGGTACATGTGACGGCTGTTTGTCCCGGGCCGGTTCATACGAACTTTGGTGAGGTGGCGCGAAGGACCGGCAAGAGCAAAAAAGAAGTTCCGTTCCGCAAGTGGTTTTATACGTCGGTGCCTAAGGTTGTGGAAGATGCTCTTGATGCCGTTGCCGCCAATCGTCCCCGCTGTTATCCGTCGTTAAAAATCCGCATGGCAGGATTATTCGTCCGCGTGGCGCCGCTGTGGCTTCTGCGCCTGATTATGAGCACTCGTCCCCGCAAGGCCGTTCCGGCAGAATAATATGGAGAAGAGAAAAGTCAAAAAAAAGGGGAGTTCGCTTACATGGTTTAAGCTCGGCCTGTTGCTGGTTTTGCTGGTGATGGCGGGCTCGTTGTTTACGCCCTATCCCGTGCAGTTGGTGAAGGCTTTTTCCGCTAAGCCGGCGGTAGAGAGAAAACGTCCGGCAAAGGTGGTGCATAAACCTCGTAAGACCGAGACGGAGGAGCAGGCTCATTTTGTGCTGGAACATCCCGAACCTTGGGTGCCGGAGTCGACGTTCAGTATGCCGCGCATTGAACTGCCGCCGTTCCCTCCGGCTCTTCCCGAGAAGGTGGAACCCGGTAATTACGAGCATATCAATGAGTTGGCCCGAGGTATCAACATCCGCAGCAACGTGAACTTTGCTCAGGGGACGACTGCCAGTCAGGACCGCAGTAAGAAAGAAGCCTATCAGGTGAAGGTCAGTCTCAACATGATGGTGCCGCATGCCGCTCAGGGCGATGAACTGCTCAAGGCGAACCCGGAGCTGCCCAAGGTGCTGCCGGCATTCTCCGAGCTGATGGCCGCGGCGAAGGTTTCTCCCTGGTTCCATTCTCTTTACCTTCATAAGCAAAATCGCATCCGTAAGAACGCTGCAACACTCAACCAATTGCTTGACAGACATAATTTTTACGATACCGACACCATGTTAGAGATAAAGGTGCCGACCTCGCAGCGTAAGGTGCTGTGGTTGCAGGCCGATATGGATGTGGTGTCGGACGGTTCGGATGGTGACCGCCTACCGCAGATGCCTGAGAAAATCCGCAAGAGTGACCATTATCAACCGACAACTTCCTATCGTTGGCGTAAGCGGGGGAAAACCCCCAATCCTCTGTTGGAGGGCTGGCGTGAGCGCCTGAAGCGCTACCGCAAGGCCGGCAAGACGGAGGCTGCGGACCATGCCAAGCTCGTTATCGCAGACTTAGAGCGTTATAGTTTTCTTCTGGCTGAGTACGATTCTTTCATCGTTGTGCCGCTCACCGTGAAGGAAGGGAAAAATGATGAGTTCCGCCCGGTTCCGGGTGACTATGCGGCGGTAATTGTCGGCAATAGAGTGTTCCCGGCCATAGTGGGTGACTTCGGTCCGCGTTTTAAGACGGGCGAGGCCTCTCTTCGGTTGAGCAAGGCTGTTAATGAAAAGGCTAAGGTGTACGCTCGACCTGTGTCGGATTTGGGGGTAAGTTATGTGATATTCCCCGGTTCCAAAGAGCCGGAGAACGGTCCCATCGACTACCGTCGTTTGAACGAGCGCGTGCGTGAGCTGCTCAATGAGCTCGGCGGATTGGGGGAAGGGGCGGAGTTCGTTGAGATGAAGGACCTGCTGGCTCCCGAGCCTGAGCCTACTTCCGAGCCTGCACCTGCTCCCGTTCAAACAGCTCCCGCTCCTGTTCAAGCACAG
>JAUNRC010000005.1:0-57033 GCA_030535875.1 Akkermansia sp. | reverse complement strand
CACCTGCTCCCGAGCCTGCATCTGTTCCCGAGCCTGAGCAAAATCAGCAGCCTGCACAGGAGCCGGAGGAAGAGCCGGCTGCTCCGGCTGAAGAGAAGCCCGGCGAGGCTCCGGCCGCTTAACTCATTACCCGTATTTTTTTATGATTTCGTTTTTGCGTGGAACAGTAGCCGAGGCGTTGCCTCAGTGCCTTGTGTTGGATGTTAATGGCGTGGGGTATGAAGTTCAGGTGCCTCTTTCGACATTTGATCAGCTCAATCCGATAGAGGGACAACAGGTGACGCTGAAAACTCATCTTCACATTCGTGAGAACGCTCAGGTGCTGTATGGTTTCGCGACGGATGCTGAGCGAGATATCTTTCGCTTGTTGATAGAGCGTGTGAGCGGTATCGGCCCCGCAACGGCAATTTCTATTCTCAGCGGTTTGAATGTCAGTTCTTTTAAGGCTGCTGTGGCCGGAGGTGATGTGCAGGCTATTGCCCGCGCCAAGGGCGTAGGTAAAAAGACGGCTGAGCGCATCGTGCTCGAGCTTAAAGATAAGGTCGGTCTGGCTTCTACTTGGGAGGCTCAGCAACAGGGGACCACAACTCCTGCCGCCGCAGATGCCGAGTTGGCTCTCGTGGCTCTCGGCTTTAAGCAGGTGGAGGCTCGTAAGGCTCTTAAAGCCTTGCTCAAAGAGCACCCGCAAGCAGATGCCGATGAGCTTATTCGCGGCGCTCTGCGCCTGATGACCCGATGAGCTATGTACTTGTTCGAGCCAGTTCGCCGCACTTTGTTGGTGCACGCAGCCGCTGTAACCATAGCGGCTTTTGTCACATTGTGCGCCTTCATTGCTCTGGTGGGCTATCGCAAAGAGCAGGTGGCCAAGGCTCCTCCGCAGCAATTATATGCATTGCCGCCGGAGGTGATATGTTTGGCACCCTATGCCGCCAATCATAAGGTGCCGACCGCTTATCAGGCAAAGCGTCCCATTGTTCGTCTGCGCGAGTATGCTCCCAATCGTTATGAATTGCTCTATTGGGGCAATCCCGTGCGCCCTCAGTACGGATTTTCGGTGACGGCGCTTGCCACCCGCACACCGAGTTTGATATCAGACGATAACAGACCCTTGCCCATGCAGCCTCTCCCGGTGACAAAAGCCCGTCGGAGTGACGGTAAATTACCTTTGCAGCCTGTCGTGCGCCTGTCGAAGTTGAAGGGGCGTACCGGAGATCTGTATGCTGCCCGCGTGGCCGTGCATGATGCGAAGCGTGGGACGGTGCTTTGTTCGGAGGTTTATCTCATCAGCGGAACGGAATAGAATGTTGATTGTATGAGTAACAAATCGCGCATATTGGTTCGATATCCGGCCTTGCAGGTTCTGGTGATGATATTTATTCTGCCGGCGACTCTCGTGATGGCAGTTCCGGCAGTATTCTGCATACCGGCTTTGCTGACATGGTGTGCGGCGGAGCGGGTTCATGAGGTGAATACCAAGACCTTTACTCCTTCGTTGGAGGGGGCTCTGGTGAAGTGCAGGGTGCAGGAGCTCCATACCGAATGGGGCGAGGCTGCCCAGCCGCAGTTCGGCGTGAGCCGTCCCGGGGCTTTGGTGCTGCGCAGTTGGTTTGAGCCACCCGCTCACTCCCGCACAAGTTGTACGAGTCTTTGTGGCGTATCGACGGGGACGGGGATGGCTCCGCGTATTCTTTCCGGGGTGCGGGAGTTCCGGTTCAAACCGGGCCATTTACTTTCGGAATTGAAGATGGTACGCATCGACCCCCTGACGGTACAGTTACCTGAGTCCTTTCGTCCCTTGGTGGAAGATGCCACGCCGGAGTATTTGTTGTTGCGGACGTCGGATTTTTCCAATTTAGCGGTTCCGCATTTGAAACTTTGCTTTGAATATGCTCCGTCGCCTCAGAATGTTAATTTGTATGTAATGGGGCGTTTACAGAATAATGTTGTGGAGGTTTCGCGTACTTTTTCTCAATACGAGTATGAGAGCTATGACCGCTATCATGACTTATTCGGATGGAAGTTGGTACTGTGCGGTTGTGCGACAGTCTTTTTTACATCATTTGTTTGTCTGGGGGCGGCGTTGTTCAGTGAGTGTATCGGTTGGCGCTGGCGGGCTCGTTATGTGATGTTGATGTCGCTTTACAGTTTGCTTTTGCTTTCCTCCGGTGTACTTGCCATAGCCTCGTGGGGTGATATGTACAACTGTCCCGATTGGTTGCCTTGGGTCACGGCGGGTGTGGCGCTTGTTTGCATGGTGCTCAACTTCCGAGCGGCTCAGGCTCGATTGCTCCCGACTACTGCGGATGTATGAAAAAAACACCCGACGGCCGATGGCTGTCGGGTGCTGCGAAAGGATAATCAGCGAGTCGTCAGGCGATGGTGGTTCGATTGGCCTTGTGGATGAAGTCGGCCTCCTGTTTAACTCGTACCTGCAGGTCTGCCAGAGCATTCATGTAGTAAATGTAGGCATCGTAGGGCGAGGGGTAGGGGGTGAAGCCGTTGCTCTTCTCCATATAGTGGAAGTGGTCGGCGCTTTGAAGCTTGCGCCACACGTGAATCATGTCGCGGTCTTCACTGGCCTTGACCGAGGCCTCCAAATCATAGATTTTCTTGATGGCTTCCTGCTGCATGACATTGCCGTTCCAATGGGTTGTCGTGCCGAACGTGGAGCAACTGACCGGGTTGGGGACATCGAGTGTGCCGGTGGAGTCAAAGGTGCGTACGCACTCTGTCGGGGTCATGAATTGATTGCCGGCAAAGAGCGTGGCCATAATCATGCTGCGCCAGAACTCGAAGACTCCCGTTGTGTCCGGTTGGCGCTCACCGAGCGTCTCGTAATCCATGGAGATGTTGACAACCTGGCCCTGCTGTTGGCTTAACCAATCTGCGAAGGTGTAGGGGGAGAGAGGGTACTCGCTCCAAGTGGGATCTGTTCTGCGGTTGGCCAAATCATTGGAGAGGTGGCGGTGGCGAACAAGTGTCTTGGTCTTGGCAATGAGCGGAGCGCACTGGAGCTCATTGGGATGGAGATTTTTCATCATGCGACGGCTACCATCCGCAACAATGCCCTCAAATCCCATATCATAGGCCTGAGCGGCGATGGCATTGGAGTAGAGCATGCCGGTGTTCCAGAGTACGGTCGGGCGCTGCCCGAAGAGTTCTTCGATGAGGTCCATGTGCTCCTCCACCTGCTCGGCAAACTCTCCCGTTGAGTACAGGGAGGCGAGGGAGGCATAGTAGGGCATGGCGAGGAACTCTACGCAGCCGGTCTCTGCCAGCTCTTGAAAGGAGGAGATGAGGTCGGGGCGATGGTACTTCGCTTGTTCGAGAATGACGCCCGAGATGGCTAAGGCAAATTTGAACTTGCCGTCGGAGAGCTCGATGAGTTGTTTCATGAGCCTGTTGGCCGGCAGGTAGCAGCGTTCGGCCACTTCGCTGAGCACGCGCCCGTTCAGAGCATCGTCTTCATAGAAGGCGTGTTCGCCGATTTTGAAGAAGTCGTAGGGAATCAGTCGGTTGGGCTGATGTGCATGAAATGTCAGGGAGATATTCATAGTGCCTGTCCTTACTGAAAGTTGAGGGTTACCATCCGAGAACGTGGTGGTAGACACGCAGCATCTTGTCGGCTGCGGTCTCCCAGTTGGAGTTCTTGATGTCCTGTGCACTTTGCTCAACCACCTGTTGGTAGAGCTCTTCATCCGTAATGAGGTCAACGATGTGCTTGGCCATCATGTTGACATCCCAGAAGTCGGCCTTGAGGGCTCCCTTCATGACTTCGGCTACGCCGCTTTGCTTGGAGATAACGGCCGGAATGTTGAACTGGGCTGCCTCGAGTGCGGAAAGTCCGAAAGGCTCCGAGACGGAGGGCATGCAGTAGACATCCGTCATGCTCAGCAGTTCATTGACTTTCTGCTTGTTGAGGAATCCCGTGAAGTGGAACTTGTCGCCTACGCCGTGGAAGGCTCCCGTCTCGATGAGCTGGCGGAGTTTTTCGCCGGTACCGGCCATGACGAAACGGACGTTATCCGTTTGTTCCAGTACTTTTGCCGCAATCTGGAGGAAGAACTCCGGCCCTTTCTGGGCGGTGAGTCGGCCGAGGAAGAGAACGAGCTTCTCCGGGAACTTCTTTTTGGTGTGGAAGACCTCTACCGGGTCGGCTCCGTTGTGAACCGGGAAAATCTTGGACGGGTCGATGCCGTAGTGACCGGCTGCGATGGTGCCCGTGTACTTGGAGACGGGAATCACGGCATCCGCCTGCTCCATGCCGTACTTCTCAATGTCGTAAATCCAGCCGCGCGCATCGGCCCCGGCTCGGTCAAACTGCGAGGCGTGCAGGTGCACAACCAGCGGTTTGCCGGTCGCCTTTTTCACTTCCACTCCGGCCAGATAAGTCATCCAGTCGTGCGCGTGAACGACATCGAAGTCGTACTGCCGAGCCATGACGGCGCATATCTTCGAGAACTCTATCACCTTGCGGGCCAAATCTCCGGCGTACAAGTCTTCCTTGCCGGTGAACAAATCCAAATCGGCTTTGTGTACGCGTGAGAAAAGAAGTTTGCCTTCTTTGGTGAAGACGATGTTGCCGGGGCTACCTTCCTCGCAGGCGTAGGGATCCAGATTGACCGGTGCTTTCCCCACTACTGAAAAACTCTCGTACGTGTAGCCTTCCTCCAGAGTCTCCATTTCCTGGTACTCCAGATTATTGATGCCGGTCAGACCGAAGCCGTCATAGCTCACTCCGGGTTTCGCTTTGGGGACGATAACAGACAAATCAACCTTCTTTGCCAATGCGCGGGATATTCCCATGCAGGCCACTCCGAGCCCTCCGTTAATCAGCGGAGGAAACTCCCAACCTAATTCCAGAACTTTTATCCTTCTCATACTTTCCTCTTTCTCTTTGTTTGCCTGTACCGATGCCGGAACTTTGTCCCAGCGTCTGCCCTATTAAACACTTTTGTACAGCGTTTGTCCAGCCTGAATTTTGAGGGTAATTTTTATTTCCTGCTGCAATGCTATGACTTTCAGGAAATTGGGGTATGACTAACATAATGATGTCAGTCAGACGAAGTGGGTGGGGGAGGGTAGTTGGGCGACGATTGCGTCAGTTTTCGAGGTTAGCCTTGCGGATGTCCTGCAGGGCTTCGATGAAATCATCGAGGATTTCTGCGGGGACCATGATTCGGTCACGATTAGAGCTGACTTTTTCCGTTATGCGCACCACGCGTCCTCTGGCATTGCTTTTGAGGTCAATGAAGAAAGTTTTGCGATCTGCGATGATTTTTTCTGTGCAAATGATATCGTCGTCCACTGTAGTAGGAATGGGGTGTTGTTGTTCACCCATTGAGACTATACTATACCACGAAAGAAACAAGCGTCAATATCTAAATCTCCTTGTGAGGAGAAATCATGATATTTTTTTCGTAAATGGCGTCGGAAAGCGGGCTGAGAGCTAAATTAGGCTTGATTTTTGTTGATGAAACGGGCATACTGTTCCTGCAACGGCGATGATTAGAATATATTCACAGTCTGAGCAGGGAATAAGCCGCAAGGTCGGTCTGGATGAACAGAGCGACCGCAAGGGGGAAATCTTTTGGATAGACCTGCTTACGCCGAATGCCGATGAACTGGCCTATGCCGAGCAGCTTTGCGCCATTGAAATGCCGACGAAGGATGAGATGCGCGAAATTGAGGCTACTTCCCGTTTGTACTGTGAAGACGGAGCACGTTTCATGACCACGACGGTGCTCTCGAGGGTGGAGACGGATGAGCCGATGATTGCTGAAATTACCTTCATCCTGAAATCCGGTGTGCTCATCACCATCCGCCATACCGATTCCTATTCCTTCCGCATGTTCTCTCAGCAGCTCCTGCGCCGTCAGGACACGAACCGCGATTTGGTGTTCATCGGTCTGCTGGAGACTTTGGTTGATCGTCAGGCGGACGTTCTGGAACGATTCGGTGCCGATTTGGACTCCCTGTCCAAGAAGGTGTTCGGCACGCACAAGCACCGCAAAGAGAAAGAATACTCGCCCGATACGGATGACCTGCGTGATGCTCTGGAGGAACTCGGGCGAGTGGGTGACCTCATCACCCGTCAGCGCGATGCTCTGGTCAACCTCCTGCGCATGATAACCTTTGCCGGGAATGAAGATTCGTGCCTGAGCTCGCATGACAGCCTGTATGTGCCGCTGCGCCCGGTTTCCCGAGATGTGAACTCACTGGCTGAGTACGCCTCATTCCTTTCCAATAAGATTAACTTCATGCTCGATGCCGTGCTGGGGCTTATTAACATTGAGCAGAACGACATCGTGAAGGTGTTCACCATCATGAGCGTGGTGTTCCTGCCGCCTACGCTGATAGCGAGCATTTTCGGTATGAACTTCGACCACATGCCCTTCCTGCATTCGCCGTGGGGATTCTGGATTTCACTGGTGATGATGGTGCTTGCCGGTGCCATCCCCCTTATCATTTTCAAACTTAAACGCTATATCTGACATCACCATGATCAGCACACGTAAGGTTATCAAACCCGAAGAGGAAATCCGCAAGGCCGACATTCTTATTGAGGCTCTTCCCTACATGCAGTCATATCGCGATAAGACCATTCTGATTAAGTTCGGCGGTTCCGCTATGGATAATCCCGAGCTGGTGCGCTCACTTATGCGCGATATCGTGGTGATGGAGGCTATGGGGCTCAACCCCGTGGTGGTTCACGGCGGGGGTAAGGCTATTTCCAAGGCTATGGCTGATGCCGGTTTGGAGGCTCGATTTGTCAATGGTCTGCGTGTGACGACGCCCGAGGCGATTGACATCGTGGAGCGAACCCTCTCCGGCACAATCAATCCCGGTCTGGTGGAGATGATGCGTGCCGCCGGCGGCAAGGCTGTGGGCATTCCCGGTACGAATGTATTTGTGGGCGAAAAGCTCATGGAAAAAGATGCCGAGGGCAATCCCGTTGACATCGGCATGGTGGGGCGTGTCATCGGCAGTCAGTTGCGCCGAGTGGAGGAGGCCCTTGCACTTCAGCTCACACCTGTTATCTCTCCGCTTGCCCGTGAATTGGGTACCAATCAGGCACTTAATGTGAACGCCGACCTTGCCGCTGCCGCACTTGCCTGTGAGCTCAAGCCGGTGAAGTTGGTCTATATTTCTGATGTTCCCGGTCTGATGCTCGACCCGAAGGACCCGTCCACCATTATTAAGAGTATTGATCGTAAGGAGGCTTTCCAGTTGATAGACGAAGGTGTTATCTCCGGCGGAATGATTCCTAAGGTAAAGAGCGCGGTAGATGCTCTCAATGCCGGTGTGCGCAAGGTGCACTTTGTTGACGGCCGTTTGCCGCACACTCTCCTGCTGGAGATTTTCACGCCCGAGGGCATCGGTACGGAAATTGTCCGCGAACAGCGCTGAGTTTATTTTTTCTGAGTTTTCTTCATGACCCCGCCACGTTCCATTGCCTTGCTGGCCGGGAGCCGCACGAACGGCAACCGAGAGCTGTTGCAGTTGCTCGGTTCGCTGTTGCAGACTGCCGGTGTGAGCGTGTGCGAATACGACCGCAGTGTGGATTGTTCCGCCGATATGCTGCTATGCCTGGGTGGTGACGGCACCATGCTTGCGGCGGCAACACGTGCCGCCAGACAGGGCATGGTGTTGGGAGGTATCAATACCGGGCATCTTGGCTTTTTGAGCGTGTGCGGTCGCCGTGAGGTGGAACAGTTGGTGGCTGCTCTGGTCGCCGGTGAGTATGCGGTTGAGGAGAGAGCTATGTTGCAGGCCACGCAGAGCGGGCTTGAGGACTGTTATCCGCACCCTCTTTTGGCACTCAATGAGGTTTGCCTGATGCGTGCTCAGACCGGTAAGATGATTGATGTGGATGTGGAGCTCAACGGCTGTCTGCTCAATCGTTATCATGCCGATGGTGTGTTGGTCGCGACTCCGACGGGGTCTACGGCCTATTCTTTGTCTGCCGGCGGGCCTTTGCTGTGGCCGAC
Source organism: Akkermansia sp. (assembly GCA_030535875.1). Taxonomy (GTDB): domain Bacteria; phylum Verrucomicrobiota; class Verrucomicrobiia; order Verrucomicrobiales; family Akkermansiaceae; genus Akkermansia. The sequence continues at coordinate 49,042 of JAUNRC010000005.1, read as the reverse complement.
AGCAGGCGTGATGAGCCTTACTCCTATTTGCCCGCACAGCCTGACCAGTCGCCCCGTGGTCGTGCCCGATACGATGGAAATTACCCTGCGTCCACGTGCTCGCCGCGGTCGGGTGGAGGAGTCCATTATTTACTCGGTTGATGGTCGTTCGGCTCACGTTATTAATGTGAATGATACCCTGACCATAAAACGGGCTGATGTCGGGCTGAAATTGTTGGCCCTGCCGGGAAATGATTATGCTGCTCGTTTACGGGCCAAGCTAGGATGGTGATTGTTAGATTTTTTTATGTCTGAGACTCTTTGATAGATTCGCAATATCAGGCGAATCGCTATGGCGAATCTCCTAAATACGGTCGATTTAAGACCGGCATGAAGTTGCCTGAAGTGCCGCAATAAGGGTAAGGCTGTACAAAGGCCGATTCTTTGCCGGTAAGTGAGGGATGCCGTTCGGGTTCTGTAAGCCGGATTCTGTCCGCCCTCGCGGGCTGTGTGGCCATTTTTCTTACGGTCGAAACCGTACCCTGCGTTTATAGCGGGGTGCAACTATTACCCGGGGATTGTAAGCGGGCAGGCGACCCTTCCCCTGTTTGTCTTGCATCGCGCGGGGTTTTCCGAGCCTCCGTCGTTACCTTCGGAGCGGTGGGCTCTTACCCCACCTTTTCACCCTTACCCTGACGGGCGGTTTGTTTTCTGTGGCACTTTCCGTCCCTCCGGCATTGGCTCCGGAAGTCTCCCCTTTTCAGAGGACACGCTGCCTTATGATGTCCGGACTTTCCTCTACACGGCACAGCCGTACAGCGACCACCCGAACCCGAACGGCGCTGTTAATCTACAATGCAAACGGATATTTTGCAAGCGTAAAATGTGTTCCTGCTTGCAAAATGCTTGCTTTGATAGTATAGTGAACTCAGACATGAAGCGAAAGAAGGTAGTAATTCTCGGCTCGACAGGCAGCATCGGTACCAGCGCATTGAAAGTTGCCCGTGATATTCCTGAGCGTATGGAGGTGGTAGGTCTGGCAGCTCACAGCAGCGTGGATGTGCTGGCTGCTCAGGCTATCGAGTTCGGCGTGAAAGATGTGTGCCTGTTCGATTCCTCCCGTGCCGCAGAGCTGCAACGTCTCCTGCCGGCCGGTACGCGCGTGCTGACCGGGCTTGATGGCTTGTGCGAGTTGGCTACCATGAAGGGGGCGGACATGGTGCTGGTTTCCATCATCGGAACGGCCGGCCTCAAACCCACCTTGCAGGCTATTGAGGCCGGGAAAGACCTCGCTATTGCCTCGAAGGAAATTTTAGTGATGGCCGGTGAGGTTGTGATGAATCGTGCCGCTGCCAAGGGGGTAAATGTTCTGCCGGTTGATAGTGAGCACAATGCCATTTATCAGTGTCTTCAGGGGCACAAGGGCGGTGCGGAGCAGGTCAGCCGTCTTATCCTGACGGCCAGCGGTGGGCCTTTCCGAACAACTCCGCGTGAAAAATTGGCTGAAGTGACGCTTGAACAGGCCCTTAATCATCCTACTTGGAAGATGGGGCGCAAGATTACCATCGACTCCGCCACGCTTTTCAATAAGGGCTTGGAGATGATTGAGGCTCGCTGGCTTTTCGGCATCCCCATGGAGCGGGTGGATGTGATTGTTCACCCGCAGAGTATTGTTCATTCATTGGTGGAATACCGCGATGGCTCCATTCTTGCTCAGTTGAGCAGTAGTGATATGTGTTTTCCGATTCAGTATGCCGTCACTTGGCCGGACCGCTTGGAGAACAGCCTGAAGAAGCTCGACCTTGCTCAGATTGCCGCCCTGAAGTTCGAGGCACCGCGTTGGGATGATTTCCCGGCCCTGAATCTTGCCCGTCAGTCCGGGCTGGTGGGCGGTACCATGCCTGCTATGTTCAATGCCGCCAATGAGGTGGCGGTTCAGGCATTTGTGGATGGTAAGCTCGGCTTTACCGGAATATGGGAGACAGTGGAAAAGGTGCTCTCGCAAGCTCGTCCCCGTGATTATAAGGGGCAGTTGGACATGATTCTGGAGGACGATTCCTGGGCTCGCGAAGAGGCTCATCGCATCATTTATCGCTGAGGGGAGCCGGCTCTGTGGGCTTGCTGTCTTTATCAGGGTGGGGCAGGTAGCCTTCCTGCCGGAGTTCGCTGAGTAGGGAGAGATATCCCTCGCGCTGCAAGTGGTCGGCTATTCCTTTCAGGGTTTCCGGGTCGCATGTTGCACCATGGCGTAGAGCCCACGCAAGACCGTACCCCTCATCCGAAGTAATGGAAGCAGTGGCGAGGAGCAGGATGAGGCGTTGATTGGGTGCTTGCCTGATGTCGCCGCCATGTTCTTCGAGTAAGCGGAGGAGGTCGGCTTTTTCTTCTTTGTTGAGATGTTTTTTGAGGGAGTCGTGCAGGTAGGAGAAGCCGTCGAGTACATCGCCAGTTATGGTCAGGCGGGAATCGTCTAAGATGGTGAGCGGAGCCCAATTGATATAGGACATGTTGGGATTGGCTCCGCGGCGGATGAGTTCTTTTGCGAGGGCAAGGTGGTGAGCCTTGAGGGCGAGTTGAGCGACCGGCAGACCTTCTGTGGTGCAGATGTCTCCTTTGCCGCTACGCATGACTTCGTGCAGGGCCGCTCTTGCCGGTGCTGCCATATCGCGCCATGCCTGCAGCGTGGCGATTGGAACAGTGATGAAGCTGTGCCATTTTTTTAGCTGTATTTTTTCTTCATCGACCATACGCATGAGGGCCAATCCTGCCACTTGTTTGTCGGAGCGGAGTTTGTGATCCAGTTCGATGAGGGCCGCGCGATGTTCGTCACTCCAGTCGGGGTGGCATTCAGGGGGATTGATGAGTTGCCATGAATTGAGGTAGTAGCATAAGCCGTACCATACAGCCGTCAGTAGCAGGCAGCTTGCACCGAGACAGAGAAGAAATATCCGGCAGATTCTTTTCAGCTTTTTTTTGCGAGCTTCATGCATGTTACGAAAATGATAGCAAATTGCAAGGGGAATTGCAAGATGAGGGAGCGCGGATTTTTTGTGTGTTACAAAAAAGTGTCAGAAAAATGGCTTGCTCAGGTGCGCTGCTCTCATATATAATGCCTGATATGAAGAACGTGTTGCTCCTTTCGCTTATTTGTGCTGCCGGTTTGATTGCCGCCGAGTCGACTGTTGCCCCCTCTGCATCTGCCGGAGCTCCTGTCGTTGCAGGAGTTGAGTCTCGCCTGAATGCCGTGTTGCAGGATATGGTGAAGAAGAACAGCGAGGATTTTTATGAGGCTGCGGCACTGGTGTACGATGATTGTGGTGATGTTTTGACTTTTTTCCGATTGATGACAAAGGCTGCAGAAAGTGGTAATCCCGCTGCGGCTCTGTGGTTGTCGCACTATCTGAGCGTGCAGAGTGCAACTAACCCCGAGTTGCTCACGCGCGCCGGAACTTTGCTGGAGGGAGCTTCAGCCGCCGGGTATGTGCCTGCGATGGTGGAGTATGCCGGTTCGGTCAACATGAATGAAGTGGAGTCTGCCGTCAAAAAGAAGGCGATGACTGCTCTGATGAATGCTTGCCGTAAGGGAAGCGCAAAAGGGCGCGCGCTCTACCTGATGGTTTCCGGCCGTATGGCTAACGGCAGCATAACCCAGCCGGAGATTGTCTCGGAGCTGAAGAAGAAAAATTATTACCTTGAGGAGATGATTGCTGCTATGCAGCCCGATACTTCATCCGCTCGTGTGTGGATGGAGCGAGCTGCTGAACATGGCAGCGCGTTTGCTCCCTTTGCCCTGTACCAGGTGGACTCGAGCGAGAAGTCTGCTACTTACATTCAGCAGGCTGTGGAGCGTCACCTGCCGGCAGCTATGGGCCGTTATGGTACGGAGCTGGTTCTGCGCGAGACTTTGGATATCGAAAAATGTGATGATAAGAAAGTGGCGGAAGGCTTGCGGCTGCTTAGTATGGCCGTGATGATGGGAGACGCCGTTTCGTACCAGATGTTGGCTTATCTGCACGCCAACGGCCAAGGTAAGAACATTCCCAAGGAGCGTATCTATGAGCTTTTCCAACTGGCACACCGGTGCGGCGATCCGAACGGTACTGCCGGTGTGGGCTATTGTAAGGTGCTGGGTGTAGGTTGTAAGCAGGATGCTGCCGAAGGCCTCGCTCTGATGGAGAAAGCTCGCGATAGAAATGCTCAGTGGGTCAATCAGGCCTTGGCCAGTATGTATTTCAATGGTGATGGCGTAGCTCCCGACTTGCGCAAGGCTGTCGATGCGCTCATGGATGACCATATCAGCGGCTCTCGCCATGCTTATGCGATGATGGCGGTTATCACCGCTATCGGCAATGCCTCTGCCAAGCCCGACCCCTCCACCGCTCGCATTTATCTCAATATGGCCATCGAGGCAGGGGAGGCCGATGCCCCACTGTACTACGATTCGTTTGTGAAAGAAGGAAAGTGGCGTTTTATGGATGAACTGACGCGTTGAGATTTCATCTTCGTTCCGTTCAGCGATAGCAATTCCCCGAAAACTCGTTTTTTTCGGGGAATTGGCGTTTTTTGACTGGCAATGACTGAGCGGGCATGATAGAGTGGTGAAGTTAATATGAGCGATACATGTATTTTTGATAATGTAAACCGATATCTGGAGGAGAGCCTTAAAATTTACGGCCCTTCTCTATATCTCGGCGTAGGACTGCAGCCGTACTGGATGAAAGCGGCTCAGTATGAGCCCATGGCGGAAGATGCCCCCGCTCTGAGCGAGGCGGATACCGTTGCCCTCGTCAATAGCTGTACCTCCGAAGAGCAGCGCGCTAAGCTCGAGGCTGAGGGGGTGGTGGATTTTATCGCTGACTCACCCTCCGGTAAGTACCATGCATATATTTACAAGCAGGAGGTCGGCTATCTTCTCATTTTGCTTTTGCTTAATGTTGATTGTTTTCTGAAGCAAGGTATCGATGCCCGTTGCTCCGATATTCATCTCCCCGCTTCCTGTGCCCCCAGTTGGCGCCGTTTCGGTAACCTGCAACCCATGTGGGAAGGCTCACCTCTGCTTACGCGTGAAGATGCCGAAGCTCTGGTCGACAGCTTCCTCGGAGAGAAGGAGTGGAGCCGTCTGAAGGAGAAGGGGGACATTGACTTCGCTTACCAGAACCCCAACGGTCGTTATCGCTCCTCGGTTGTCGATCAGCGTCTGGGTTATAGCATGTGCTTCCGTATCATCAACAGCAAGTTGCTGACGATGAAAGATATCAACCTGCCCGAGGAATATGTGGTGCCGCTCACACGTTTCACGAACGGTCTTATCCTTGTAACGGGTTCCGTGGGCTCCGGTAAATCCACCACGCTGGCCTCCATCATCGACTTTATCAATAAGGACCGCCACGACCACATCATTACTTTGGAAGATCCTATCGAGGCCATTTTCGAGCCCATCGGCTGTCAGGTGAACCAGCGTGAGGTTCACAAGCATACTGAGTCGTTCGGTCGCGCTCTTCGTGGTGCTCTTCGTCAGGACCCCGACGTTATCATGGTGGGTGAAATGCGCAACCTCGAGACGATTTCTCTCGCTTTGACCGCAGCCGAAACGGGTCACCTTGTGCTCGGTACATTGCATACCGGTTCCGCTGCCCGTACGATTGACCGCGTGCTCGATGCCTTCCCCGTGGACGAGCGTGAGCACATCCGAATCATGGTGTCGGAATCGCTGCGAGGTGTCATTTCTCAGCAGCTTGTTCCTAAGAAGGACGGCACCGGCCGCGTGATGGCTCTGGAAATGCTGGTGAACACCGCCGCTATCGCCAACTGCATTCGTGAGGGTAAGACTTTCATGATTCCCGGCCTCATTCAGACCGGTAAGGCGCAAGGTATGCGCCTGATGGACGACTCGCTCCAAGAGCTTTACCTCAAGGGTATTATCAGTGCCGAGGAGTGTACCACCCGTGCTACCGACAAGGCCATGATGGACAAGTTCCTTCAGGAACACCCCGAGTCTTCTCTTACCCCCGCTCAGTAATCAGCCAGATTTTCCGCTCACAATATGAAAAATAGAATCGATACCTATTTTGCCGCCTTGGTCGAGAAAGGTGGTTCAGACTTGCACCTCTCTGAAGGGCAGCCGCCCAAAATGCGCGTTCACGGTGATATTGAACCCATTGAGGACACGCTCCTCACGCATGAGGATATGATTGAACTCATGGAGCCCATCTGCCCGCCGCGCCTGTGGAAAGAGTACACCGAGGGCGGTGACTGCGACTTTGCGTATGAGATGGACGCGCAATCCCGTTTCCGTTGCAATTTCCTTAAGCAACAGCGTGGTTATTGCTGCGTGTTCCGTCTCATTCCCACCAAGATTCTGACCATGGAGCAGCTTAATGTGCCTGAGCAAATTAAGCGCTTTGGCGAGATGCGTTCCGGCCTGGTGCTGGTGACCGGTCCGACCGGCTCCGGTAAATCCACCACGCTGGCTGCTCTGATTGACTATATCAACACGAACTTCTCCCGCCACATCATCACCGTGGAGGAACCCATTGAGTTCGTGCACCCCTCCAAGAAGAGCATTATCACCCAGCGTGAGGTGCCGGTGAATTGCCCTTCCTTCGCTGATGGTTTGCGAGCTTCGTTGCGTGAGGATGCCGATATCGTGCTGGTGGGTGAGATGCGTGACCTGGAGACCATTTCGCTTGCTCTGACTGCAGCCGAGACGGGCCTGCTCGTGTTCGGCACACTGCACACCAACAACGCCCGCAAGACCATCGACCGTATCATCGACGTCTTTCCGGCGGAGCAGCAGGCTCAGGCCCGCACCATGTTGGCCGGTTCGCTCCGCGGTGTGGTGGCTCAGTTGCTCATGAAGCGCTGCGATAAGCCCGGGCGTGTGGCTGTGAACGAAATCCTCTTTGCCACCCCTGCCGTGGCTGCTATCATCCGTGAAGGTGCCACCCAGAAGCTGGCCGACGTTATCACCGGCGGCAAGCAACTTGGCATGCAGTTCATGGACGATGCCATCTGGCAGAAGTTGCAGCAGGGATTGGTCACTCCGGAGGAGGCTTACATGAAGGCTATTGATAAGGCCCGATTTAAGAACTTCCTGCCGCCCGATAAGGCTGCGCTGGCCAATGCCGGCGGCGCATAAACATCTTATTGTTTTTCATCCGGCGCAGCTTGGGCTGCGCCGGATATTGTTACCATGAAACGAGTTGCCATTTATGCAGGGAGTTTTGACCCGCCCACCAACGGCCATCTGTGGATGATGAGCCGTGGGGCTGAGCTTTTCGATGAGTTGGTCGTCGTGCTGGCGGTGAATCCTGATAAGCAGGGATTTCTCTCCATGGAATTGCGCCGTGAGGCCTTGCAGGAAATGGCTGAATCCTTGCCCGGGAATGTTCGGGTGGAAGTGGTGCCGCAGGGCTTTTTGGTGGACTTCGCTTCGCATACCGGAGCCACTCATTTGCTGCGAGGTGTGCGCAATACGATTGACTTTGAGTACGAAAAGGCGATGGCTCGTATGAATGCCCGCATGCAGCCGGAAATTCAGACGGTTTTCCTCATGCCGCCGTCCGAACTGGAGGAAATCAGTTCTTCGATGGTGAGGGGCTTCGTTGGTTTGCCGGGGTGGGAACGATGGGTGAAGGCCTGCGTGCCTCGCTGTGTGTTCCGGGCAATTTCCGAGCACCGTTCCAAGTAAGGTTGTGGCTTGGGTGCGATGTACGCTGAAGGTTTTGTCTTTCGTCGGAGTATAGTTGTAGTAATAGGATGGACATTCCGATTGACTTGAGGTGGGTTATGTGCTATTATGCCGCGACTTCAAAACCTCAAACCGCTTATGACTTTTTACGAAGAACTCGAATGGCGTGGGCTTGTGAACCAAATTTCCAGCCCCGATTTGATTGAAAAGCTCAACAAAGGCGGGCTGACCTTCTATATCGGCACGGATCCGACGGCGGACAGCCTGCATCTGGGCCATTATTCCAGCTTCCTTATTACCAGACGTCTGCGCAATGCCGGGCATACTCCCATTCTGCTTGTGGGACTTGCTACCGGACTTATCGGTGATCCCCGTGGTACGGTGGAGCGTGAGCTTAAACAGAAGGAGGAGGTGTTCCGTAATTATGAGGCGCTCAAGGCTCAGGTGGAGCAGCTTTTCGGCTTTGAGGTGGTGAATAATTATGATTGGATTAATCAGCTCAACGTCATCGACTTCTTCCGTGATTACGGTAAGTACATCAATGTCGGGTACATGCTTACGAAAGACCATGTGCGCCGTCAGATGGAGAGCGGTATCTCCTATGCTGAGTTCTCCTACATGCTTATTCAGGCGATTGATTTCAAGTATCTGCATGAAAATCGCGGTGTTGATCTGCAAGTGGCCGGCAGTGATCAGTGGGGTAATATTACCACCGGCATTGAGCTGATTCGCAAGACGACCGGGGATGAGGTGTATGCTCTCACCATGCCGTTGGTGACGGACTCTCAGGGCAACAAGTTCGGCAAGAGTGAGGGCAATGCTTTGTGGCTTGATAAGAGCAAGACATCGCCCTATCAGCTCTATCAGTTCCTTATCAATGCCGAAGATTCGCAGGTTATTACTTACCTCAAGCGTTTGACGTTCCTGACTCCTGAGCAGATTATGGAGATTGAGGCCGAGCATGCTGCACATCCCGAGCAACGATTGGCTCAGCAGGCGCTCGCCCGTGAAATCATCACGGACTTGCATGGTGCAGAGGAGTTTGAAAAGGCGGTTGATATCTCCCGCAAACTTTTTGCCGGTGATTTTAAGAGCTTGAGTTTGGAAGATGTGAAGGCCGGTATGAGCAATGTGCCGCACGTTAAGCTCGCTTCCGGGGCATTGGTGGATGTCCTTGTGAACAGCAAGGTGTGTTCTTCCAAGCGAGAGGCTCGGGAATTCATTAACAACGGCGCGATTTCTCTCAATGGCGATGTGGTGAAGGACCCTGCATTTGAGGTGACTCCGGCTCTTGCCATCGGTGGTGAGGTTCTGGTCATTCGCCGCGGTAAGAAGAAGTTCTATCTGGGCGAGTTCTGATGAGAATGAGGCTCGGAATGCTCGTTCCTGCGGTTGCAATGGCGGCCGTTCAGGTAGTGCAGGCGGCTGAGCCTCAGTCGGCCATGCCGCCTGCCTTGCTCGAAGCCATTGCCGGTACCGAGCCCTATGTCTCCTTAGTGGAGTACGGCTTGCCCTTGCTGAATACATCGCAGGAGGTAGCGGCTCTTCCCGTGGAGTTGCGCAGCAGTCAGGCTGCGGCGATTAAGCGAGTGCTCATGTTGCAGATGGCGCGGGCTCGCACTGAGCGTCATCGCATATCGCCGGAAAATTATCAGGCGTGCGCAGCTTGCGCTCGTGAATGGGGGGCGCCGCCTGTGTTTGCCGCTTATCTGCAATTGGAAGGCTCGGGTGAGCTCAATTCGCGCCGCCGTTATGTCGTGCGCGAGGCTCTTCGTCAGCTTTATGAAGATTACCGAGTGAATGCCCTGGCTATACGCTATTTCGTTGAAAGTATGCAACTGACACCGGATGATGCTCTTGCTGTGGATGAGTGGTTGCCCTTGGAGAACTTCTTTAATCTTGTTCCGAAAAGTGAGATTACAGCACAGCGCGTGAAGGCCGAGACGGCAGAGCTCCCCGCTTTGCTTGATTCGTTGATAGGTTGTTATGCCGGAGTAGGGGATTATGAGCAGGCTGAGGAGGCTGTTGAGGCCTTGCTGCCTTTGATGGCGCGTTTCGTTACCATTGCTGCCGGTCGCTATGCTCCCGTACAGGATGAGGCATCTCGTATGGAATTAATTGAGAGTAAGATAAAAAATCTTAATGAGCAGAGAAAGAGAGTGCGTGAGCTGAATTATTGTGACTCACGCCGTCTGCGCATGCTGGATTTTTTGTTTAATTGATTTTTTGAGATTTGTTTTCATGTGGCGGGGTAGTCGGGTGGAATTCTATATGCTTGACTTTGCCTTGGAAGTGTGGTAGTTGGTATAAGCATGTTTAGACGATTTATATTGCTGCTGGGAGGGGTGTTGGCGGTATTGCCGGCTGCTGCTACGAATCCTGATTTGGATGAACATGGAACGTTTGAGCATGAGGAGGATTCGTGGAGCTCTCCACATGATTTGTCTTGGGAAGAAAAAGCTCCGGTGGCGCTCATTCCGTTCCCTCAGCAAGTGGAGTGGCTTGCCGGAACGTTGAATGTGAAAGGTCGGGAGCCTCGACTTGAGGGGGGTGTCGGCGTGATGTTGCAGGCATCTCTTGCTGATTATCAGGATGGTCGGGAACAGGGGAATGGTATATTGCCTGTCGTTTGTTGCTTGACTGCGGATGCTCTGCCGGCAGATAAAGCCGCCGAAGGCTATAAGTTAAGCGTGGGCGAAAAGGGGGTGAGTATTACTGCCGTAACCGAATTGGGATTGCTGCGCGGCTTTCAGACCCTTCGCCAAATGCTCGTAACCTGTGACGGTAAACTTCCGTATTGCAATATAACGGATTGGCCGGCATTTGCATACCGCGGTTATATGCAGGATTGCGGTCGTAATTTCCGCAGTGTGGAACGATTGAAAAAGGAATTGGCTCTCGCCTCGCAACTGAAGGTTAATCTGTTCCACTGGCACTTGACGGATAATCCGGCCTGGCATGTTGAGTGTAAGGTTCATCCGCGTTTGAATGCTCCTCAGCATCGTACTCGTGATAAGCACGATACTTATTCGTATGACCAGATTCGGGAAGTAATGCGTTATGCCGCTGAGCGAGGGATTACGGTCATTCCGGAGCTGGATATGCCCGGGCACAGCGCTTATTTTAATCGCGCATTCGGCTTCAGCATGCATAGCGAGCAGGGGATGAAGATTGTGGGTGAGTTGCTCGAGGAATTTTGCCGTGAAATTCCGGCTGAAATGTGCCCTATTATCCATTTCGGTGCCGATGAAGTGCGCATTCCGAATGCCCCGCAATTCGTTGATTTCGTGACAAAGATTCTTCAGAAGCACGGACGTTCACCCATGCAGTGGGCCGGTCACCGCGATTTGCCCGTAGGTGAGAACTCCATAGAGCAACGTTGGGGCGAGGGTGCTGACCTTGTGGCGAAGTCTCTTCCGGCAGAGCGCATCAAACGCCGGGCGTTTGATTCGACTATGGGTTATTCTAACTTGCTTGATCCTGCTTTATTGGTGCGCCGTTATTTCTTTATGCGTCCCTGTGGCTCGGCCGCAGGGGATGAGAAGAAACTTGGTTCCATTCTTTGCATCTGGCCTGATGGTAAGGTGGATAACAAGGCGCTTATCCCCGGTATGTGCACCATGTGGCCGGGCATGATGGCCATGGCAGAGCGTGCTTGGAAAGGTGGTGGTGCCGATGGTGACCATTTGCCGAATGAGATGTCTGCACCATTTACGATGAGTGGCAAAGCGTATGCTCTTTTTGGCAAACGTATGCTGGCGCTTCGTCAGGTTCAATTTGCGGGGGAGGCGTTCCCCTATTGGCCGGAGAGTGATGTAAGCTGGACATTAGTGGAACCGACGAATGCCAATCTGGTTAAAGCTGTGCGCGAGAAGGTTCTTGACGGTGATTTCAGCGATTTACCTATCCGACGTGCTCATTGCGCCAACCTTTATTTCCGAACCCGACCGGATACCGGTTATCTTGGGATGTTCTCGTCTGCACGAGTCGGCCAAACGATATGGGCTGTTACCACTATATATGCCAAGCAGGCGGGTAAACAGAAGTTCATGATTGGATTCGATGCCCCCGCGCGTTCGAACCGTCGTTGGACCGGGGTGCCTGCCAATGGGCAATGGAGTCAGTGCGGAGCTCGTATATGGCTGAATGGTCAGGAGCTGAAAAATCCGCGCACTTACAGACTTGCAGGTCAACGTCGCCGTCCCGGCAATGCTTGGAACTTTGAGCTCCCCCTCGACCCGGAGGAAATATGGTGGATTCAGCAACCCATTGAATTGGAGATGAATGAAGGTGCAAATACTTTCGTGATTGAGATTCCTTACAGCGGTGAGCATCATTCCTGGGGGGTATCGCTCATCCCGGTGAACGATTGATTTAACGATTTATACTATTTTACACCATGCATCCGTTTTGTAAAAGGCGGGTGCATGTTTTTTTGTATTTTGGTGAAGTATTGCAAATGGTTTCTTTTTACAGGCGATGAGTGCCGGGCAGGCGCGTGAGGAGATGCGCCGCTATTCCGCAGCCTTGGCAAAATCGGCCGGGGTTTGGCGGAGGTGGAAAGGCAGCGGTGATTTACCCGGAGGAGTGGTGAAAGCGGGTAGAGGGACGAGCCGCTACACGGGGCAGCCTACGCGGCTGCTTGCCCTGCCGACTGCAAAGAGCATGTAAGCCCCTCTAATATATTGAGAAAAAGACTTGCAAATATTCAAAATTATGTCAAACTGTCACTGTGGTTGCATAAAGTGTTTGTTCGGGTACGTGCTTTAGCTTATTTATTGTACTGCAAATAAACCCGTTATGTAATCATAAAGCTCTTTTATGACAACCTATGGTTTAACGTGTAGCCCTTAGAAAAAATGAATGCAGGTAAGATATGTCTTGGCGCGTTTGCGCTTTTCGTTAGCTCCGGGATTGCTATTGGGGATGACTATACGGGGTGGCAGCAGAAATATCCGGAGTGGTCGTTAGTATTCAGCGATGAATTCAACGGAACAACTCTGGATACTACAAAGTGGAATAAAATTGACTATGTTAACTGGAATGTAGCGGATTGGCGTAAATACCAATCGCGCGATGATGAACTTGTCACCATAAACGGCGATGGTACCGTCTCCCTATGGGGTAAATACGGAGACTACACCAGTCAGAGTGATCAAACCGGTGCCTCTGACACTTACGCCTGTGGCGGTATTTTCACCAACAAAACATTTACTTTCCAGTATGGCTATGTGGAGGTAAGAACAAAATTTGACTGTGCACAAGGAGCATGGCCGGCTATCTGGATGATGCCCACTACCGGAGCATGGCCGCAGACGGGAGAAATCGACATCATGGAGCATTTGAATGACCAAGGTGTCATTTACCAGACGGTTCATTATAATAATGCTAGTGGCGCTCACGTATCAAACACTACGGTAAATGCCAACGGAACAAGTACTGCGTATTTTACTCCAGAAGATAAAGCTGCCTTTCATACCTATGGTGTAGAATGGACCCCTGAAAGTGTCATTTTCTTCATGGATGGCAAAAAAACACTAACATTGAATGCTCAGGAAAATAATGGGAACTGGCCATTCAACAAAGAGAACAATCCTTATTATCTACTGCTGGATATGCAGTTGGGAGGCTCCTGGGTGGGAGACATCGGGAATATCGGTGACGGCGTCGCCATGACAGTGGACTACGTTCGCGTCTATTCGTTAATCCCCGAGCCCACCACGGCCACGCTGAGTCTGCTGGCTCTGGCCGTTCTTGCTGCACGTCGGCGCCGCCGCTGAAGCTTTGGCGTGACAAGCCGCGCCGCAAGTAGGGGACTTATGTGTGGGTATCGGAACTTTCATCCGGTATCCACATCATTCTGCTAAATGTAGAGGATGTAAAGTTCGGTTTGTCTGACATTGCTACTGCCGACCCACATGCCAAAAGCAGAGCTTACTATACCTGCCGCAACCGGCAGTTTGTCCATAGGCCACGAGCTGCGGAGGAAAATTCAAAGCAAGAGGACGTATCCGCCTGAGCAGATACGTCCTCTTCTTCTTTGCTGTACAGCTTTTACTTGGAAAGTTTTGCAACAGTGTCCTTCAGGTTCTTACCGACCTTGAACTTCACAACTGTGCGGGCGGGGATAGCCACGTCCTTGCCGGGGTCTTTGGGGTTGCGACCGACCTTAGCTTTCACTTCTTTGGGGCAGAACGTACCGAAGTTGCGGAACACCACAGTATCTCCATTGCTGACGGCTTCCGTGATGGAATCCACCATCTTCTGCACAACTTCCAATACATCTGCCTGAGTGCAGCCGTTGTCGAGCTGAGCGCAGATCATATTCACGAGCTCTCTTTTGGTAATAGTAGCCATAAGTGTAAAAGTTTGTGTGAGTTATTATAGACATATTAGCGAATATGGTCAAGATTTTTGAACGAAAATGTCTGACTAATGAGGTTGTTCAAAATTGCAGGTCTGCTTAATTGCCGAACTCTATAGTAGTTGGCTTTGAGGCGGTAAAAGCTGATTTCTTTTCGGTGCGAAGCCGTAGAATAGGGTTGCAATAGGTGCTGATGTTTGATAGAGTCGCTGCTGTACAGAGATTTTTTTATATGATGAGGATAAAATACATAGAGTGTTTGTTGCTGTTGGTTGTCTGTGTGGTGTTGACCTCCTGTGGTATACAGATTCAGTTCGATATGCCCGTGCCGGCCGAGATTAATCTGGGGAGAGGTTGCAGTTTGGCGGTGCGGGATATGGAGCGTTCACATTGTCCCATGGAGCGCGAGGCGGCGAGGGAATTGCGCCGGGCATTCTATCATCAGATTGCGGAGGACGGTTATTATCAGAATGTAGACCGTGGATATGGGCGCTCGGCTCAGGTGCGAATCGAGCTGTTCAATACGCATGTGCGCCTTTCCGGGGAAGGTAAACATGAGACTGCACGTTTGTGCACAACTGTTGAGGTAAACTCCGGTTATCGCAATCTTTATCGTAAATTTGAGGATGTTTACCTTTCTCGTGATTATGATGGTTGCTATGAGTTCTATGAGGCTGCTCAGGATATTGCCCGTCGCACCATGCGAGTACTCACGCCGCATATGACCACTTACAATGAGTATGTGGATGAAAATGATGAGAACCCGTCACTTGAGCGGGCTGCTCGTTCATGTGCCGCCGGTAATTGGTCTATTGGTCGTCTGTATGCACAGCAGGCTCTCTCCGTCAATCCGAATGAGGCCGAGGCATATTATGTGTTGGGGTTGATTGAAAGGAAGGAGGGGAATTATGAGCAGTCCGATGCCATGTTCCGCAAGGCTGCCGGATTGAAGGCAAAGGGTAAATATACCGAGGCCATTCGTGACAATGAGCGCTTGCAGCATAATGAGGCTATATTCCGGCAGCAGGTGCAATATTGATGTCGCTGATTATTATCCGAGTGTGGAAAATTATTGAGAGATGGTATATCTTGCTTGACAATGTGGGCGTTCCGTGTCATGATGGCCGCGAGTTAATGAGGCTGTGGCATGGCAAAGCTCTTGTTGCGGCTGACGGTTACTAACTGTGAACTTACAAGAAAATATGAAATTTATCGCTTATATTCTGCTGTGCGGCATGTTTGCCGTGGCTCCGATGAGTTTGGCTCAGGAGGATAGTGCAATGGGGTCGACTACTAATCCTAATCCTCCCGAGAAGGCTGAGACTACGACCGAGGAGACTACCGAGGAGGCTGAGCCGAAGGTTGATGAAAAGGCTCTCAAGAAGGCCGCTAACCGCTATTGGAAGTCTCAGATGGAAAGGAAAAAGAAGGGGGTAAGCATTCTGAAGAAGGTGAAGGATAAGAAGACGGCTCGCAAGGCTGCCAAGTCTCTTGCCAAGTTGACCGCAGCTCCCAAGAAGGGCAAGGATGGTAAGGATAAGAACGCTAGGCCCGAGGATAGCGAGTTTATGGATGCTGCGGAGAAGCGTTTCCTCCCCCACATCGAAAAGCTTGACGAGGCCATTGAGGAAGAGGTGGCACGCATCGAGGAGATTAAAGATTGGGGTAGCAATGAAAGTGCGATGACTGATGAGCTGAAGAGTGCCATCAACACGCTGAAAAACTTATAAATGATTTATTGGGATAACAATGCAACAACGCCTCTTGCACCGGAAGTGCTGGAGGCGATGTTGCCTTATATGAGGGATTGTTTTTTCAATCCCTCGGCGGCTTACGGTGCCGCTAAGGCTGTGCGGCGCGATATTGAGAGAGCCAGAGAACAGGTCGCTGCGCTTTTTGCTGTCTATCCTGATGAAATTATTTTTACTGCCGGTGCAACGGAGGCTACGAATGCTGCGTTGGCTCCTTTTCAGAATGTCCTGACCCTGACGACGGAACATCCGGCAACATTGCGTTCTATTAGAGGGGAGGCGGCTCCGGTTCTTTCAAACGGAGTGGCTGATATTCCGAGTTGGAAGGAGGGCTTGGAGGGAAAGGACGCAGTCAGTTTTGCTTGGGCTAATCACGAGACCGGGGTGCTGCAGCCCGTTCGCTCACTGAGCGCTGCCGCAGCGGAGGCCGGTTTGGTTGTTCATGTGGATGTCGTTCAGGCAGCGGGCAAGGTGCCGGTGCATCTGCATGATTATGCGATAGATTTTGCCTCGGCCTCAGCCCATAAGTTGCATGGACCGAAAGGTTGCGGTTGTTTGTATGTGCGCCGAGGAGTGGAGTTTCATCCTTTGCTGAAGGGCGGTGCGCAGGAGTCGTACCGTCGTGCCGGAACGGAAAATGTGGCAGGGATAATAGGCTTCGGTAAGGCGGCAGAGCTGGCCTTAGCCGCTGCTGAGCAATATGCCGGATTGGCATTGCTGCGAGAGCGTTTTGAGAAGGCTTTGCAGGAGGCCGGTGTTTATTACGTCGTGAATGGCGGCAGCGCCGGGCGTTTGCCGCATGTTCTTAACATGCGGGTGCCGGGGTGCAGCGCTCAGTCTTTATCGTTGCTGCTGGAGCCTGCCGGGTTGCTATGTTCTACCGGTTCCGCCTGTACCAGTGCCGAACCTGAACCCAGTCATGTGTTGAAGGCCATGGGGCTGCCGGATAAGGAGATACGTGAGAGCCTGCGTTTGTCGCTCAATCGTTATTGTACAGAGCGGGAAGTGGATGAAGCTGCGCAGATATTTATTGCGGCTGTTCGTAAGGTGAAGTCGGTGCAGTCATCCGTTACCGGACCGGTGATGGTCTATCGCTGAGGAGGGAACCTATGCAGGAAGACTCCGTGAGTGGAGTGGTACGTCGCTTGTGTGTCGCCTCGCCCTTGTTCCTGCCGCTAGTCGGAGTAGTGGGGTGTCTGTTGGGTGGTCAATGGTGGGCTATCAGTGTGGGGGCTGTGGTAGCAGCACATTTGTTGAAGCTGCACCGCATATTATTGTGTGTGCTGTTATGTGCTGCGATTGCCTTCCTGCATCGGGATGTGCAGCAGCGCAATGCCATGTTGTTGCAGCAGCAATTAGCGGCGGCAGATCATGTGGAGCTGGTGGGTACTGTGGAGCGCCTGCTTGGTAGCGGTTGCATACTCAATACCGGATTTAACGGGGTGAGGGTGGCGCTGAGGGGGTATACTCCATGGACTACCGGGGACCGTGTGAAAGTGGTGGCTGTAGAAAAGGAGTCTACGGACGGCGTTCTTGTGCCGGGTATGTTCGATACCGGGGAATGGATGCGCAGTCAGGGACTTGCCGCTAATTTGCAGCTTATTCGCGGAGAATATTTGGACCGTCCTTTTTCGGGATTGGCATTGTTAGGTTATGCGGAATCGGTGCGCAGAACCTTTATTGAACATCTCATGCCGGAAGGAACTGAGAATGACCCGCGGCGACAGGTCCTTTGTGCGCTGGTGCTGGGGGATAAGAGTCGTTCGGAATATTCCACTCTTAACATTTTTAAGCGGGGTGGGTGTCTGCATGCATTTGCCGTGAGCGGATTGCACGTGGGAATTATTGCGGGCTTTCTCTATGCCTTGGCTTATTACCTGCGCTTGAGTCCGCGCTCGCGCACGGTTGTGGTGTTGGTCGCAACTGCCCTTTATGTGATGGTGACCGGGCTGGCAGTACCGGCTCTGCGAGCTTACCTGATGATGGCACTGGCTCTGTTGGGGTTGGAGTTGCGCCGCAAGGTGAGCCTGTTGAATATCTGGAGCCTTGCGGCACTCATCATATTGCTGATAAGTCCCTGGCAGTTGTACAATGCGGGCTTTGTGCTTTCCTTTGCCGTATATGCGGCGATTGGTTTGGGTGTGAAAGTTTGTATGAAGGAGTCGCCCTGGTTTGCGCCGGACGAATATTTGCCGCTGCGTTTTTACAAGCGTCGGCATGATTGGTTGCGACGTTTCGATGCCGGGTTACGAGCCTCGGTGCTGGTATCTCTTTCCGCTTGGCTGATATCGGCTCCTGTAACCGTAGCTTTTTTTCATACGATTACACCGTGGAGTGTGTTGACCAATTTGGCTATATCGCCTTTGCTGCCGCCGGTGATGGGCTGCGGATTGTTGACGGTGTTTTTTGGGCGGCTGCCGTGGGTGGGTGATGTGCTGACAAGCATCAGCCTGCACTTATCATCCGTTCTGATATCGGTTGTGAGCTTTTTCGGGTCGCTGCCGCACGCTTATTTGCCTGTGGTGGAACGTTCGGGTGAAACGAGTGGGATGGTGTGTCATTTGGGCTTTCAGGCAAGTTTTGTCGTGTTGGGCAATCCGGGAATGGTGATTGACTGCGGGCGCGAAGCAACGGCGCGTTTTCGGACGGAGCCTGCTCTCTTTTTCGGTGGCTATCGACCGGCGATTCTTGTGGTGAACGGGCGCTCTCTCGATAGTTGTGGGGGTGTGGATATCCTGAGGGAAAGTTGGCCGGACGTTCAGGTGGTCGATGCCGCAGACTTGCAGCATGTGCAACATTTTCAGACATCTGCCGGGCGTTTTTCCGTATATCCCGCTCCTGTGGATATTGCGGCACAACCGGCGGAGAATACTGCTCCGGTTGTCGTTTGGCAGTCAGGTGGGAGAGTGCTCCTATACATCGGACATGCGGCCTCGCTTACCTTACAGCAAGTACCTGATGAGCTTCTGGCAATGACGGATGTTGTGATTGTCGGGCACAACGCCGCTCACCCCGTGGAACTCTCGAGCTTAATAAAAAAGATGCGGGGAAAAGATTGCGTGCTGCTGCCGGGCGTGCCTGAAAGTGTACGGGCTACGCTCGGAACTGAGGTTAAAACTAACGTTCTCAATGAGGAAGAGCCTTTGCTGCTTATTCCTGCCTGCCAATGAGTGCCTGCACCAGTTCAGTGAGGTGCTCGGCCAATTTTTGGGAGCCGTGGCAGGGCGGATCGCTTAGGGTCAACAGGTCTATGACCTTGCCCAGAGATTTCTCTACTATATCCTCAATTCCGGCGTTTTTTAATTTGGTTCGGACGTATTCTTCAACATCCGGGGTAGGGGGGTGTAAGGCGAGTTGTTGTTCTGTCAATTCGCAGATTTCCTGAACAATCGGTTCTACGGAAGGAACGGCTATTTCGGCTGATGTTTTGTCCTTAACCTGAGCAAGCTCCCGCCCCAATTTATCGTAGGCTGTGATAATGTCGAGAGAGAGCCTGAGGTACTGTGCTGCCGTCGGCGGCAGCAGTTCTTTGACCAGACTGCCGTTCAGTTCTTCTGAGTTGATAATTTCTTCTTGAGCTTGCTCGGCGCGCGGGGCGGCTTGCTGTTCTGCTCCGTCAGCAGAGGGAACGAGGTATAGTAATAATGCAGCACCGCCGATAAGGGGTATACAAGGGCGAATGGTGAAGAGATGATGGTGCATGATGGTGGCGGTCAATGTTCAATGTAGCACATGGACTAGCTGATGGCAAGTTCAATTATGGGAGGGGGCGGTAATCCAGAACTTGCCCGTCTTGCATGTCTACGCAGTAGGGAGTGGCGTGACGGAACCATGCTCCGCAATTCAGGATGCGGCGGCGACCGAAGCGACAATTCAGCGAACGGTGGAAATGCCCCAGAATGATAATCTCCGCTGCCGGGAAGAAGCGGCGGGCAAAGTTCTCAGCTCTGCGGGCACAGCTCAGCCAGCTCCATACGATTTTCCAAGGTCGCTGCGGTGGCCAGAAGCAATGCAGAAATCCTCGCACATATTTGTTGCGTATGCCTTCCCTCCGCATGATGGGGGCTGTCAGTTGGCACATGCTGCGTGAGAGTTCCAGACGTGTTGAAAGGTGGGTATCGCTCTCAGGTACGCTGCGTATGAGTTCTTGGCATTTTTGCTTGTTGCGCAGGTACTCCCAGCTCCAAGGTGCAACTTCCTTATAGAGTGCGTGACCGTGCATGGCAACGATTTTCCCATCCCAGAACTCTGCCAGCAGTGCTTCGGTGTCGGGGTCATGATTACCGGATATTTCGATGAGTTCCACCTTGCGACGGCGGCAGATGTCGCGAAGTTCTTCGCGCAGTTTCAGCCCTCGTTCCTGCCACGGGCAGTTTCGTGTCTCGGCAAAATCTCCTACGATAACGAGCATGTCAATATCTTGCAGCAGGCGCTCTGCCAGTTTTGCCGGTGCCGGAGCTTCGCATCGTTCATGACCGTAGTGGAGGTCGGAGATGAAGCGAACTCTGGTGCCGGGAGGCGGGTTTATGCGAATGATATTGGACATGCCCTCGCTTTTACTTGTTGCTGTTGCGCTGTCGCACGGCTTCGTAAAGGCAGACTCCGGTCGCAACGGAGACGTTGAGGCAGGGTACGCTGCCGAACATGGGGATGCGGATGAGGAAGTCGCAGTTTTCTTCCGTCAGGCGGCGCATGCCATCACCCTCTGCTCCCATTACCAGCGCAATGCCACCCTTGAAGTCCATGTCGTACAAATCGCGGTCGCCGTGGTCTGATGTGCCTACGAACCAGATGCCGGCTTCCTTCATGCTCTTCATGGTGCGTGCGAGGTTTGTCACTTGTACGAAGGGAACTTTTTCCGCCGCTCCGACCGATACGCGTAACACCGTTTCCGTTATGCCGACAGACTTGTCCCTCGGCGCGATGACGGCTGCTACTCCGGCTCCGTCTGCCGTACGAAGAATAGCGCCGAGGTTGTGGGGGTCCTGCACACAATCCAGCACGAGGTAAAGCCCTTGCGGGGTGGCCTCGAGAATGTCTTGCAAGGCTCCTTCATCCAGAGCTTTGACAACGGTTCGGGTGGGAGCCTTTTCAAAGCGCTGAGCGGGTTTGCTGTCAGGGCGGACGGTATGTTTGTTGGCGCGGGCGGTGTGTTCGGTGAATTTCTTTGCCATGAATGATGATGGTGAGAATCAGAGTTTTTGCAGTTCTGTATGGCCGCAGTGTTGTAGGATATAAGGTGTGCCGCCATGAAGTCCGGGATATCGGTCATCGTAGCGGACAATATTGTTGCGGAAGATGAGATTGTGGGCTGAGATAGCGTAGATGAGCGGTACGCGATGGGTTACGAAAGTATTGCCTTCGATGAGTATATTCTCGTGGTAGCACTCCGTTTGTTTGCCGGGTTCGCGAACCATGGGGTAGATGGAGATGATGCCCTCGGTAAACTGATACCGTGCGGTCAGATTATGCTCGAAGTGGTTGTTGATAATCCTGACATCGCGGCAGCGCCCGCTTTCGTACCATCCCTGAGCATCTCCTGCCAGAAGAATGGCGGACCCGTGCGAGGCGATGAACTTGCAATCTTTTACCAGAACGGGCTCGGGGGTGGTGAAGAGGGTGCCGCGCGCGCGGTTGTAGCGAACGGTGCAGCCGATGAAGTTCACAGCAGGGTACCAATCGGCGTTTTCAATGGCATCTCCCACTCCGATGCCGTCAGGCAGGGGTGCAGCCAGAGTGATGGCAAGCTGATTTTCGTTGAGCTTTTTCACACTCTGAACTTTGCCGAGTTCTGTGTGGTTCTCCAGCGTCCTGCCTTTAATGAACTGCACACGTTCACCCGGTTCGAATACTTCAAATCCTACGGCTTGCGGGTGCATGTAGCGGGCGATGATTTCTCGGTCATTGAGGCGTTTCTCGATGCCGAGGCAGGTGGAGTGGACGTTGATGGCATCGTCCATCATTCCTTCGTAGAGGGCATTGTTGACATTGATCGTACCGGCGCAGTTGGAGAAGTGCGTGGCATCGGCCGAGACGGTGTGGATACGTCCCGGCGCACAGACGCAGCCACCGCCGTTGATGGTGATGTCGCGACTGCGCTGCGCTACGAGAGCCATTCCCTGACTATCCTGAAAAATGACGTTATTGAGCGTGGTATTTTGTGCGCGGTAGAGAACCATGGCAGGGTGCGGACGTCCGTAATGACGTTGCACGAGAATATGACCGACCTGAAGGCCGTGTTTTGCGGCATCGGCAAAAAACTTCACGCGGTTGGGGGCCACCTGTTCGCAGGCTGCAGGCCAGGCGATATCACCGGAGCGGCCGGTGGGTACCATTTGTCCGTCTGCTTGGAAAGCAAGGACCGCGTTGGGGCATTTCGGCTCACCGTCTCCTGTCAGGTGGTAGCGACCGTTATTGACATGCCAGCGGAACTGCGGTGCATATTCGAGCGTGGTTGTTCCGTCTTTTATTTCAACGATTTTTCCTTCGTTGTAGTAAGGGGCATCATGGCGGAGGGTAATGTCATCGAGCTGAACATTTTGGCTGTCCATAATCAGGACAGGCTGCATCTTACCATGAAAGACGAAGGTGGAGCCGTTGCCCTGAAGTATGATATTATTCTGTCCGACGAGAGGAATGCCGACTTTTTGCGTGTCTTGCTGGTCGTGGTTGGAGATGTAGTAGCTCATTTCCAATGCTCCCTCAGGGTAGAAGTGATATTCACCTTTGGGGAGTCGGATGGTCTTATATTTACTCGGAGAGGACGCTGCGGCGTAGAGGAGCTCACGGAGTTGAGGTCCGGCGTCCTGCTGAGTGCCGGATTGTTGCTTGAATGTGAGAATGAGATGTTTGACAACCGGCTTGGCGTCCTGCTTAATTTTGTTGCCCGGGCGGAGCTCCTGCCACGGGGCGGAAGAAGTGCTGTCGCTCATCAGGTAGAGGTAGTCAGCTCTGCTCGGAGTGATGTTGAAGTTCTCTCCGGCTCGACCTTCCCAGATGACTTTTGAGCAATCCAGTATGCGGTATGTGCCCTTGCCGCTTGCGGGAGCATTGCCCACTAGCTCATGTTGGGTTGCGTTTATTTGAATGACCTGCATGCGACGGCCATCCCTCAGGGGAAGTGAGGTGGCGGCCTCGGAGCTGTTCTCTGCTGTTGTTATCGAACTTAACAGGCCGAGGCTCAACATTGCCGTATTCAAAAGATATTTCATTCGGGCTTATTGTACGGAGTTGACCAGTTTAACGAGGGCTGCCGGAAGGTTGGCGGAGCCGTAGAATTCCGCTGCCGCGATTCGGTCAGCTTGTAACTGGATGCGCTCATTGAGCTTGTTGATGATGGGAAGGTAGCGCTTTTCGTACACACTTTGAGTCTCTTCATCGAGTGGGGGAAGGGAGGCAAAGACCTGACCCCATGTCCTGAACTCGCGCGAAAGGCGAACAATCGGTGCGACGGCAGCCTCTGCCGTGTCGCGGTCCTGCACCTTGGTCATGGTTTCAAGCAGGACTCCCAGCAGCACGATGCCGGCGCGAATGCGCTGCTCGCCGGGAGAGAGTTCCGGTGCGGCCTCTTGCTGAATGACCGGAGCAGTCGGCGCAACAGGGAGGTCGTTCGGGTCGATGATGTTCTGAGCTTGAGTCGCTGATGTCAGCGCTGCGAAAACGGAGCCGGTCAGGAAGATGCGGGAGATTCTCATTGTTCCAGCATGGCGCATAAGGTTTGAAATTCTTTGAAGAATGCTATCGAGTCGTAGCAACGTGCCTTCTGCAGACGGAAGATGTTCTCGTACACTTTGCCCCAGTTCCGGCGCATGTTTTTTTCGTATTTCATCAGAACTTCAGCACTTACTTCGGGACTCAGAGACTGAATGTTCATGAACTCTGTGCGTGCATCGTAGATGAGGGGCAGGGCATCGTTGAGTTCTTTTGCCGCAGCATCGGCGCTCTGCCTGTCTTTGGCTTTTTCCAGAATGGGTACCAGTGTGTTCGGCAAGGCGGTAAAGCGCTCAAAGGCTTGGTCAATATTTTGCGGGATGGCGGCCTGTACTATGGAGGTCAGGGCCGTCAGTCCGATGCCGGCTACGAGGGGGGAGGTTCTCATGTAGGTTTTGTTTTATGTACAGCTCAGCCGGGCCTTGTATTGCCCGGCTGATTGGTAGGAGGATATGTTTACTTCTTTTCGGCCGGTGCCGGAGCCGTATTTTGTTCGACGAGCTCAACGGAACTGGTCTGAGTATCAGCCTCTTTTTCCTTGGCAATCAACTCGAGAACGGAGTCAATCTGAGATTCAACCCAGTTGCTGTCACGTTCAAGCAATTTGAGCTTGTTCGTAAGATCGCGTTCGAGATTTCTTCGCTCGCGGGCACGTTTGTCGATTTCTCGCTCCAGGGCCTGACGCTGCTCACGGAGCGGGGCGCGGTAATCTTCAGGGAAAATCTGGCGGTTGAGTTTGATGAGTTTGGTGAACGCTGTATCGTTCTTGAGGGTTTCTTCCGCTCCGTCAAAGTTACCGTTAATCATCTGTTCCCGAGCTTTGTCCATGGCTTGCCAAGTGGAAGTGAGCAAGGGGGGGACGGTGCCGATGTCTTCATCTTTAAGGGCGTTCTCATTACGACGATGAGCATCGCGCACTCTCTGCACACCGAGGTTGAGCATGGTGAGGTTGTTCTTGGGCGGGTTAATCCAGACCTGAGCAATCTGTTCTCCCTCTTTTTCGAGTTCAGCCTTAATCTTGTCGTACTGCTTCTGATCGCTCTCGGTGAGGTCGCTGCGCTTGGTGCTGTGCATGCGGTTGCGTTTCTTCTGCTCGCTGGCCTGAAGGTTGGTCCAGCGTTTTTGCAGGGTTTGAAGGGTGCTCATGTACCAGGTGTAGGCTTCCTTATATTCAGGAATGCCCTGATAGCGCTCGCGCAGGATTTCAAATTTATCCAGACCACCGACCTTGCGGGTGTTCTTATATTCCTTAACGTCGATGAGCATGGCCTTGTAGGCGGCTTGTCCGTCCGTTATATATTTATCGCGAGCGTCCTGCGGGACGATTGAGAACGTAAAGTCTGCTCCGACGAGGTTGTTGAACTTGGTCTGCAATTCTGCGACTTCAACGGCTTGTTTGTCGATTCGGGGCATGCGGCCGTTAACGATTCGCTTGGTGCTGTTGCAGCGGGAGATGAGGGTTCTGGAGGGCTTGGTGAGCGAGGCGAGTTCGCTGTCGATGGTAGCAAGGCGGGTACGCAGTTTTTCTGCGATTCCCTGAGTCTGGGCTACTTCCTCGGGGGCTTGTTCCGGAGCCGGGGCAGCGGCCTCGGTCGGTGCCGGAGCTTCGGGTGTTGTGGCAGGCTGTTCGGTTGTGGGCTCAGCAGTTGCCGGAGCTTCTGCCGGCTTGGGGGCGGGCGCAGGTTTCGGTTCCTCTGCCGGCTTGATTTCCGCCACTTCTTTCTTCATGAGAATGCTGGAGCTCTTTACCTCCATGGTGACGGTTTTTCCGGAACGGTCTTTACCGGTGAACTTCGTGACGTTTGAACCGCTGTAAAGTATGCGGCATTGCGTGTATTTTTTTGCGTTGGAGAGGGTGATGTCATAAAAATCCGCAGCGTGAAGAAGCGGTGCGCCGCAAAGGAGCAGACTGAATAGTAAGGAGGTGCGTTTCATGATGAGGAAAAATGTGAAAAAAGTCTCTGACGTTGCCATCATGTTATCACAGATAAGTTGATATTGCAAACTTCAAATGTGAGTTATGGCGTAAATGCTGTAATTTTTTTAGTGTTCGATATTCAGCAGACTTATGGCGTGGGCATGGGCAGCCTCGCCACCTGTGCCAAGCATGCGCATGAGTTCATTGACCCGGTGTTCGTCGCTTACTTGTCGGAGTTGTGAAACGGTGCGTTCATTAACGGTACTCTTGGAGATGAGGTAATGGTAGTTCGCCAAAGCTGCAACCTGAGGGAAGTGCGTGATGGAAATGACCTGATGATTGTTGCCCAGTTCGCGCATTTTCATGCCGACGGCGCGGGCGATTTCTCCGCCTACGTTGGCATCTATCTCATCAAAGACAAGTAGGGGCGTGTCGTCCCGATTGGCAAGTGCACTCTTGAGTGCCAGCATGACTCGGGCAAGCTCGCCGCTTGAGGCTATGAGTTTAAGTGATTTGAGCGGTTCGCCCGGGTTGGGGCCGAAGAGGAAGTCCACTTCCTCCGTTCCGTGAGGCCCCGGCTCGTTTAAGGGGGTGAGGGCAACATCAAAGTGTGATTGGCGAAATCCTAATTGGCGGGCGTGTAGCAGGAAGTCTTTTGCCAGTTTGGGGGCGGCTTTGCGGCGGCTGTCACTCAGGGCGGCTGCGGCGATTTTCAGTTCGGCGAAGAGCTTGCGCTCCTGTTCTGCAAGTTGGCGGAGCATCTCTTCGCGGTTGTCGATGGAGTCGAGCCGTTCACGACAGGCGTTGAGGTGAGCCTGAATGGTTTCGAAATCGGCTCCGTATTTACGCTTGAGGGTGTCGAGGGTGCTGATACGTTCTTCGAGGCGTGCCAGTTCTTCCGGGTCGCCGCAAAGTTCGCTGACGTAGTCCTGTAAATGGGCAGCAAGGTCTTCGAGTTCTTCGACAATGCCCGTGAGCGGTGCCAGCCATGCGGCGCATGAGGCATCCAGCCTTTCCAAGTCGCGAGCTGAGCGAACAAGTTGTTGCAGTTGGGAGATGACAGAGTCATCCGCCCCTTCTATCAGATGGGCCATCGGCAGGGCTGTGTCGCGCAGGCGACCGGCGTTGCGGGCTCGTTGCCAGTTTGCTTCCAGTTCTGCTGCTTCTTCGGCTGTAAAGGCTGCATTTTCGATTTCATCGACCTGATGGCGGAGGAAGTCCAGCTCGCGTTCGTTTGCCATTTCGCTTTCGAGCAAATCACGGTAGGCGGCTCGTGCGTCGAGCCAGCGGCGGTACGCCTGTCGATAGTGATTGAGACAGTTTGCGTTTTCGGCAAAGGCATCGAGCAGGTCGAGTTGGCGTTCTTGTGAGGTGAGGGAGCGATGAGCCTCGGGGTGGTGCATGTCAACCAGCCCTCCGCCGATTTGTCGCAGCAGGTTGAGGGTGACGGGAGTGTTGTTGATGAATTGACGATTTCCGTTAGCTGTTATCAGTCGCCGGATAACCAGCGCACCTTCTTCACACGGCGGAACTCCGGCTTCCTCGAGTATGTCGTTGATGTTTTGGGGATTGTTGATATGAAAGACCGCTTCGAGACTGCACTGAGTTTCTCCGCTGCGAATGCGGCTCTTGTCAGCTCTTTCTCCCAGTACGAGGGATATTCCGCCCATGATAACGGATTTTCCGGCACCGGTTTCGCCGGTGATGGCAAGAAAGCCGGGTTCGGGTTCCCAGATGAGTTCATCGACGAGGGCTAGGTTGCGTATCTTTAACAGGGAGAGCATATTTTGCTTTGCGTTCTGCGCGTATTATGGCATAATATCCGCCGAAATAAAATCAAAATCTGATGATGAAAGTACTTTTCCTTGGCAGCGGAACGTCTACCGGTGTACCAGTAATCGGGTGCCGTTGTGCGGTGTGTACCTCTGACAATCCCCGCAACAAGCGTCTGCGCTCTTCGATTCTGGTGCAGACGAAGAGTACGACCATTCTTGTGGATTCCTGCCCTGACCTTCGTCAACAGGCTCTTCGTCACAATCTGACGGCTATCGATGCCGTTATTTATACACATGAACATTTGGATCATACGACAGGCTTTGATGATATGAGGGCTTTCTGTTGGCACCGGACGGGGCGATTGCCTCTTTATGCCGGTGCCTCTTGCCTTGCAATGTTGCGCCGTATGTTTTCGTGGGCGTTTTCGCCGGAGAATACATATCAGGGCTATATTCGCCCCGATGCTCATGACCATGAAGGTAAGCCTTTTGTGGTGGGGGATTTGGAAGTGATTCCCGTGCGGGTGGAGCATGCCACGGTCGAGACTTACGGCTATGTGTTCCGTCATGCGGGGCGTTCTTTCGGATATGTGCCGGATATTAAAGTTTTGCCGGAGGAGTCGCGCCCTTTGTTGGAGGGTTTGGATGTTCTTGCGATGGATGGCTTAACCACTCATGAGCACCATACTCATTTGTCCGTGAGTGAGAATGCGGAGTTGATGTTACAGCTTGCTCCCGCTCGTGGGTATATCACTCACTGCGGGCATAAGGTTGACTATGATGCCGCGTGCAGCTCATTGCCGACGTTCATGGCACCTGCCTACGACGGGCTTTGTCTGGAAATCTGAGCCTGTCGCTCCGGGAGTGGGGCGCTGCCGTTACCTGTAAACTCGGGGTACTCGGGAGGAAATGGAGCAGATGATGTTGCTGGGGATGGTCTTGGCTCGTGCCGTGAGTTCTTCCCACGGAACATTGGGACCGAGGATTTCTGCAACGTCGCCCGGTTGTACATGGTCAACGTGTGAGACATCCACCATGATTTGGTCCATGGTGATGCGACCCAGTACCGGGCAATAATGACCGTTGAGGTATACTCTTGCTCCGGTGTTGGAAAGGTAGTGCAGGTAGCCGTCCCCGAAGCCGATGCCGATGGTGGCTACGCGGGTGGCTCCTGTGGTGATGTAGGTGTGGTCGTAGGACACGCCGTGATTGCCGGGCAGGGTGCGCAGGAGGGTTACTCGGCTGTAGAGCGTGAGGGTGTTCTGCAATTCTCTGTTATAGGGGGAAGGCATGGGCGAGAAGCCGTAGAGAATGCGTCCCAGTCGTACCATGTTGGTACTGGGTGCTTTGTAATTGAATACCGCAGCGCTGCTGCAAAGGTGACGATAGGGGACATCGAGTGAGGCTGTCAGCTCTTTGACTGCGGCTTCGTATGTGCGGATTTGGTGGTGGGTGAAGGTGATGTCCTGCGAGGCGGCGGAGAGGTGGGAGTACACGCCTTCGATGTTGAGGTATTCGAACTGCTTGAGTTTGTCGGCCAGTCCGGGGATGTCGTGCGGCAGCACGCCGGCACGGCCCATGCCGGTGTCGACATTGATATGAAGGTTGACCTTCTTGTCGTACAGACGACCGAGGGAGTTGAAATGTTCGGCTTCTTCGATGCTCGAGAGGGCGGCGCGCCAACTGTGCTGGACGATAGCCTCGCGCTCAGTGGGAAAACAGGGACCGAGGATGAAGGGGCGCACCTTGCAACCGGCTGCCTGTACTCGGGCGGCCTCCGAGGGGGTCGCTACGCCGAAGAAGGTGATGTCTTCATCATCCAGCGCTTTCACGACACCTTCAATACCGTGCCCGTAAGCCTCCGCCTTGACGATGGGCATGCGGCTGTGCTCGGGCATGACCCTCTTAACAACATTGAGGTTGTGTTTCATGGCCTCGGTGTCGATTTCTGCCCAGGCTCGGTAGGTGGTCGTAGCGTCCATATCTTTTATACTATACCTCTGGGGGCGTGATTGCAAGTCTAATCGGTGGATTTTACGATATCGGAGTGAGTAGCAGACAGAGTGATTGCAGGGGGCGGGTCCATCGTATCGGCAGACCATGGCGCATCAGTTCGGCACCGTGTTGCGTCGTGTTGTTCTGCGGGCAGAGCGGCTTCGGCGTGTCGGGCAGGAGTTCCTCGAGTTTGTAGTGCGTGTTGGTTTGCAATCCGGCGAGAGGAATGACAGTCCCCTGTCGGGTGAAAGGCCGTTCTGTTGTGTAGGCCAGCAGGAGAGCTTGCCGCCCATCAGTGTAGAGAAGGGCGCAGTCGCTGCTTGTGTAGGGGCTTATCAGTCGATAGAGTTCGCCGGTTTGAACCAAGGGGCGCAGGTGTTTGGCCAATGCGAGGCGGGTGCGGATTTCATCGCGTTGGCTGTCATTCAGGCTGCGGGGGTCGAGCTCGAAGCCCATACGTCCGGCCAGCGCCACATCGAATCGGAACTTGAGCGAGGTGTGGCGGCCTGTGTAGAGGTTGGGGCTGGCGGTGACGTGGGCGCCGATGCTGTTGGCCGGGAAAAAGTGTGAGGCGCTCCATTGCATGCGGAGGCGGTCGTGGGCATCGGTATTGTCGCTCAACCAGAACTCCTCATGATAGAGGGCGGCTCCGAGGTCCATACGTCCTCCGCCGGCGGAGCAGCATTGGAAGATGACATCGGGGTGTCGCCTGCGAAGTTCGCGCATGATACGGTAGTAGGCCGCGATGTAATCGAAATAGATGTTGGGGTGCGGGACATCTGTCATCATGCGGTTGCAATCCCATTTGATGTAGGCAATGTCGGGATTGCTGCTCAGGAGCTCGCTGATGGTATTGAGAACAAAGGCCTCCACTTCCGGGCGGGCAAGATTGAGCACTAACTGGTGGCGCTGTTCAGTGGGGACGATGTCGGGAAGTCGGAGAGCCCAGTCCGGGTGTGCGCGGAATAAATCGCTGTCTGGACAAACCATCTCAGGTTCGACCCATAGCCCGAACTTCAGTCCCAGATGTTCGGCGTGCTTGGTAAGCGGGCGCAGACCGGACGGCAATTTATCTTTGGCCGGGTACCAATCGCCGAGGGAAGAGGTGTCGTCCGTGCGTCGACCGAACCAGCCGTCATCCAGAACAAACATCTCAATGCCGAGTTGAGCGGTTTGTTCCATCATAGCCTTCAGGGTGGACTCATGAACGTCGAAATGCACTCCTTCCCAACTGTTGAGGAGGCAGGGGCGTGTTTGTTCTCCGCGGGGGATGACATGACGGCGCAGGTAGCGGTGCAGACGGCGTGTGGTATCTCCCTTGCCGGCGTGACTGTTGAGCAGAACTGCACTCGGCAGTTCCAGAGTCTGCCCGGCTGCGAGTGTATAAGGGGCATGGGCAAAGTCGTGCCCTATGACCAGGTAGCCGCAGCCCTGAGCATTGTGCGTGAAACGGAGTGAATAATTGCCGCTCCATGCCAGTGCAGCCAGTAGACAGCGGCCGCTCTCTTCTCTTGCCGGTTCATCGGCGGAGATGATGAGCCCGGGGGTGCCTTCCTGTGCAACTTTTGTTCCGCAGCAGGAGCTCATGCAGAGCGTGTTGCCCCGTTGGACTTCTTCTTCCGAGAGCATGTGTTCACCTGCCCATACGCCTCGGAATCCGGTGACATGGTAAGCCGAGGCCTGCAAACAGACGGCGGCGGAAGCGGCTCTGAGTACTTGCAAGGGGGCGTTGGTGCCGTTGTGCAGTGTGACCCGTGAACTGAGCACGCCTTGTTCGTGCAGTTGCAGGTAAAGATTTATCCTGATGTCGGGGTGGCGGGGGTCGGCAAGGATGATGTTCAGTTCGCCGTTGTTGATGTGGTGGGCAAGTTCTGTGGGGTTCAGCCCCATACTACCATCGGCTAAGAGCAGTTGTAGGGCATATTCACCGGAGAGATGGCGGGTGGGATATGCGGTGCGGGATTGGTAGTCAGTGAGATAGCTGAAGTGAATGGTGCCTGTCTCGTGGTGCGTGACGACAGCCGTTCCCTGTTGCCATGTTATGCAACCGTAAGGATAATCGAGCCTGATGGGGTTATTCATATTGACGAGCTTTGCGTCGGGCCATGCGAAGGCGATGACGTTCATCATGGGCTCGCTTGCCGAGAGCGCTGTCGGGGGCGATGTCGCGAGCCTGTTCAAGCGCGGCAATCGCCTCCAGTAGTTTGGCTTCGGTCTCGGGGGTATGAGCTCCCTGATGGCCAATGGCATATTGCTTCATGAGCAGGGGGTACAGACAGCGCAGACCGATGAGTTGTTGCAGTTCTTTGCTGCATTCATCATGGCTGAGCAGTATATGACATTCGTTAACCAGCTCACTGAGAGTCTCGGGTGTTTTTTCTTCGTATTCGCAGCGGGCAAAGAGCAGGTAGAGCCCGGCGTTGAACTCCCGCCGTTTCGCTTTTTCATAGCGGTCGGCAGCCGTGGCTTGTTCAGCCGCTTTTTTGATATCCGCGCGCTTGAGCCCACGCAGCATTAAAGTGGCAAAGGGGCCTTGATCATCCGCTATGACTAAACAGGGCAGGTGGGTGACCCCGGCGGCCATGGCCTCTGCCTGAACTTCTGCCTGTTTGGAATTTCTGCATTTATAAGGAAGTGTTTTGAACTCGCATGCTACCGGCTGCTGCTGTTCATCACGCGGCAGGACTTTACGAACGGCGTGAACGACGTTTGTTAGGTTGGTTCCTTCGGGTATGTAGACGGTATAGGTTTCGCCCACGGCCGAAGGCAGCAGAATCGCTGTCGTAAGAAGTAAATTTCTGAGGAGATGGCCGAGGGTGTGCATGAGGGTAGGTCAGGCGCGGCTGATGGTGATGCGCTTGAAGCGCGAGTCCGTCTCTTCGGATGTGGTACGGATGCCCGGCATTTTGGCCAGTTCGTTGTGAACCAATCGCCGCTGGTAGGCATTGAGTTTTTCCATCATGAGGGGAGTGCCGTGCTGAAGAACCCGCTCGGCACGCGAGCGGGCGCGGCGCAGCAGTTTGTTCTCAGCCCGTTCGCGGTAGTGGTCGCAATCTACGCGGATACGGGGAGCCTCTTCCCACTCTGCTTGTAACAGTCGGTTGACGAGGTACTGAAGATCGTCGAGCTTATCGCCCTCATCGCCGATGAGGTACGAGGCATCCGCGCTGGTAATCATGAGGGTTACGCCTCCTTGTTCTCCTTCGGTGGGGCTTACTTCGATGTTGAAGTTATAACCTAACGGAGTAAGGATGGCGCGGGCCACGCGGACGGCACCCTCGGCTGCTTTTTGTTGCAGTTCGTCCATAGCTGATCAGTCGCGGGCTGCACCGAGGAAACGCAGCAGGTAAAGGAAGAGATTGAGGAAATTGAGGTAAAGGCTTACAGCACCCATGATGGCACCTTTTGCTCTTTGGTCAGGGTCAGTCAGCCATGTTCCTTCGGCTATGAGTCGCTGAGTGTCGTAGGCGGTGTAGAGGGCAAATATGACCACGCCGAAGCCTGAGATGATGAGGTCGGCGGTGCTGTTGCCGAAGAAGGCGTTGGCTATAGCAGCGATGATAAGTCCGATGAGGAGCATGAAGAGGGTGCGACCCAGACCGCTGAGGTTACGCTTGGTCGTAGCTCCGTAGAGAGCCATGGCTCCGAACATACCGGCCGTGCAGGCAAAGGTCAGTCCCAGCGATTGAGTGGTGTACAGGGTCAGTACCGGTCCCAGTATAAGCCCCCACATGGCCGAGAATGTAAGGAAAATGATGCTCAGGGCTCCTGCGGTGAGCGTGTTGCGCATGAAGGCCATGATAAGGATGCAAGCCAGCGTGCCGATGATGAGCAGCAGGCTGTGTGAGTAGCACCATGTGAGAAGTTCATCGGAACCGGTGGTGTAGATGGCGGTTCCTGCCGTCACAAGCATGGAGAGGGCCATCCAGGAGTATACTTTATTGACGTAGGCCTTGATAAGCGAGGCTGCCTGCTCCTGCGTCATTTGAAGTTGTTGCGTATATTCTTGTTCCATGTCGATATCATATCACGGAGGCGTCTTATGTCAAGCGCAAAGCGGTTTGCCGACATGCTCTCGTCGGTATATGTTTCCGTTACATGGTATGCCCGGTGCAGCGGTGTTTAATTGTGAGGCTTTGGCTTGCGGCGCGATTCGCGTATTTTGCGCAGGGTAAGTCGTTGAATATCTTCCGGCAGTCGGGAGAGTAAATCAGGGCATGTGTTGGGGTATCGCAACAGAAGTTCACAGGCACACCATGCGACGGCCATGCGGGCGTAGTATCCCTCCGCTTGTACTCGGAGGAGTTGTTGTGCAACTTCACCTGCCCATTCTTCATCACATACAAAGTGATGAAGTAGGCAAACAACGGCAAAACGTGCGTGAAACTCTTTATCTGAGCTTAGGTAATCCCGGAGAAATGTCAGAACTTCTCGCCTGTGCTCCCGCATGAAAAGGTAGGTGGCACAGCAGGAGTCGCAGATGCTCCAGTTGCGGATGCTCGGAACAAAGTCCTTCAGGGCTGTTAACCTGTCGTTGAGTGTTGCCTTGCGGGTATAGCCGGGTAACATACCGCGCAGCATGATTATTTCCATGCCATGTTCATCTCTCAGGGTGCTGAAAAGTTCTTGTGCGTTTTGACGGGCTGCTTGTCGTGCCAGTCGCCGTAGTTGGGGTAATCTCACTCCTAATATGTCCTTTTCGCCGGGAATGAGTGAGGCAGTAAAATTGCGGTACGTCGGCTCGGCCAGAGCGGTGAGTTCTGCTTTGAGTTCAGCGGCTGTCATTGTCCGGCGGTTTTGAGCAGGCTCTTCAATTCGGCATCGTGAGCATAGTCCAGCGCATTCTTTCCTTCGATGTTTCTCGTTCCGACGGAGGCACCGTAGCTCAGCAGCAGGTTGGTGCAGGGGAGATTGTTGCGCATGGCTGCGGCAATGAGTGGGGTGGTGCCGTCTTTCATTGCGGCATTCGGGTCGGCTCCGTGTTCGAGCAGCATGCGGCTGATGATGTCGGGCGCATTGCTGCGGGCTATGGCATAGAGAAGCGGTGTGACCCCGTTGTGGTCAGCAATATTCGGGTCGGTTTTGTGAGCAAGCAGTACCTGAATAACATCCAGTGAGTTTTGTGCGCAGGCCAGCATGAGTACGGTGTCGCCGGCGTCCGCCCGATGATTTTTGTCAGCCCCGTGGCTCAGAAGCAGGTCGAGCATGTGGACATTGTTGGTCGCAGCGGCAATGGAAAGAGCGGTGATGCCGGGCGATTGCTCGATGTTCGGGTCCGCTCCGTGTTGTAACAGGGTATGAACCATCTCCAGACGACCGGAGTAGGCGGCCATGAGCAGTAGCGGCATGTCGCCTTGAATTTTCAGGTTGGCATCTATTCCGTGGTCGAGTAGGTAGGAGAGGTTTTCAACGGAGCCTTTGGTGATGATTCGTTTGATATCCTCAGCGGTGATGCTCCGGCTCTGCTGATGTTGACCTTGCGGTGCCGCGCACACGCTCGCGCCGGAGAGTATGAAAGAGACCGTCGTCAGCAGAATGATAGAGCGCCATGTCATATATCAACCAATATAGCACATTGATTTTATGTTTTGCAAGTGGTAATTTACAGTCGTGAACGAACTGTTCCGTTTAGTTACGAGCCTTCCTGCGTGAGCGCCAGCAGGAAGAGGATGAGGTGCAGGGAGGAGAGCCCCAGCAGAACATTCATTTTTTTGTTGGCCGGTGTGCGGGTGAGCTTGAGCATGATGACGCCGCCCGTGATGATAGCGGCTAACCAACAGAGGTTCCATCCGACCGAGGGGAGGAAAAAAGCTGTCTGCTTGAGGGTGGCGTAGGGCGCCACGAGGAAAGCCATTGCCAGCCCGCGTGCGCGCTTGTCGCCCAGTCGTACCGCTAGGGTGCGCTTGCCGGTGGTGGCATCTTCCCTGCGGTCGCGGATGTTGTTGACTTCGATGAGCAGGCAGGAAAGCAGCCCACATTGCACACCGAGGATGAAGGCTCCTGCGTAGATGGGGAGGTAGGACTCGTGCCAGCCGATTTGAACGAAAACGGTGCCGCATACGGCGACTAATCCGAAGAAGAGCAGAACGAAGAGTTCTCCCAGTCCCTTGTAGGCCAGCGGCCATGGGCCGCCTGTGTAGCAGTAGGCACAGAGCATGCTCGGTATGCCGATGGCGATGATGGGCCACCCCTGAGCCATGATGAGCGGTAGGGAGAGTGCTGCTGCGGCAGCCAGAAACAGACACCCCCAGATTTTTACGGCGCGGCTGCTCATGTCGCCGCTGGCGGTGATGCGGCGCGGCCCCTGTCTGTGTGCGGTGTCGGCATGCTTGTCGCTGTCAAGCGAGTCGTTGAAGAAATTGCAGGCAATCTGTATGCACATGGCACTCAGCACGGTGAAGGTAGCCAGCGTGTAGTTGAGTTCCACCCCGGGAAAAGCTCCCGTTTGTTGGAACTTGTACACTACCAGACATCCGGCCCAGACGGCGACGATTCCGGCCGGGAGGGTTTTCGGGCGTGCTGCGAGAAATACGGATTTGAGTTTGTTCATCGTTTGCGGGGAAATTTGCGGCGACCTCCCGCAGCTTGTCGGAAGGGCTCGAAGAGGGAATCTAAGCCGCTGTTTTTAATGAGAAAAGTCTGCTCCATCAGTCGGCCGAGTTTGCCCTTGGGCCAGCCGCGTTGCCAGAACCAATCGAGATATTCGGTCGGCAGGTCCATGAGGGGGCAGCCGTCCGGCGGATAATGGGACGGTCCGTACATGCCGTAGGGCATGTGCATGCCGGCTATTTCGACCAACAGGGCACGAAGTTCATCGGCGGAGGGGATGGGGGTATCCTGCATGGATTTTCAGCGCTTCACGCTCCAGCTCAGTTGTTCTCCGGCGTACATGGGGATAACTTGCTGACCGTAACTGCGGTAACTTGCCGGCACCTGCATGGGGACATCATGCAGGGTGATTTGTTTTTGCACCGGGGTAAGGCCGTAGAGCTTGCAGGCGTTGTCGCTGATGAAGGCTTGCAGTTTGTCTAAGGCTCCGTGGCGGGCGAAGAGCTCCGCTAATCGGGGCAGCGCCAGCGGTGCTGTGAATACGCCTGCCGCGCAACCGCATGCCTCTTTTTTGCAACGGGGGTGCGGCGCGGAATCACTGCCGAACATCAGGCGGGGATGGGCATTCAGGGCGGCTTGCAGCAGCGCATCGCGATCGCCGGGGCGCTTGGCAATGGGCTTGCAGAAGAGGTGTGGTTGCAGGGCTCCGCCTGCTACGTCATCGAGGGTGATGATGAGGTGCTGGAGCGTGACGGTGGCGCAGAGGTTGTCGAACTCATCGAGCAGTTGCAGGGCGGCTGCGGTGGTGATGTGCTCCATGCAGATGCGCAATTTGGGATAGCGCTCGGCAAGTTCGCGGTAGACGGCGAGGAACTCGGTTTCGCGATCCATCACGAAGCCGTGGCTCTCACCGTGGACGAGCAGGGGGATGTCCATTTCCTGCATCATGCGCAGTGTGCTGTCGGCCTCGGTCAGATTGGCTACGCCGCCTTCGCTGTTGGTGGTGATGCCGGCGGGGTAGAGTTTGTAGCCGAAAAATCCGGGTGTGGCTTTGGCCTGCGTGAGCTGTTGTTCGCTTTGGGGGGTGAAGAAGAGGGTCATGTAGCGGGTGAACGATTCTTCCCCCATGGCGGAAGCGATGCGCTCGGAGTAGGCGCTCATTGCAGCAGGTGTGGTGGCCGGCGGAACAAGGTTGGGCATGATGACGGCTCCCGCAAAGTCGGATGAGAGCGGTGCAACGAGTTTGAGCATATCACCATCTCGCAGGTGCAGATGCATGTCCAGCGGTGCATTGAGTGTAATCTCCATGAGGTTATTATATCAGATTTTGGCCGCCTCGCAAGCTTTACTGTTGACAAAGGCTGTTGCCGGGAGTAAAGTTCCTCTGCTATGATACAAGAACACGTACTTCCGACTTACGGGCGCGCCCCTATAACGGTGGCGAAGGGTGAGGGCTCTTACCTGTTCGATACGGAAGGGCGACGATATGTTGATTTTTGTGCCGGTATTGCCACCTGCAGTCTGGGGCACTGTCATCCTGCGGTGGTGAAGGCTCTTACCGAGCAGGCTGCAACGCTCATGCACTGCTCCAATCTGTACAATATCCCTCAGCAGGAGCAACTCGCTAAGCTTATTGTGGAAAAGATGATTGGTGTGCCCGGTCGTATTTTCTTCTGTAACAGCGGAGCCGAGGCCAATGACGGCATCATTAAGGTCGCGCGTCGTTTCGGCCATCGTCGACCGGCTGCTGATGGTTCTCCCCGCTATGAGGTGATTACCTTTAATAAGAGCTTCCATGGCCGCACGCTCGGCTCGATGGCTGCCACCGGACAAGCTAAGATTCAGGTGGAGTTCGACCCCTTGCTGGTGGGTTTTAAGTATGTTGATTTTAATGATTTGGAAAGTTTGAGGGCTGCTATATCTCCCGTGACCTGCGGCATTATGTTCGAGGCTATTCAGGGCGAGGGCGGAGTGA
Organism: Akkermansia sp.; assembly: GCA_030535875.1. Taxonomy (GTDB): domain Bacteria; phylum Verrucomicrobiota; class Verrucomicrobiia; order Verrucomicrobiales; family Akkermansiaceae; genus Akkermansia. The sequence goes on along the minus strand of JAUNRC010000005.1, from coordinate 11,336 downwards.
ACCCTGCTACGGCGGAGTTTATGCGCGGAGCGGCTGCTCTGTGCCGCGAGCACGACTTGATGCTGATGTTTGACGAGGTGCAGTGCGGTTTCGGTCGTTGCGGTGCTCCGATGGGTTGGCAGGCCATTTGTCCTGAGGTGCAGCCGGATTTGGTTTCCTGTGCCAAGGGAATAGGCGGCGGCTTCCCGATGGGGTGCTTCTGGGTGAGCAATCGCGCGATGGATGAGCAGGGCACGGAGCTCTCCTCGATTATGGGCCCGGGCTCTCATGGTTCCACCTTCGGCGGTACACCCATCGCCTGTGCTACATCGCTGGCCGTTGTGAGCGAAATTGCCGACAAGAATCTTGCTGCACGTGCAAAGGTGCTCGGAGAGAAGATTAAGGCGACTGTGGAGGGCTGGGCTCTCCCCTGTGTGGAAACGGTGCGTGGCTATGGTCTGCTGCGTGGTGTGGGGTTGAAGAAGGGGGTATTCACGGTGCCGGAGGGGGCTACTCCTGCCGGGTATGTGAACAGCCTCTGCCTGCAAGCCGGTCTGCTGGCTTGTCCTGCCGGTCCCGATACGTTGCGCCTAATCCCGGCGCTGAATGTGCCGGAGGATGTGTTGGCTGAGGGCCTTGCTATTCTCAAGTCCGTACTTGAGGGCCTGAGCTGACTTTCGATTCTTTGTTTGTACAGCGAGTCTCCGTGAAGATGTTTTTCTTCATGGAGGCTCGTTTTTTCGGGCCGGTTGCTGAGTCGGAGAGTTTGTAGTCAAAACAGGAAAAATATGTTGCTTCAGTGGCTCATAAATGCCGGAAAATTGATGCTGAGGTGATTTTAGGCTGGAAATTTGGTAAAAAGTGCGTATAATGCGCGCGCTATGTCAGAAAATACACAAGCAGTTGCCAATACCGCTCCGGGTTCCTCTGAGGAGGAACTGATTGCCGTGCGCCGTGAGAAGGTGAGCAAGATTCGCGAGCTGGGGGTGAACCCCTACGGCGGGCGTTTCGATGTCACCACTACTCCCGGGGAAATTAAGGCGAACTTCGAGGAGGGTAAACAGGTAAAACTGCTTGGCCGTATCAACGCTCTGCGTGACATGGGCCGTACGCAGTTCTTCACTGTGGCCGATGTGCAGGGCAGCATTCAGTGCATGCTTACTAAGAAGTCTTGCACCGAGGAGAGCTGGGCTCTGTGGAAGTTGCTGGAGCGCGGTGACTGGGTCGGTATCGAGGGCGAGACTTTCATTACCCGCACCGGTGAGCCCTCCGTGCGAGTGGAATCCTTCAAGGTGCTCTCCAAGGCCCTGCGTCCCATGCCTGACAAGTTCCATGGTTTGGCCGATATGGACATGCGCTACCGTCGTCGTCACCTGGACCTCATGAGCAACCCTGAGAGTGCTGACCGTTTCGTGAAGCGCTCCCTCATCATTCAGGAAATCCGCAACTATCTTACTCAGCGCGGTTTCCTTGAGGTCGAGACTCCCATGTTGCAGGACATCGCCGGCGGAGCTGCCGCTAAGCCTTTCGAGTCGTACTACAATGCTCTGAAGAAAGCCGTCACGCTGCGTATCGCTCCCGAGTTGTTCCTGAAGCGCCTGCTGGTGGGTGGTTTCCCCAAGGTGTTTGAGCTTAATCGCAACTTCCGTAACGAAGGTGTGGACCGCCGTCATAATCCCGAGTTCACCGTACTGGAGGTGTACGAGGCCGGTGGTGACTACGAGACTATGGCTGCCATGATGGAGGAGATGATTTGTACGGTGGCTGAAAAGGTATTCGGCACATTGAAGTTTGACCAGTACGACGAGAACGGTAATGTGCGTTGGACGGTTGATCTCACTCGTCCGTGGCGCCGCGCTGATTACAATGATTTGGTGAAGGAAGTTGCCGGGGCTGATTGGTTTGACCTCACCCCTGAGCAGCGTCGCAGCCGTGCCGAAAATGAACTTCACTTGCAGATTGGTGAAGAGCTGGATGACACTGCCGTCACTCAGCAGGTCTACGAAAAACTTGTGGAAGAGAAGCAGGCCAATCCGCTTTTCGTCTGTCACGTTGCCCGCGATCTTGTCCCCTTGGCTAAGGCCAACCCCGAAAATCCCGAGGTGGTGGATGTCTTTGAGCTGGTGATGAACGGTCAGGAACTTTGCCCGGGTTATTCCGAGCAGAATGACCCCATCGAGCAGTTGGAGCGCCTCAAGCACCAAGCCGGTGAGGAAACCCAGAAGATTGACTATGATTTCGTTGAGACTCTGGAGAGCGGCATGCCCAGCGCCGGTGGTATCGGTATCGGCATCGACCGTCTTTGCATGCTCATGACCGGAGCTTGCTCCATTCGCGACATCATTCTCTTCCCTCAGTTGAAGAACCGTAGCTGATTGTCTGCCTGAGTTTTTTCATCTCGCCCCCGTTTCCGCAAGTTGCAGAGACGGGGGCTTATTCATTTTCTGATGTTTGCTTCGCGCTTTGTTGCCAACGAAAAAGGCTTGCAACCCTTGCGAGTTGCAAGCCTTTCAGCGGACAGGGAGGGATTCGAACCCTCGGTACGCTTTTGACGTACACACGATTTCCAATCGTGCTCTTTCGACCACTCAGACACCTGCCCAGTCGAAATATGTCTTGTTTTGTGCTCCATAGGAGCGCACGGAGACTATACGCTAATTCGGTACACTTTGCAAGCCTAAAATTAAAAAATAGCGTATTTTTTTTGAAAAGATGGTATTAATTTGCGGCTCGGGCAGCGATAAGTTCAGCATAGCGCACGCCGTTGCCGCCGAAAAGATCAAGAGCGCTGCCGACAGTGGCATCGATGTTGCCGCCTGAGAGAGAATCAATCAGCTCGAAGTCAGCCATGGAGGCGATGCCTCCGGCATAGGTCATGGGGCAGCCGCGCCAGGAGCCAAGCATACTCACCAGTTCGCGGTCAATTCCGCTGCACTTACCCTCGACATCGGCGGCATGAATGAGGAATTCATCGCAGTCGGCTGCCAGCGCACTGAGAGTGGCCGGGGTGATGGTGAGCTCGGTGAGGGTTTGCCAGCGGTTCATGGCGACTACCCAGCCATCACGAGTACGGCGGCAACTGAGGTCGAGTACCAGTCGCTCTTTGCCCACGCGCTCAACGAGCTCGCGGAGCACATCGCGGCGGAATTTGCCTTGTCGGTCAAAGAGTACGCTGGTGACAATGATGTGCGAGGCTCCTGCTGCGAGCCATTCCTGTGCGTTGTCGGGAGTTATACCACCGCCAATTTGCAGGCCGTCGGGGTAGGCGGCGAGAGCGGCTCGGGCGGCGGCATCGTTCCCGGGGCCGAGCTTGATGACATGGCCGCCGCGCAGTCCGTCTTGCTTGTAACGGTCGGCAAACCATTCGGCGGGGTGTTCTGCTACGAAGTTGGTACGCAGTCCGACACCGTCGTCGGTGAGGGTGCCGCCGACGATTTGTTTGACACAGCCGTTGTGCAGGTCAATGCAGGGGCGAAAGCGGGTCATGAGCGGTTGAATTTGTCTACCACATCTTGCAGGAAACCATAAGCGACGAGGTTCAGAGCGTCGGCCCTCGGAATACCGCGACTGAGCAGGTAGAAGAGCTGCTCCTCATCCATGGGGGCACTGGCGCTGCCGTGGGAGCAGCGAACCTTGTCAGCCAGAATTTCCAGACCGGGCAGGGAGTGTACGGTGGCCTTTTCGCTCAGCAGCATGTTGCGGTTGCTCTGGTAGGCATCCGTATGATGAGCACCGGGGGCCACATAGATGTTGCCGGCAAAGATGGCGGTTGCGCTGTCATCCACCACGTTCTTGTAGAGCAGATTGCTGGTCGCGTTGCCCACATGGTGGATTTGGCGTGTGTGCTGGTCGATGACTTGATGGTGGTCGAGATGGTTGGCCGAGAAGAGCTGAATGTCGGAACCGGGGGTATATATCTCCGCCAGCGTTTCTTCTCGAGCCCAATCGCAGGCGAAGTAGTGGGAGTAGTGCGCTACTTTGCCGCCCATGTTCTGAATGTTGGTGATGACCATGCTCCGCGCGCAGCCGTAGGGGGTAAGTTCGACTTTGAGTTCTGCGCCCTCGGCTACTTGAATGTTACGTGTGGCAAAGATGGTGCCTTTTTCGCTGCCGTAGTGTTGCTCGATGATGTGGGCCTTGACTCCGGGAGCCACCATGATGTAGGTGGAGGGGGTGTAAAGGCTGTTTGTTTTGTAGCGGATGACGATGGGCTCATTGGTGTCTTCCTCAATGTAGAGGGCGTAACCGTTGCCGAAGCGCTCGAGGTGCATGCCGAGCAGGGCATCGGAGCCGATAGTGGGCATGAGCATTTCCGTTTGGCGCAGGTCTTCATCGTCTGCGTTCACGGGTACGGCGGCCTCGCCTGCGTGCTCGACTTCGGCCTCGCCTTGTGAGGGCGTGTCGCTCAGGAGCTGTTCAGCCAGGGCGGCGGCGTATTTGTGCGGACGCCCGAAGCGCCAGTCCTCGTTCAGTCGGTTGGGGAGTACGGCGTTTTCGAAGCGGGATTTGCTTTCGCTGAGAGCCTGATTCAGCTTGGCCTCGGCCTCTGCGAGGGCGAAGGCTTCTTCCATGCTCATGTTCTGCGGGAAATCCATAATGTGGTGCGGTGCAGGGTTTAGCCGATGGAGTCTTCCATTTCCAAGTCGATGAGGCGACGCAGCTCGACGGAGTATTCCATGGGGAATTCTTTGACCAAATCGTTAATAAAGCCATTGACAGCCAGGCTCATGGCCTGTGCGCGGGTGAGGCCTCGCTGCTGCATGTAGAAGAGCATTTCCTCGTCCACTTGCGAGACGGATGCCTCGTGCTGTACGGCGCTGGCATTGCCGTTGACGGTGATGGCGGGGTAGGTGTCCGTACGGCTGACGGGGTTGATGAGCAGGGCATCGCACTCGGTGTTGTTCTTGCAGCCTTTCATGCCCTTGAGTACGTTCACTTCGCCGCGGTAGCTGGCACGCCCCTCGCCGATGGAGATGGATTTTGCGACGATGTTGGATGTGGTCTCGGGGGCGGCATGAATCATGCGTGCACCGGTGTCCTGCAACTGGCCGCTGTGTGCGAGTGATATGCTCACCACCTCTCCTCGGGCGCGGCGGCCCTGAAGCACCACGGCCGGGTATTTCATGGTGAGACCGGAGCCGATGTTGCAGTCAATCCAGCGAATCTCGGCATCTTCCATTGCCAATCCTCGCTGGATAACGAGGTTGTATACATTGGTGGCCCAGTTCTGTACGGTAACGTACTGAATTTTGGCACCTTTGAGGGCGACCAGTTCTACCACGCCGGAGTGCAGGGTGGCGCTGTCGTACTTGGGAGCGGTGCAGCCTTCCATGTACATGAGTTCAGCTCCTTCATCGGCAATGATGAGGGTGCGCTCGAACTGGCCCATGCTCTCGGAGTTGATACGGAAATAGGCCTGAAGAGGTTGTGCTACTTTCACCCCTTTGGGCACATAGATGAAAGAGCCGCCGGAGAAGGCTGCGTGATTGAGTGCGGAGAACTTGTTGTCACTCACCGGAATGACCTTGCCGAACCAGGGGCGGAAGATGTGCTCGTATTCTTTCAGCCCTTCGGTAGAGTTCACGAAGATGACTCCTTGCTTGCTGAGCTCTTCGCGCATGTTGTTGTAGGCTGTTTCGGAGTCGTACTGAGCATCCACGCCGGCGAGGAACGCACGTTCCTGCTCGGGTACACCCAGGCGTTCGAAGGTGCGCTTAACGTCGTCCGGAACGTCCTCCCAGTCCTTGTAGGGCATGGTGCCATGCGAGAGGTAGTAGCGGATTTTGTCGAAATCGAGGTCATTGATGCCCTCGGGAGCCCAGTGAGTGGGCATGGGCATTTCGTTGAACTTACGCAGGGCATCTTTGCGGAATTGGCGTACCCAGTCGGGCTCGCCCTTCGCATCGCAAATGTAGTCGATGGTGGCCTCGGTCAGACCGAAACCGGCATCGAACTTGTGGTTCTCAGGGAAAGAGAACTCACCACGCGTGTCAATCTGGAAAGGGGACTCGTCCATCACTCCTCAGATTTCAGGAAGTCAAATCCGTTCTGCTCGATGTGCTCGACAAGTTCGTAGCCGGCCGTGCGTACAATCTGTCCTTTGTAGAGAACGTGTACAACATCGGGTTTGATGTAGTCGAGCAGGCGCTTGTAGTGCGTGATAACCAGGAAGCTGCGGTACGGTGCCCGCATGGCGTTCACTCCGTCGGAGACGATGCGCAGCGCATCCACATCCAGTCCGCTGTCAGTCTCGTCCAGTATGGCGTAGCTGGGCTCCAACATCATCATTTGCAGAATATCGTTGCGCTTTTTCTCTCCACCCGAAAACCCTTCGTTGACGGCTCGGGCCGTAAACTTCGTGTCCATGCCCAGAGTGGCCATCTTGCTGCGCATGGTCTTGTAAAAGTTCACGGCATCCAGCTCTTCGCCTTTGGGCAGGCGGGCCTGAAGGGCTGCTCGCATGAAGTTGGCGTTCGTCACACCGGGGACCTCTACGGGGTATTGGAAGGCGAGGAAAAGTCCGGCGCGGCTGCGCTCATCGACCGTCATGGCAAAGAGGTCCTGTCCGTCGAGCTCGGCGCTGCCGGAGATGACTTCGTAGTCGGGGTGACCGCACAGGACTTTGGAGAGTGTGCTTTTGCCGGAGCCGTTGGGGCCCATGACAGCATGCACTTCGCCCTTGGGAATTTCCAGATTAATGCCGTTCAATATCTGCGCACCATCTTTCACGCGCGCACTCAGATTTCTGATAATCAGACTCATTTTTCGTTTTCTGTCAGACAATGTTCAGGAATTTCACCGCGCAGGTAAGCCTCCATGCTTTTGATGTGAACGCCTTCCGGCAGTTCAAAAACGTCTTCCGGGGAAAGCCCCTCCTTTAACTGAACGTCAATCACCCGATTGCTCTCGTCGTCCATCACATGGACGTGCGGCTCGACGTTGGGACAGAAGCGGCACGGCCCGTTGTCGAAGTGCAGTTGGTTAATCAGTCGGTGAGCCGCCAGCGACTCGATGCAGTTGTAGACGGTCGCCAGCGAGATGCCCGGTAATATGTCCTTGGCCCGTTCATAGATTTGCGCTGCGGTCGGGTGGTCGTAGGATTGCAGGAGTACTTCGATTACGGCGCGGCGTTGACGCGTCATCCGCACGCCGGCTTTGCGCACCATGAAGGCCGGAGTGGCCGTGCGCCTTGTGATTTCTTTGCCGGTGGGGTCTTTTTGCATATATGTCGGGCAGGTAGGTGGCTGATGTTACCTGCGCGCACATTATAGCGATTCTAAGCTCGTATAGCAAGGCAAAATCATGTCTCGAAGTGCTGTTGATGTCACGTAGGCATGTTTTTAGGCTTGCAGAAAGGCATTTAGTATGGCAAATTGAAGGGGTACAGGGTAGGAAATCCCGATATTTTGCTATGCCAGAATGCTCATTCAAAGAGATAGAGGGCGGCGTGACCGCTGCCAAGGGTTATGTGGCCAATGCGCTTAGCTGCGGCATTAAGAAGCCGACTGCTACACGTCTGGACCTTGCACTGGTCTATTCGACCGAGCCGACTACTTCTTCAGGAACTTTTACGACCAATCGGGTGCGCGCTGCCTGTGTGCGCGTGAGTCAGAACCATCTTCGTCGCGGCAATGTGCGGGCGATTGTCGCCAACAGCGGCAATGCGAATGCCTGTACCGGTGCAGGCGGTGTGGCCGTTGCCCGTAAGGAATGCTCCATTGTAGCCGCAGAGCTGGGCCTCAAGCCTTCGGAGGTAGCCGTTTGTTCTACCGGCGTGATAGGTCTGCCCATGCCGATGGTGCGCATTGAGCCGCGCCTGCCTGAGCTTTGCCATGACCTTTCGGCCGACAAGGGGCATGATGTGGCCTCGGCCATCATCACGAGCGACACTCGCGAGAAGGAGGTTGCCGTGGAGCTTAATATTGGTGGTAAGGTGGTGCGAATCGGCTCCTGCTGCAAGGGAGCCGGCATGATTTCTCCCTGCATGGCAACGATGATTTGCCTGATTTGTACGGATGCCGGGGTGAGTCGTGCTGATTTGGATGCCATTGTTCATGACGGTGTGGAGCACTCGTTTAATCGCATTACGATTGACGGTGATATGAGCACGAACGACACCTGTCTGGTGATGGCCAATGGTGCTTCGGGAGTGCAACTTGCTCCCGGCTGCGAAGGTTGGGATGTCTTTGTAAAGGCGCTTCATTATGTGATGATGGAGCAGGCTAAGCACATTGTGCAGGATGGTGAGCGAGTGACTAAATATGTGACTGTCCGTGTGGTGGGCGCTCCCTCGCAGGCTGAGGCTCGTCGTGTGGCTGAGGGTGTGGCCAAGTCATCCCTCGTTAAGAGTTCATGGAATGGCGGTGATCCCAACTGGGGCCGTATCATACATGCCGTGGGTTACAGCGGTACCCGTGTGAAGGAGGAGAAGGTAGATATCGATATCGCCGGCTTGCCTGCTTGCCGTGGCGGTGAACAGACCGACACACCCAGTGATGACCTGCGCGAACGTGTGCAGGCCCGCGAGTTTGAGGTGCTCATCAACCTCAACCTTGGTAGTGAGGAGTATGTGGTCTATACTACGGACCTCTCTCCTGAGTACGTTGACTTCAATCGTTCGGAGTACGCATACTGGAACCAGGCAAAGCAGGATGGCCTGACGAAGTAAAGCCGTTTTTACCATCCGGAAAAAGGAGTTGCTCCTCAATGGGGTAACTCCTTTTTTATGCCGTTTTTCTGCGCTTATATGCCCTATTTTGTGCTTTTTTGAGGTAAAGAAAAACGCCTTGCATTTTCATGCAAAGCGTTGATTTTAGCTACTACAGACGGGACTCGAACCCGTACAGACGTTACCGTCCGGGAGATTTTAAGTCTCCTGCGTCTACCATTCCGCCACTGTAGCACAGTTGTGTGGTTACGAACGATATTGAACCACAGGGGCGGCGGATTGACAAGAAAAAACGGCCGGATGAAGGTGGTATGCCGCAAAAAGTTAATCGGACCAGTGCCAGGTGATGTTTTTTCGGATGGCGGGGTTGAGGGCTTTTCCCACGGGGCAGGTGAGTACGACGTGTTCGAGGATGGAGCGTTGGGCGTGCGTGAGGACGATGGGAACGATGATGTCGAGATTGAAGTCGGATATTCCGTCCGGGGTTTCGCTGCATGAAGATTTGATGCAGATGCCATCCGTGGCGAAATCTTTGCGCGAGCCGGTGAAGGCAATCATGCTTAACATGCACGAGGCGAGGCAGGCTGCCAGCATGTCTGCCGGGCAGGGGTACTCGCCTTTGCCGCCCAGGGCAGCGTGAACGTCGGTGGCGAAGGTCTCGCCGGACGGGGTGAAGTTGGTGTAGCAGCGCATGCCGCCGGTTAACATGCTCGATGAGGTATATTTGTGATTTTCCATGGTGGGGGAGTGCGTCGGTGGGGGCGCAAGCAGCATTATAGTGCAGGGCGGTACAGACGGACAATCTATATTTCCATCTGTTCGCGGAGCGATGGTGCAACATTCTGATATTATGTCTCATCTTCTTCTGGACAAATGGGGAGATTTGTGATTTATTAAGCTCACGTTTTTTACGAAGAACTATGAAGTCTTACACCATTTTCCAGAAGTCGGATGACGAGACCGTCAATAATTTCCTCTCATGGATGCGCAATCAGGAGCGCGGCGTGTACCGCGCTGCTCTCCGTGAGCTGGGCGCTCTGAAGAAGCTGCGCCCTCAGTTCATGCAGCAGAAGCCCGTTGAAGAGCAGTTCGCATGGATTAAGAAGATGCTGACCTGGAAGCCGGCGGAGACGATTGCCGACCACTTGTTGCAGGTGTGGCTCATCCGCAAGCACGAGGGTATGCTCATCTCCTTCATTGAGATGTTGGGCATTGAGCACAATGGTCATGGTGTGGTGGACGTTCTTCCCGAGACGCTGGATGCCGACAAGCTGAAGGCTGCGGTAGATGCTCTCTTTGAGAAGTATCCTGCCGGTGCGGTATCTGTTTACCTGCACATGTTCCAGAACCAGACCGAGGAGGGCTGGCCCGAGTTGCAGGCTATTCTGGATAGCGACGAGCGTGTCACCATCCGATAACTTCTCTTCTCCCTTGACGGAGGATGAACATTTTATGATGCTGGCCATGCGCGAGGCCGAAAAGGCCCGCGCGGTCGGCGAAGTCCCCTGCGGCTGCGTGATTGTGAAGGATAATCGCGTGATTGCCCGCGGGTGGAACCAGGTGGAAACCCTCAAGGATGCCACGGCCCATGCGGAGATGCTCGCCCTGACGGCGGCTGCCGCTGCGGTGGGTGATTGGCGACTTGAGGGTTGCACTGTTTATGTGACGAAGGAGCCGTGCCCGATGTGCGCCGGGGCGATGGTGCACTGTCGGCCGGAGCGCGTGGTATTCGGCATTCGCGACCCCAAGGGCGGTGCGTGCGGCGGGTGGATTAACCTGCTGGACTCCAACCCACCCCTCAATCATAAGTGTGAATGTGTGGGCGGGGTGCTCGGCGAGGCTTGTCTGGAACAATTTCAGCTTTTTTTCCGGGCTGCACGAGCGGCGGCAAAAGAGCGCAAACAAAAACTCCGGGAGCAGGGTGATGGTGCCGCAGATTGAAATTTATCTCAACGCTCAATGTGAGGGGGTGGACGAGGCGCTGATGAGCCGCTTTGCTCAGGCGCTCAACGGCTTGTTGCCGGAACTGCTGCTTGCGCCGCCCGGGCCGGATCATGTGCTCTCCCAGCTCCCTGTGGTGGAGATTTCCGTGGTGGATGATGAGACGATTGCGCGCGTGCACGCTGAGTTTCTGGATGATCCGTCTGCGACGGATGCGATTACTTTCCCCTACGGGGAAATTCTGGTGAGTTGCGATACTGCTGCCCGTTATGCTGCGGAGCATGGTATCGACCCGCAGGAGGAGCTTTTTCGTTATATGGTTCATGGCTTGACTCACCTGCACGGATATCTCGATTATGAGCCGGCGGATAGAGAGGCTCTATTCGCTGTGCAGGAGCCGCTCGTCAGGCGATTCTTTCCGAAATAAAAGCTTGCATTTATGTCGGCGAGCTGCTAGTATAGCCGCGCGCAAGTTGCTCCGGTAGCTCAGTTGGATAGAGCACGAGCCTTCTAAGCTTGGGGTCCCGCGTTCGAGCCGCGGCCGGAGCGCTTCTGTTTACAAAAACCGCCGTTCTTCGCGAACGGCGGTTTTTGTGGTACGACCGACGCGATATGCGCACTGCGGTGAAAGTCCGCGCGGAGCCGCGATGATGCGGAATCCCAGACCTGAAGAACAACTGCGGGGAGGTAACGAACCGTGGAAGAGGAAGTTCGAGGGGAAATCCCGACTGTACGAACAGAAATTGCA
>JAUNRC010000071.1 GCA_030535875.1 Akkermansia sp. | reverse complement strand
CAGCTCATCGTTGTAGGCAACGCTGCCGCTACGCACATGGTAGGTGCTGTAATCAACTTCACCACCCTTAACAATTGTTCCGTTGTCCTGCAACTCACCGACGGCAACTTCTTCGCCGTTTACAGTCAGAGCGGTCAAACCGGAGACATCGAGCGTACCGGAGCCGCTGACAATCGTATATACCAATCCCGACTGAGCATATCCGTTATCGCCCTCTGTATATGTGGGCGTGTCGCTACCCTTAACTGCAATATTGTTTGCGGTAAGAGCCCCGCTCAGAGCAAGACTTCCGTTATTGGTAACAGCGGAATTCAGTGTGGCATCGGTCAGAGTAATCTTCTGAGAACCGGAAATGGTCACATTACTGATTGTTGCACCGGTTACGCCCCAAGCAGCGGAGTTCGCCACGAGGGAACCACCTGTAATGGTGGTTACAATTTGGGAAGCGATACCATTCGCACCGGTAATTTCCAACGTACCGCCGCTCATCGTGAAAGTACAACCGGTATCGGCACCGTTCTGAACAGTAATGCCGGAAGTGGTTATACTGCCGCCGGTCATGCTCAGGTGACCGAAATTATTGGCCTGAGTATGCCCCAGCTTAATATCAGCGGCACTCAGCTCACCACCTTCAACCTTCACGGAAGCCGTGCTTTCAACAATGAGCGTTCCGGCTACGGCAAGGGAACCTTCTTCAGCTATTGTCAGCACCTTTCCGGGATTCGTCTCCTTCCAGGAGTTCAGTTCCAGTGCAGCCATCTCAAGATTCGTGCTCAGGGTAGCATCCTTGCGCAACACAACAGTACCGCTCGCATTGGCCTTTACCGTACCGGCTCCGCTCACGGCGTTCACCATGTCGGCAAATACTCCGTCATCACCGGTGTAATTGATTGCAGTCAAATCAAGCACCTGACCGGCTTCAACCATAATGGATGAGCCTTCTCCGAGGCTGAGCGCATTGGCCTTTACCGTCAAATCAGTAGCACCATCTTTCAAGGTGATGGTTGCGCCATCGGAAACAGTTACGGTCGAGAAAGTCACCTCATTCTCCGTGCCGGTCGCGACGATGGCACCGCCTGTGGAACGAGTCTCGAGCGTAGTCAATGCAGCCGCGACATCAGTATCGCCCAACGTCAAAGTACCACCGGCGAGACGAATAGTGTTCTTCCCGGCCACATCGGAGCTGTCATAAGCCACTCCGTCACTACCGACAACAAGAACATTGGGAGGAGGCACTTCAGAGAAATATATCGTACCATTAGCATCGAACACCCAGCCACCTTCTTCACCCTCAAGAGAGGTATCATAATTGGAGATATTAGCAACAGAAAGAGACGTAAATGTTGATGTCGTACCGCCGGTGAAAATCGTGTACACACCGTCAACAGCAGTCAATGCTGAGAGATCCAGCATCACACCGGAGTCAAACTCCAGAGCTCCGCCATTGGTAATAGCTGAAGAAAGAGTAAGCGTTCCCTTGAGCGTAAGGGTCGCACCACTTCCTACCTCCAGCGCACTTGTAATGGTGTTGGTGTAACTTGCTGCTCCGATTACATTTTCAGCACCGTTGAATGTCACCCTCGAAGCATTCGATACAAGAGTCGGAAGGTTTACATTCTTCGTAAAGACAACGGCATCCGTGCCGTTAAGAGTCACTTTAGCATCACCGGATGACCACGAAATAGCATTCGTCACATAGACAGTCTTACCATCAGAGTAATCGTAAACGAGTGTATTGTTCGCTGTACTGAACACTATATCGCCGGTGCCGGATACACCTTTCTCGGCCGAACTGTTATTTACTCCTGAAAATTTTAACGTATACGTCCTAGAGGCAGCCAACTCTATTCGACCCGTATAATTACTGACATCGCCTGAAAAATGAAGTTTAAACCCTTCACCGGCTCCTTTTTTAGAAATCGTACCGCTACCGGTCACAGCGCCGGAAAATATTACTGTATTACCGGAACCGTCATTAATAAGAAGTCCTGTTCCACTTTCCGTACCTCCAATTATAATATCTCCGTCATATGTTCCGGCAGAGGCACTAAAATAATTTCTTCCATTGCCGCCCCCCGGCTCTGACAATGCAAAAGTCAATATTTTACCACTCGGAACATTTACCCCCGAGGGGTTAATATCTTTATTACCGTTCCCGGAATAAGTAGCCGTAGCCTCATCATAAGCAGCCTGAGCCTGCAATGCGAGAGCGAAAGCAACAACACCGCCGGTCACAGCACCGGTAGCCACAGTTGCAGCGAAGCCGCCCACGACCGCCATACAGGCGAGAACGGCGCTTCTAAGTCCCTTAGGGAGATGCAGTTTCATAATATTGAGGTTGTAAGAATATAAAGAGAAAACGGGACAGGTAAAAACAGTTCCCCATTCGATTACCATACCATCATAGCAAACGGGACCAATCTGTCAAGAAAATTGCCTATTTTTCTTCATTTTTAAGGCTTATTTATCAATACAAACAAAAAAAGGAACCGCGCACTGCCATCACAGCCGCGGTTCCTGCACAGAATAGAAACGCAAGTTTTATTTTACGACAGGTGTGAATATTTTCATTTCCGCCACACTACTTCCCGTACCATCAAGAGCAGCAGTCGAGAAGAAACGGAAATACCTTGCCTTTGCGGACGGGAAAGAAATAAACTGTTCCACCGGGTTAGCTCTCAGATTACCGAACTCACCCTCTGCCACTTTCTGCCAGTTCTGACCATCAAGGCTGAGTTCCACTCTGTAACGGCTGGTCATCCCCTGAGTTTTGCCATCCTGACGGGGTAAATAAGCAAAGCCGCACACCGTCTGCTCACGCTGCATATCAACAACAAAATGCGAAGGCGTACGTTTAATTTCCCACATGGTGGCAGGCTTGCCATCGAAAGCCAGAGGTGCCACATCGGCTACAAAACCACTATAAGTCCAGCCCTGCGAACTCAGCGCCACTTCCGTCTCGCTACCGTCCGCGACGGAAGCGACCTGCTCATCACCGGGCATGCGCAAGAGTGAAAACTCCGTAATACAGGGACAGGCCTTAGCCGAGGTAATCGTTAAACGAAGCAGATCCGTCGTCACCGGTTGCTTGAGCCAGCGCATGACCTGATGCCCGATGGTATGCCCCTTCCCGCCGCGCAGGTCGAAGCCTTTCTCCACCTGCCCGGCAGTCCCCGGCTCCACAATAACCTGCCATTGGCCATTCACGAACGCCTCGACCTTAAAGGACTCCACGCGCTGCCCCAAACGAATCTGCTCGCGCAGACGCACGACATCAAAAGTAGCGGGTGAGGAAAGGCGGATTTCGGCTGAGGGAGTCTTCGTACCGTCCTCCGGACACCAATAACTCTCCAAATCACCGTCCGTGAGTTTATCGCCGGCAAACTTTGCAGCATTGCCACGCACCTCAGAAGGCTGCACCTGTGCACCGAGCGCATAGTCCTTTGCCAACAAAGCGCGGCGCATGCGACCGAAAGCTTCCAGCGAGGTAACATCCGCGGCATCGAGCTGACCATCACGATTCGGTGCCAAGTTCAAAATAAGATTAGCACCACGCCCCACACTTGCCATGTAAACATCCATGAGATGAGCGGGAGATTTCACCGCGCTTGCCTGCCCCGGGTGCCAGAACCAACCGCGATGATTTATGGGCGTGTCTCCTTCCAGAGAAAGCCACTTATTGCCGGGGGTGTTCCAAAGCGGGTACTTCACAAAACCTTTCTCCGAGCCGCCCCAAGTCACATCTCCGCGACCGGCAGCACCCCAAATAATGCAATCAGGCTGCAACTTACGAATATCCCGAACAACTTTCTCATAGTTGTAATAGGTATCGGCCTTACCGATATTGCGGTTCTGGCGAGCACCTCCATAATAACCATCACCGCCCATGGCTCCGTCGAACCAAATTTCAAATATCGGGCCGTACTTCGTGAGAAGTTCACGAATCTGTTTATAATAGACTTTCAGATATCCTTTCTTACCATAATCCGCACAATTACGATCCCAGGGAGAAAGGTAGGTACCGAAGGCAAAGTCGTGCTTGCGGCAAGCATCCGCAAATTCTTTCACCACATCACCCTTACCGTCTTTCCAAGGAGCTTGCTTTATATTATGGGATGTGGACTTTGTCGGCCAGGTACAGAACCCGTCATGATGCTTAGCCGTATAAATCATACCACTCATTCCGGCCCCCTTAAAGGTACGGACGATAGCCTCGGCATCGAACTGCGAGGGCGCGAAGAGCTTGGGCGATTCGTCACCATATCCCCACTCCCTGTTCGTGTATGTGTTGAGCCCGAAATGAACGAAAGCATACCACTCCATCCGCAGCCAATCCACCTGCTGCCGCGTGGGTACCGGGCCATAAGGTGCCGGTGCAGAAACGGCATGCAAGAGGGTTCCCGTAGAAAAAATCGCAAATAATATCTTCCTGAACATGTTGCATATCCTACTATAACAGAGGGGCATACAGCAAGCCAAAAATTACTCTCTTCATTCATTTACCTTGACAGCCTATCACACGACAGGCAAAATAACCACATGACAGACAGGCAAAATGCAATATCGGCCCCTCATCCGCCCCGCCCCTCTTTCCCTCGCCTGACAGAAAGCAAAGTAGCGCTCATCCCCGGCATTTTGCTGAGTATACTGTGGATTGCGGGCATGTCGGTAATTGATGCAAGCGCCTACACGCATACGCCATCACTTTGGATTCTCAGCATCGTTACCGCCATTGCAGCGATTGCCATACTCATCGGTTACAAAGTTGTACGCATGCCGCTGCTCGGTTGGCTGAGTCTGGCCGCGGCTGCTTATTATTTAGTGCGCGCGCTCACAGGATTTTCCGTTATCGAGAATTGGTCCGATGCCGGGCTCATCCTCGGGGGCATCATTTTTTACATAGCCGGACTTTACACCGGCCAAAATAAAAGCAATCGCTCCTTAATGATTATCCTCATTACGGCCGTTCTGCTCAATTTATTTTACCTCTGGCTCATGAAGAACCACCATCCGAGCCTGCATTTTATCGGAAGAGCAGATGTCAGCCTAAGCGGCCCGAATACCCGCAACACCTCCCTCTTCGTCTACAAAAACTTTGCCGGCGGCTTTTTAGCCCTCAGCGGTTCTCTGCTTGTATGGCGAACCATTTGGCAAGGCATCAACCATTGGAGAGATTTTTTCACGATTATAATCGGACTGGCGGCCATAGTTGCCTCCTCATTCTGCGGCACACGAGCCATCTGGTTCATGTTACCCCTACTGACCGGCATCGGCTGGTTGCTCTGGCTAATCATTCGCCTGTTCAGCAATCGCCCCATCGGCTGGGCCATCCTCATCGGAGTCGGACTTATCTTAATCGGCAGTCTTATATTAGTAGGTGATTTATTCTTCAGCAACAACTTACTCAAATTACTCACCGAATTTAGCTCTCATGGCCGCTACTACATCTGGGACACCATCTGTCATGTAGCGCCGAAAGCTCCTCTTTGGGGATTCGGCCCCGGTGGAGCACAATGGGAAATTGTCCCCTACTTCTCAGAATGGAGACTTCCCAATTACGCCCACAACGAATATCTGCAAATGTGGACAGACTATGGCATCATCGGTTTATTATTGATGAGCGTCCTTCTTATTTTACACTTCATACAAGGTTTCCGCACCCTTGCAAACGACCACATCAATCAAGCGCAAAGAAGCCGCGCGGCAATGGCCATCATGATTCTGATTTCACTCAGCGGAATTGCCATTTCTGACTTCATCTGGCACAACTTCTCATTAGTTGCCATGACCGCTTTTGCCTGCGGAACACTTGCCACCCCCACTCCGCACCCACCGATTATTCTTTTCAGCAGAAGAAAATGGGCTCCCGGCAGTGGGCCGTCCGTTCGCCCCATCCGAGCAGAAAGCAATTGCGGCAGAGTACTCATCTTCGTCTTGGCTCTTACTCTCATAACAACCATGATGAAACTCAGCTCAACTCTTTATCCCGCATGGCTCGCACATATCGAGTACGACACCATGAATACCAACGGTGCTACCATCCCTGAGCGACGCGCCTTCATTCTTTCCGTCCTACCGAAATATCCGGACACCTCCATAACCGACCACTACATCGCCATAGCCCCCGGCGGAGCACAACCCGATTGGGCAGCCTACGAACAAGGCCTTCTCACAGCTCTTCAGGGCAATCCCCGCCAATTTTTCACGGCATCCATATTAGCCCAGCTTCTCAGCAAACAAAACCGCCACGAGGAAGCAGAAATTATCTCCCGACGTTATTATCCGGAACTCACTCCTGATAACAAACGCCTCTCGAGCTGGATTTCTCTATACGCGCTAAATCTCCAAAAATGGGGCCGCCGGGAAATGTACAACGGCAACCCCGCCAAAGCACTCTCTCTCATGACATACGGAGATAACATCGCTAAAAAGAGCGGATATATCAACGCTGCGATGTACCGACAAGATGCTCGTAGCTGGACCCGAAAAGGCACCCCGGAATTACATCAGTTCCTCAAAAGTTGCAAAACCGACCTCAACATTCTCCGAGCCATGGAACTTACTCCCGACGATTCCTGGCAACAACCGCTCGAACCCGGCGGTAAAAAAGCCCTCTACCAACACTTACAAAATAAAGCGAAATAATACAAATCATCAGCTTTCACACCTTTAATTGCAGGAAAGTGCAAAAAAATGCAACTTATGAGCGTTTTCCGCTTGCAATAATGAAAAAAAAGTGCAATATAAAAGAAGTCCGCTTTGCGGTTATAGACTTTACTGACTGATATGAGCACACCTCCTCCGCCCCCTTCACCCGTTCGCCCGGCGCCTCCTACCGCACCGGTTCCTCCCTCTGTACCCCGCCCGGCGGCTCCCGTCCCCCCGTCTGCTCCCGCACCCGCACTCGGCGCTGCTGCTCCCACGCGCCCCATGGCTCCCAAGCCGGCGAGCGCACCGATGGCACCCGTACCGCCCTCTCGCCCTGTGGCTAACACCGTGCCGCTGAGTGCCCCCACACCGCCTTCCCGCCCGGCAGCTCCGGCGGCTCCGCGTCCCTCCGGCGCAGCACCCGTCCCGCCCACGGCACCGGCAGCTCCGGCACGTCCCGCTGCGACCATTCCGCTGAGCGTACCGACCAGCCCGATGGCGCCGGCACGTCCCGCTGCTCCGAGCGCTCCGGCT
>JAUNRC010000025.1 GCA_030535875.1 Akkermansia sp. | reverse complement strand
AAATCGATTTTTCAGAAAAAATCAGATTTTGCTCAAATTATAATTGACTCAATTGATGCTGCTGACTGGTTGCTGACCAACGGCCATCTGACTACACGCTCCGACAGCGATGTGACACTTGGCACACAGTTGCTCAACTCCTCTGTGGAGAATGCCGGCAGCGGTCTGCTGACGGTAAGTCATGCAGCCAACATTATTACGGATATGTATGCCACAGCCGGTAATCTGACGATTATGCAGCAGGCTGCAGAGCTTAATCTGGATGACCTTGTGGTGAAAGCTGAAAAGACAGTATCGGTCTACACCGGCACAACAGTAACCACTGCTGCGGAAGCGAATATCACGGTGAATAAGTACGCCGAATTCGGTGCCGAAGCTACGCTCAACGCCAACCTCACGCTGGCAACAGGGTCTACGCTGGAAGTGGGAGCAGAAGGTCTGAACATGGGCAGTAGTCTGACCCTGAATCAGGGGATTACACTGGGAGAAGATACGCTGTCTCGCGTTCGTGCGCTGTCCGTCGGTCAATCCGCCACCCTCTTCAGCGGAGTGGATGGTCTGACGCTGGGTAACACAAGCTACACCGCCATCACGACCGATGATTATATTATGGCGAGCCCCTGGTTCACCAACCTGTCCGGTGACCAATATGCACTCACCTATACCGGGATGGATAACGGCAGTCTGAACATCACCATGATGTCAGCAGTGCCCGAGCCGACAAGCGCCACGCTCAGCCTGCTGGCACTCGCTGCTCTGGCTGCCCGTCGCCGACGTGCAGCTCAGGCAAAGTAATCCCGCCGCAGATAAAATCAACTTCATCAGGGTAAGGCCCATGGGTCTTGCCCTGCTTTTTTACCTTCTTTCGTCAAAAACAGCTTCATTTGACAAAAAAATCAATCTTTTTTAAGTTTTTTTATATTTTTTGCTTGCCAAACAGGAACAAAAGGTGTAAACTTCCCTCGCACCCCGCCAAGAACGGCGGCTTGCAAGAATGGCTCGGTAGCTCAGTTGGTAGAGCAGCGGATTGAAAATCCGCGTGTCGGCGGTTCGATCCCGTCCCGAGCCATTATTTTTTTGCCCAAATTTCTCGCTTTTTTACTCTACTGATACTCGGGGCGTAGCTCAGCCTGGTAGAGCGCCAGCTTTGGGAGCTGGATGTCGCAGGTTCGAATCCTGTCGCCCCGAGCATTCCCCCTATTTCAACGGTGTCGACAACAGCCGACGCAATATCACGGTTACGTTCAGCGCAACAATTTCACTCTGCAATGAGGCAGAATCGCACTTCGCGGCGACAAGAAATCGGAGTTCGCTGTATACCGGGAGCAGTTATTCTTCGCTGAATACCCCGAAAGGCGGCAGCGCTTCATCGAGCGCTTGTTTTTCCAGTTCCTGCACGAGTTGCTGCAAACTGAATAATTGTGAACGATGTTGCAAAAGATGGGCGGCAAAACAGTAAACGGACAGCTTAATGACGGAGGTGCGGTCGATGCCCAGTTCTGTCATGATTGCATTCATAATGAGTTGCATACGAATGCCGGACTTAAATGTGATAACCTTGCGTGCGGCCATAGCGGAGAGAGTGTATGAAGTTGTATGATATTATATACAGCTATGGTAACGGATTACCAATCCGCTCATCTCGCAATCTTGTTCGGATATTTTGATTATCAGAATATTCCGAATATCAGAGAGCATTTATCCCGACGTAGCTTTAGACAGCTTCGGTGCGCGTTTGTTCATAAGTTATTCACTTCGCTTCGGATGCACCATTTACGCTTGACATCGGATTGGTAATCCGTCGGTCACAGCATATAAAACGATATACAGACGATGAATATATTCTCCCTCGAATGGGCTCCGAAGAAATGGTTAAAGTGGCTAAAGCAAGCCCGGGATTACATCTCGGGCGGGTACGTTCCGAGCTTTGCAGAAGCCGTGAAGGAAGCAGAAAAGAGTAAGAGTAATCGGCGAGCGCGCACCCGGAGTGAGTTCTGTTACTTCTGCCGTCGCATGATGCAGCTCTCGCCGGATGTCACAACACAACCTCTCAGCAAGCTCGGCCGCAAGGAATGTCAAGCGCTCATCGAGTGCGCCGGCAGCACTCCCCGCCAACAGGACAAAGCAAGGCGGATATTGCACAATCTCTTTGAAATCAACATCCGCTATGGTTATTGCCATAGTAATCCGGTACGCTCCTTACCTCATCAACACATTGCCGAGGCTGAGGTTCATCCTCTTCCCTGGGAGCAGCTCTGCCGCTTGCTCCGCACCGCCAGAGAAGATAAGCACCGCGCCTGCATGCCCGCCATGGGGCTCATGCTATGGGCCGGCATACGCCCGGCGGAAGTCATGAGACTGGAGTGGGACTGCATCGATTGGGAGGAGCGCATCATTACCCTCCGTGCGGCACACAGCAAGACCGGCGGCTGCCGACACATCACGCTCTATCCCGTTCTTCGTCACTGGCTCAGAAAAAGCGGAGCGGCCCGCAGCGGTAAAATCTGCCCGCCGAATTGGAACAAGCGATGGGCTGACTTGCGGGCAGCGGGGACCGACATTCCTTGGCAGCAGGATGTTCTCCGTCATACTTTTGCGAGCTATCATGTAAAAAAATGGCACGATTTCCCACGATTGCAGCTCGAAATGGGGCATCGCTCCGCAGAGCTGCTGCGCACGAGATATTTGAGCATGCGTGGCATCACCCGAGAACATGCCCGAATGTTCTGGACTCCCGGAGCACTCTGATGGGCGCTCATTCGATGTAGCGTACAATGATAAACAATGTAACGAGAGAAGGATGAATTACTCGTCCGTCCCCTGCTCTCGCCGGCTATGCACGGTGCCGTGTTTTCTGCGGTGCTCGCGGGGATTGACGATAGAATCGTCGCTCCACAGTCCCTTGCGGGCACTTTTGGCCGCGGTCTGGGCCGCTGACAAGTCACGATCGGACTCATCATCGGCATGAAAATCATAATGCCAAGCCAGCCCTGCCTTCACCATTTCCAGGTTGACATACACTCGTCCCACATAGACCTTACCGACGTATCGGCCATAGCGATCCACCTCCTGCACTTCTACGCGCACGCGCTTGCCTCGGGTGAGTTTCTCCAATTTCTTGCGGGACTGCTGGGAGAACTCCTGATTTTTCTCGGGCGCGTCGATACCATGCAAGCGCACACGCACTTCATCCTCGCTCCCGTCGGGAATAACCTTTATGGAATCGCCATCCTGCACATAACTGCACTTCCCGGTCAACACCTCGGCCGAGGCGGAGGTAAGCGTTATTCCGAACAAAAGCAGAAGAGAGGCGAAAAAGCGTTTCATGGGATGATGGCAGACGGGCGAGAGTATAAACTTAGCTGCCATCATTTGCAAGTCTTTTTTCTTGAAGGGCTATCGCATTCGTGCTACCCTGTATTCAACAATATCCGCACCATTTTCTCATCATGAAAGCACTCCTCATCAATGGCAGCCCGAACGCTGCGGGCAACACATTCCACGCTCTTTCCATGGTTGCCGAAGGGCTCCGCACCGGCGGAGCGGAAGCCGAAATCGTACAAATCGGCACAAAAGCAGTCCAAGGCTGCATCGGTTGTCGGCGTTGCCTGAAAACCGGTCGCTGCGGAATGGGTGATGAGCTCTACAACACCATTTACGATATGCTGGATGAGGTAGGAGCCATTGTCATCGGCAGTCCCACGTACTTTGCAGGTCCCAATGGCTCGCTCTGTGCTCTGCTCGACCGCCTGTACTACTCCGCCGGCAGCAAGTTAGCCTACAAGCCCGGAGCTACCATCGCAGTGGCTCGCCGAGGAGGTGCCTCCACCACGCTCGACCGACTCAACAAATACATCACTTACAACAATCAGCCACTCGTCAGCTCTTTCTATTGGAACATGATTTACGGCATGCGTCCCGGCGAAGTTCAAATGGACCCCGAAGGCTGCCAGACCATGCGTAACCTCGGCCGCAACCTTGCTTGGCTCATGCAGTGCATCGAGCAAGGACCCGCTCACCCTACCCTTGATGAGCCCCGCGCCTGGACCCATTTCGTGCGCTGAATCTACACAAACGCGCCGCCGCGCCCCACACTCTCTCAGTTCATTTTCACGGCACCCCCGCGAAAATCAATAATCCGTGAACAGAAATCCAACGAAGGGTAACACCATCAGGATTTGCAAAAGTACACAAAGTCCGAGTGCACCCCACGAACGACCGGTGCTGAAACCGAGCATGATTTTACTGCACATCTGCACCATTACCAATGATACAGCACTCACCGCAGCGGGCGGAATCGCATCTATATACCAGGCCAAAACATCCGCAATATAGGAAAATCCCAGCACGAGACCGGTGGTTCTCAACATCTGCACCTGAGTGCAGGTCTTGCGCCCCAATATATAATAGGCTCCATAGCAGGACACAAACAGGAGCACACCCCCAATTATATACCATACCCACATCATAGAATCCGTCATAAGGTTCATCATTCTTTTCTTTTTTTATCAATTCAACTTCTCAACAGGTTCTGAGCTCCGCCCGTTCGCACGGTAAACAACGCAAGAGAGCCGAAACTGAAGTGAGTTTATCACACCCCCTGCTCATGTCAAGGGCAAAGAGAAAAACTTGCAATGAGAGTGGCAAAATGAAATGAGACACCATAAGGACACAAAAATAGAGTCATTCCCCCCGGCCGAAGCCTGCTTCTCAAAACTTCTCAGTAGGTGCAGTGCTCGAATCCGTTAGCGCGGAAAATAGCGCGGATGGAATCGGAGAGCTCCTGCTCAGGGGGCTCGACATCAGCCAGAGTGTAATCAAGTCCCAGTTCTTCCCACTTGTAGCGGCCAATCTGGTGGAAAGGCAGCACATCCACGCGCTGCACATTGCCGAGCCCGGCGGCATAGCGAGCCAGCTTTTCGACATCTGCCGGATTGTCCGTCACACCGGGTACCAGCACATAGCGTAGCCACACGGGCTTACCGACAGCAGCCAGACGCTCGGCAAAATCAAGAGTCGGCTGCAGGGGCTGTCTGACCAGATTTTGATATACCTCGGGGTCCCAGGCCTTGATATCCAGAAGTACCAAGTCGATATCAGCCAGCATAGTATCATCGGCATTCACGCCGAGATGGCCGGAGGTGTCGATGCAAGTGTGAAGCCCCTGCTCCTTGCAGCCCCGCAAAATCGCGCGGGTAAATTGAGGCTGGAAAAGCGGGTCGCCCCCGCTGATGGTCACACCGCCTCCGGCTGCCTTCATAAAGGCGGCGTAGCGACTGATTTCCTCGAGCACATCGTCGGCACTGCGTTCTGTACCGCGGCGCACGAAAGAAGTATCGGGATTATGGCAATAGCGGCAGCGCAGACTGCAACCGCTGAGAAAAAGGACAAAACGCACGCCCGGCCCATCCACAGTACCGCAGGATTCCACCGAATGAACCAGTCCGCGCGGCGAGGTCGATTCAGAATGATGAGACATGGTGATTAAAAGGACGAAGTAAGAAGAACCAAGTACCCGGTCCTTCTTACTTCGTAACTTGTCCTTAATATTTTACTTTGTGTGGAAGGTACGGCTGATGACTTCGCGCTGCTGCTCGGGGGTGAGCTTAATGAAGTTCACAGCGTAGCCGGACACACGGATGGTGAGCTGCGGGTACTTCTCAGGGTGTTCCATGGCATCGATGAGAGTCTCGCGCTCCAGCACGTTCACATTGATGTGATGACCGGTGGCGGCAAAATAGGCATCCAACAGGCTCACCAACTTGGTGCGGCGCTCGTCGTCCTCCTTACCCAGCGCACCGGGTACGATGGAGAAGGTGTAGGAGATGCCGTCCTGACTATCGTCGTAGTTAAGCTTGGCCACGGAGAGCATGGATGCCACGGAGCCGTTCTTGTCGCGACCGTGCATGGGGTTGGCACCCGGAGCGAAAGGCTCGCCGGCGCGACGACCGTCGGGAGTGTTGCCGGTCTTCTTGCCGTACACGACGTTGGAGGTAATGGTGAGCACGGACTGCGTGGGCAGCGAATCGCGGTAGGTGTAGAGGCCGCGAATCTTGTTCATGAAGTTCGTGACAAGGTCGCAGGCGATGTCGTCCACGCGCGGGTCGTTGTTGCCGTAGCAGGGGAACTCGCCCTCGGTTTCGAAGTCCACGATAAGCCCCTCCTCGTTGCGAATAGCCTTCACCTTGGCGTACTTAATGGCGGACAGGGAGTCGGCGGCAACGGACAGACCGGCGATACCGCAGGCCATCGTGCGCAGAATCTCGGGGTCGTGCAGTGCCATCTCGATGCGCTCGTAGCAATACTTGTCGTGCATGTAGTGAATGATGTTGAGAGCATCCACATAAGTCTTGGCAAGCCAATCCTGCATGTTGCTGAAGAGCTCCATCACCTTATCGTACTCAAGGTACTCACCCTCGTAACGGGGAGCAGCGGGTGTGACCTGCTTACCCTTAACCTCATCCATACCGCCGTTGAGGGCGTAGAGCAGACATTTGGCCAAGTTGGCGCGAGCGCCGAAGAACTGCATCTGTTTGCCTATGCGCATGGCGGACACACAGCAGGCAATACCATAGTCATCGCCCCAGTACGGGCGCATGAGGTCGTCATTCTCATACTGCACGGAGGAAGTCTCGATGGAAACCTTGGCACAGAACTTCTTGAAGCCCTCAGGCAGCCCCTGTGCCCACAGCACGGTCAGGTTGGGCTCGGGAGCAGGTCCGAGGTTATAGAGTGTCTGCAACATACGGAAGGAGCTGCGAGTAACCAAGGTACGACCGTCCTCACCCATGCCGCCGATGGACTCTGTTACCCAAGTGGGGTCACCGGAGAACAGGCTGTTGTACTCAGGCGTGCGGATGAAGCGCACCATACGCAGCTTCATCACAAAGTGATCCATGAGTTCCTGAATCTCGGATTCCGTGATGGTGCCATTGGCCAAATCGCGCTCGAAATAAATGTCAAGGAAGGTGGATACACGGCCCAGAGACATAGCGGCACCGTTCTGCTCCTTCACTGCGGCAAGGTAGCCGAGGTAGGTCCACTGCACGGCTTCGCGGGAATTCTGAGCGGGACGGCTCAGGTCGCAACCATAGCTCTGCCCCATGCGGGCGAGCTCATCCAGAGCGCGAATCTGCTCGTTCATTTCTTCGCGCAGACGAATGGTAGCCTCGTTCATCACACCGGCCTCGCGCTCCTTAAGGTCCTTCCGGCGAGCATCGATGAGCTTATCGGTGCCGTACAAAGCCACACGGCGGTAGTCACCGATGATACGGCCACGACCATAAGCATCCGGCAGACCGGTGATGATACCGGCGGATCGTGCAGCTCGAATGTCGCTTGTGTAGGCATCGAACACGCCTTCGTTGTGAGTCTTGCGAATACGACCGAAGAACTCTGCCGTATGCGGGCACATCTGCAAACCATAGGACTCGAGCGCCTTTTGAGCCATGCGCAGACCGCCGAAGGGCATCAGAGCGCGCTTCAACGGAGCATCCGTCTGAAGACCTACAATCTGCTCCTTCTCTTTGTCGATATATCCGGGAGCGTGAGAAACGATAGTGGACACTACCTCTGTATCGGCATCCAACAGACCACCGGCATCGATTTCCTTCTTCATGAGCTCCTTCACCTCATCCCACAGTTCATTGGTTCGGGGAGTCGGACCGGCAAGGAAAGAACCATCGCCCTCGTAAGGAGCGTAGTTCTGCTGAATAAAGTCGCGCACGTTGATGGACTCCGTCCACACGCCGCCCTTAAATCCCTCCCAGGGATTGACGGGAGTTTCTGTTTCTGTCGTAGTCATAAAATATATTAGCGTTAAATTTCCGATTTTTACTGCCTGTAAGAATGCTATCTGTTTTTACCGTCAAAGTCAAGATTAAAAACAAAGAATCATTCTAAAAAGCGAGAAATCACTCGTTATAAAAATCCCTGCCACAGTATAGCACCATGGCAGGGAGAAGTATAAATGGTATGGGAACTATCAGTTGCCTGCGTTGTACATGGCACGAGCCTTGGCGCGAGCCTCCTCGTACACCTTCACGGCAGCCTCCTTGCCCTCACCTGTGGTTGCCTGAGCAAGGTCGTAGAGGTTCCAGAGGTCAAATGCCTGAACGGCAGCCTTCTGTGCGGCAGTGTAGGTCTGAGCAGCGGCAGTGACGGCAGCCTCCTCCTCGGGTGTAGCCCAGGCGTGGTTATAGCCC
The DNA here is from genome assembly GCA_030535875.1 of Akkermansia sp. GTDB lineage: Bacteria > Verrucomicrobiota > Verrucomicrobiia > Verrucomicrobiales > Akkermansiaceae > Akkermansia. The sequence continues at coordinate 18,661 of JAUNRC010000025.1, read as the reverse complement.
TTCACCTCATTCCAATAACCGCGAGTGAAGTCGGGGAAGGAAACGGCGCAGTTACCATTGTCCATGGAGAGAGAACCCAGCTCCGCAAGGCAGCACCACTCAGCAAGGTCATACACGTCCATATCCAAGGGCAGGCCGTGCTGCAGGCAGTACACCATACGAACATCCATGAAGAAATCCATACCGCCGTGACCGCCCACCTTCTCGGCCATGTCACCGAACTTCTTGATGATGGGGTGACGATAGCGCTCACGAAGAGCTTTCATCTCTTCCTCAGGCATAAAGCTGTGGGAGCTCAGGTCGTCAATCTTGGGAGCTGCGCCCTTGGCGGTAAGCTGAGCGGCATCGATAGCAAAGCCCTCAATGGGGTACTTATTGGCAAAACCGCGGGTACCGACGAGCTGGAAGAGACGGTTGTAGGGCTGGGGATTCATCACATTGTGCTGAATCTCAACGACCTTACCGTTCTCCGTACGCATGAGGGTCGTGGTGTGGTCACCATTGCGGAAGTTCGGGCAGGGCTTACCGGTCTTCTTCTCCACATACTCACGACCATGCACGGACTTGGTGTCCATAGCAACGAGAGTCTTGAAGCGGTCGCCACGGTGAATATTCATTACCTGAGCGACAGGACCGAGACCGTGAGTGGCATACACGTCGCCACGGTTCTCCATATTGTACTTCATGCGCCAGCCGAGCTTGTCGGGGTCATTCTCGGGGTTTACCCAGTACTCATCCCAGAACTCATCGAGATTGTGAATATAAGCGCCCTTAGCATAGAGCACCTCGCCGAGCACACCCTGCTGAGCCATGTTGAGGGAGTCGAGCTCAAACCAGTCATAGCAGCAGTTCTCGAGAATCATGCAGTGCTTACGGTTCTTCTCGGAAAGGTCCACAAGCTCCCAGCACTGCTGAAGATTCATGGCGCTGGGCACCTCGATGGCGGCATGCTTACCGTTCTCCAGAGCGCACTTAGCTACGGGGAAGTGATGGTCCCAGTCCGTGGCAATGTACACAAGATCGATGTCGGGGCGCTTGCAAAGCTCCTCGTAGCCCTTGGGGCCATAGTAAATATCAGCCGGAGCAAGCCCGGCATTACGCAGCGACTTCTGGCACTTCTCGGCGCGCTCCTTCACATAGTCGCAAAGAGCCACAACCTCAACACCGGGAATGTATGTGAAGCGAGGAATAGCACCCGAACCACGCATACCCAGACCAACGAAAGCCACACGGACAGTCTTCAGCTTAGGAGTCTTCAGACCGATGACATGCTGCTGCCCTTCGGGACGAGCGGGGGTCTCCACAACGAGCGTTCCCTTGTCCCAATGAGTCTTGGTGTCGGGCGACAACGACTGAGCATTCAGGCCTCCTGCAGCGAAGAGGACCGCAAACGCCAAAGCGATTACCTTGTTCAGTTTCATATTGTTAATATGTGTTTATAGATTAAACGACGCGCCGATAACGACAACAATCCGCCGTCTACATCTTGTCTGCCATATTCTAGTGCTTCATTTCGGCAGAGTCAAGTTAATTTTACGGCACCCGAGCAGACAGGCGAGAGCGACTCCTCCGAAAATGATTGCAATAACGACATTTTCGTGCTAGAATGCCGCGCGTGAAAAAACTGTTGCCACTCACCATTCTGCTGCTCAACGCCTGCGATGACAAGCCGAGCGCAGAGCCCTATACCGGCAAAAGCTCTCACTGGCAGCAAAGCGCGCTACCCATTTCGCTTCAGTGTGCAGCCTGCCATACCAAGGAATTTGAAGAATGGGCCGGAAGTGACCACGCATGGGCCTACCGCACACCATCCGCCGAGCTGGATTCCGAGCCATTCCACGGCCAAAACCTTAAAGCACACGGCTCCGAGCTGAAATTCCACACCAACCGCGAGGGCGGGCTCCTCCTGACAGACCGCGGAACAAACCGCAGCTTTAAGGTTCACTCTGTACTGGGGAGAACACCGCTGGTACAATATCTTGTCGAAGGAAAAGACGGTGGCTTACACACCCCCAGCGCAGCTTGGGATATCAATCGACGTGAATGGTTTGACATGTTTGAAGCCGATGAGCGACTCAACCGCGAAGGTGCAGCCACACGCGCTCCGGGAGACTGGGGACATTGGCTGGGGCGCGGTATGAACTGGAACTCCCAGTGCGCCTGGTGCCACACCTCACACTTCCGCAAGAACTACGACCTTGCAACAGACCGCTACTCATCCTCCTGGAAAGAGCCGGGGGTCACCTGCATCCAATGCCACAAGCTCAGCGACCAACCATCCGCCGACGGCTGTATGGTGGCACCGCAAGACCGCAAACTCAGCACTCAGCAAGCTCATGACAACTGTGCAAGCTGTCATGCCCGACGCGAGGAGTTTGACGATACCTTTGCCGCCGGCGAGCTCTTTGATAACCACTTCCGACTGGAACTGCCGCTCGTTCAGGGAATATTCTGGCCCAACGGCATGCAGCGAGACGAAGATTACTGCGAGACAGGTCTGAGACTCAGCCGCATGGGAGCAGCCGGAGTAAGCTGTCTGGACTGCCACGACCCGCACACGGCCACTCTGAAATTACCGCAAGAGACCAATGAACTCTGCATGCGCTGCCATGCCAACGGCACAAAAGTAGGCACAACAAGCAGCCCCGTCATCGACATCAGCACTCACACCCCCTGCCCGCCCGGCAGCAAAGGAGCTCGCTGCGTGGAATGCCACATGCCCGAGAGCCCCTACATGGCTCGCGACCCCCGCCGTGACCACTCTTTCAACTCCCCCAATCCCGAACTGAGTTGCGAACTGGGCATACCCAACGCCTGCACCATGTGCCACAGCAATCTCACCAACAAACAAGCTGCTGACATCGTTCGCAAAAGCTACCCTGAACAAAAGAACGCGCGCTATCGGGCAAGAACCCGAGCCGTTCACAAAGCTCTGGCCGGAGAGGGCAACACTCAAGAGCTGCTCGCCGCCCTCCGAACAGAAGAAGTGCCGGGCTGGCGGGCCACTCTACTGGAACTACTGGCCAGACAAGCCCCCGAGCCGGCCATTCTCGAAGCAGCCCGCTCAGCAGCAAACGATAAAAATGCCATGGTACGCGCAGCGGCAGCCCGCGCGCTGGGTGAAGAAGCCCTTTCCATGGTACGCGACCCCGTCAAATTGGTACGCCGAGCGGCAGCCTGGCCCAACATCGACCGCCTGTCAAAGGACCCGACTGCAGCCGACATCGTTGCAGAACAAACCGCTATTGCCAACCATCAGGCAGACCAACCCACAGGTGCCATGCAACTGGCTGTTCTGGCAGAAGCCCGAAACGACCTCAGCACTGCCGAAGCTCAATACAAACGAGCCATCGCACTCGATCCGTCAGCTCTCGTGGCCTACATGGACTACGCCGTCTTTCTGGCTCGCAGAAATCGCCTTGAGGAAGCACTGAAACAAATGCTGACCTGCACTAAAGTAGCTCCGCAGAATCCGGAAGTATTCTACCGTCTCGGGCTCATTCTTGCCGAGGTCGGGCACCCTGACTACGCCTTGAGTGCCTTCGATAAATCCCTGCAACTCGACCCCGCCCTGCACCGAGCTCGTCATAACAAAGTTCTGCTGCTCCGTCACCTCGGTCGCGAAGCCGAAGCAAAGCGCGAACAACAACTTCTCAAAGCACTTCAATCACCGCCTACCCCGCCCCAGTCATGAACTTCGACGCTCAGACCACCATATCACTCATCCTCGGCATCATCGCACTCTTCATCACCCTATTCTCTGTTTTTAAGGGAGTTATCCGCATGTTACTGCTCTCCGTTGCCGTTACCGGCGGCATCACCGTATGGATTTTTCTTCAGAACAAAGGATTTATCTTTCTCTCCTTCCTGACGGACTCCCCGCAACCGTGGATGGTACAAGTCACCGCCTGGGGGCTCGGACTATTCACCTTTGCCGTATTTTTCCACGGCATGACATGGTTCTCGCAGCTCTTCTCCTGGCGGCGCGGAGGAGCCAGCCCCGGCGGCATCATCACCACCATCCTCATGAGCGCCCTCATGATATGGGTCGGTACGGTCGGCATATCCTACTACGGTAATATTGCCCGCATATCTTATTACCGTGATTTGGCAGAGGCACACAAGGCCGGGCAAAGCGACCCCGCCATGCCATGGTTCACACAGGCAAAAAATGCCATCCGCAAAGCCGAAGCCACAGCATGGCTGCAAAACATCGACCCACTGGAAAGCCCGGCACAGGCTAACCTCGCCTGCCTGGTAGCCTACGGCTGCTCCCTGAGTGAACCTGAGTTCACAAAATTTTACAACGAAAGACTGGCTCACAGCGGAGTGCCTCATCCCACGCGCTTTCTGGATTTATTCCGAGATAAAGGACTGCGGACCCTTGTAGAGGAAAAACGCTACGTCAGTCTGCTGGAAAACGCCAGTCTGAACAACTTCCTGCAATTACGCAACACTGCTGAAATCCTCGCAAAAATCATCTGACAACCATAAATTGTGCCATTGCAGGAAAGACACTTGCAATAAACCGAGAACCGTAGTAAAATCTGCCGTCATGGCAAACGACGGAGAAAATCAAATCGCCGAACAAAAAAACGAAACCGGCTGGGGTGAAGGAGCTCGCTTCCTGCTCATCGCGGCGTGTACCATCATCGTACTTTTCGGATTGCGCGCGGCTCGTGACCTCATTGTCCCCATCATGATGGCCATATTCCTTGCCATCATCAGCTACTCCGTTACCGACATCCTGCGCCGCTGCCTCAAATTTCCGCATTGGCTTGCCGTATTCTTCACCGTCGTGTTCGACGCCGGAGTCATCTACGCAGCCGGCTCACTCATCAAATACCTCGCAGCCGACATGAAAGCCACCATTGAGGGCGACTTCATGCTGCGCGTGGAAGAAAAATATCAGGCCGTTATCAGTTTCCTTAACGATTGGGGCTACGGAACAGAAGCTCAACAGTTCATCCACAACCCTCAGGACTATATCAATCCCAAAATTCTGCTCTCCGTCTCGCAAACATTAGGCAGTCAGGTTATCTCCCTCACCTCTGTCACCACGCTGGTACTCGTGCTCATGACCTTCCTGCTGGGCGAGACCCCGCTCTTCCTACGAAACTTCCGCAGTCTGCCCAACAGCATGCAGGGCAAAGGCAAGGTTATCGAGGCGCTCAAAGGCATACAGCGCTACCTTTTCATCAAAACCGTGGCCAGTTCCTGCACCGGTCTGCTGGCATGGTGGCTCTGCCACCTCATGGATGTACCTTTTGCCTTCCTCTGGGGACTGATTGCCTGCCTGCTTAACTACATTCCCACCATCGGCTCCATCGTAGCAGCCATCCCACCCATCCTACTCGGGCTGGTACTGGGAGATTTCGGTGACGGACTCATCGTTGCGCTCGGGTATGTTGTCATTAACTTTGCTATCGGCAACGGCATTGAGCCTCTCTTCCTCGGACGTCAATTCGGCATTGCCACCTCTGTTGTCCTACTCTCCGTATTGCTGTGGGGCTGGGTATGGGGACCCTGCGGCATGTTGCTGGCCGTCCCCATCACCGTTATGATTAAGCTCGCTCTGGAGAACTCTCGTGACCTGTCCTGGGTAGCCGTTCTGATAAACGACAAGACTGAATCGGTACCGACCACTTTTAAAGAAACTCCATAACAACCATTACTGAACTATATGCATTCCTTCGCATATCACAATGGCACACTGTGCTGCGAAAACGTAAAGCTCGCTGACATCGCAGCAGCCGTTGGCACCCCCACCTTCGTTTACAGCCGCAAAACCATCGTTGACGACCTCACCGAGCTTCAACGCGAGCTCGCCCCGCTCGATGCCCATGTGGCCTATGCTGTCAAAGCCTGCTCGAATAAGGCTATCCTGAACCTGATGGCCCGGCAGGGCGTTGGCTTCGATATCGTCTCCGGCGGCGAACTCTGGCGCGTGGTCAACGCCGGCGGCGACCCCACCCTGTGTACCTATGCCGGCGTAGGCAAAACCGAGGCTGAAATCCGTTATGCTCTTTCCCTCAACATCTATTGCTTTAACTGCGAAAGCGAGAACGAACTGCGCGAAATTAACCGCATCGCAGGTGAAATGGGCGTAAAAGCCCCCGTCGCCGTGCGAGTGAACCCCAATGTGGATGCCCATACCCACAAGTACATCACGACCGGGACCAATGAAAACAAGTTCGGAGTAGACCTCAGCCGCATAGAAGAACTCTATGCCACCATTGCCGCCGAAATGCCCCACCTCTCCATTCGCGGTTTGCAAATGCACATCGGCTCCCAACTTACCGAAGTCGAGCCCTTTATCAAAGCCGTCACTAAGGTTGCGCCGATAGTTGCCAAGTTCAAAGAACTCTACAACATTGAGTTCTGGAGCATCGGCGGTGGCATTGGCATCGTTTACGACGGGTGCCTGGCCTCCGGCAAGGAAGAATGGTGGGCCGCTCACCCGGAGCAAATCACCCTCAAGAGCTACGCCCAGTCGCTCATCCCCCTGCTCCAACCGCTGGGACTTAAGATTCTGCTCGAGCCGGGCCGTCGTCTGGTAGGCAACGCCGCCTGCATGCTCACCACCTGCCTGTACGAAAAGAAAGGCGAGGCGAAAACCTTCAAGATGATAGATGCCGGCATGAACGACATCATCCGCCCTGCTCTCTACGAAGGCTACCATGAAATCTGGCCCGTGAAGGAGCACAGCGGCGACACCATCGTGGCTGATATCGTCGGCCCCATCTGTGAGAGCGGCGACTTCCAGGCACAAAATCGCGAAATAGCCGATGTCAAACCCGGTGAAATCCTCGCCGAAATGAGTACAGGAGCCTACGGCTTCAGTATGGCCAGCACCTACAATTCGCGTCCGCTGGCAGCCGAGGTACTGGTAGACGGCGACAAGTGGCACGTCATTCGCCGTCGCCAAACGTTGGAACAAATCGTCGAGGACGAGTGCCTGCCCGAGTAAAATCGCACCATGATTACGCTGACCAATCTGACAGCCGGTCCCGAAATCGGAGCCAACTGTTACCTGCTCGATATGGAGGGTTCCCGCATCGTGCTGGATTGCGGCATGCACCCCAAGGAGGACGGCAATGCCGCCAAACCGAACTTCTCCCTCATCGGTGCAGCCGACCCGGATGCCATCTTCATCACCCACTCCCACCTCGACCACATCGGCACCCTGCCGGTCTTTCAGGACGAATACCCTCGCGCCGAAGTCATCATGACGGTCGGCACCGCCGAAGTTGGTGACGCCATGCTGCACAACTCCGTCAATGTGATGACAGCCAAGCGTATGGGCGAGGGCATCATCGAATACCCATTCTTCACCCACGGTGAGCTCCAACGCCATGTGAACGCCTGGGTCACCCGCCCCTATAACGAACCTTTCCGAACCGGCAACAACGGCACCATTCTGGCCACCCTGCACGATGCCGGTCACATTCTCGGCTCCTGCGGCGTGCTGCTGGAAGGAATGAGCGGCACCACCGTATTCTACACAGGCGATGTTCAGTTTGAAAATCAAACCATCATCGGCGGAGCTGACTTCCCGCAAAGCGGGGTCGATGTCCTCATCATGGAATGCACACACGGGCTGACCGACCGCGATTCCTCGTACACCCGCGAAAAAGAAATGCAGCGCTTTGCCCGCACCATCCGCGAAGTGCTGGAGGGCGGAGGTGCCGTACTTATCCCCGTATTCGCCCTCGGCAAAAGTCAGGAACTTCTCTGCGAACTGGGGCGCTTTAAGCGAGAGGGGCTCATTCCGGATGTCCCCGTCTACTTCGGCGGTCTGAGCTCCAAAATCACGCAAGTCTACGACCGTCTGTCCGACAGCACCCCCCGCCTGAAACCCGGCTACCGCATTAAAGATGAGGTCGAAACCCACGGCCTGCCCAAGCAGGACAAAGGACCGCTGGTAGCGACCCCCGGCAACATTTACCTCGTCTCCAGCGGCATGATGAGTGAGCACACCGTCTCTTATAAAATGGCAGCTCAGGTACTGCCGCACAAGAACGATGCCATCCTCTTCGTAGGTTACAGCGACCCCGAATCTCCCGCCGGACGCATCAAAGCAACCAAACCGGGCGAAAATGTGAAACTCAACGGCAAAGGACAGGCCTACCCCCTGCTTTGCCGCACCGAATGCTTCGACTTCTCCGGGCACGCCACACGCGCCGCGCTGGTAGACTACGCCTGCCGTCTGCGCCCGCATACCATCGTACTCGTTCACGGCGATGAAGAAGCAATGGCCTCCATGCAGCTTACACTGACAGAAGCCCTGCCCGACAGCCGCATTCTCTGCCCCCGTCCGGGCAAGACAGTACGCCTGGCATAAAACAGCCGCTCACAATGTTCAGCCTCTTTGAGAGCTGGCAAGCTGCTTCGGTCCGGCTCGTCAATGTTTACTCAGCCCCGGCGGCGAGCTCAGCCTCCGCCTGTTCGATAGCAATCGAAAGTTCCTCCCAACGAGTATAAAGCGCTTCGGACTCGCGCTCAAGAGATTGATATTGCTGTGTGAGCTCCATGAGGCGCTGATTATCGCTCATATTCTCCGGCTTCTCGAGTTCTGCGGAGATAGCGGCCTTCGCCTCGTCCTTTTCAGCGATAGTCATTTCCACCTGTTCCAATTCTGCCTGCAAGGGCTTGATAAGTTTAGCCCGTCGCTCACGTTCCAAAGCTCGTGCACGACGAACGTCACGCTTATTTGCCCCCGCCGCCGTGAGGTCAGAGGCCCGACCGGGTACAGCAGAGGGAGCGCTCATTGCAGACTCTTTCTCACGACGTTCCTCAGCCTCGACCGTTTCGATATACTGACTCACGTTGCCGTGAAAAAGACGGGGTGCATGCCCTAAGCGGAACTCCAGCACCTTATTGACGATAGGGTCGAGGAATTGACGATTGTGAGAAACAATGCAATAGGAGCCGGGATACTCGGCCAAAGCCGCCTGCAAGACATCCTGACTCTGGAAGTCCAGATGGTTGGTCGGCTCGTCCATGATGAGAAAGTTGGCAGGTTTGAGCAACATGCATACCAGCGCCACACGAGAGCGCTCACCACCGCTCAATACCCCGATTTTCTTAAAGACATCATCGCCACGGAACAGGAAACAACCCAGAATGTTGCGCACTAACGGGCGGGTTTCGCGACCGGCTGCTGCCTCCACACATTCCAACACCGTCTGCTCATTGTTAAGCACATCGGCATGAGTCTGCGAGAAGAAGGCCACCTCCGTGTGATGACCGAATGAGAACGTGCCACTATCAGGAGCCTCCGTTCCGGATATCAGGCGAGTGAAAGTTGATTTGCCGGAGCCATTCACGCCGACGATGGCTATACGGTCACCCTTATCCATACGGAAGTCATAGCCATCCAGCAGTCGAATGGGGCCATATGCCTTGCAGGCTTTTTCCAATTCCACCACGGTATTACCACCGGGAGGAGGCGGAGGGAAGCGGAAACTCATCACGGCATCATCATCTTCCACCTCAATGAGCTCAATCTTCTCCAGTTGCTTAATTCGGCTCTGAGCCTGACTGGCCTTTGTTGCCTTGGCGCGGAAACGATCGATGAAAGCCTGCGTCTTGGCAATCTCTCGCTGCTGAGCTTTTGCCTGGCGCAGCAGGATTTCCTTGCGAGCCTTACTCTCCTTCAGGTAAAAAGAAAAATTACCCGAATATTCCTCGGCTCTGCCATGATGAAAAGCGATTGTTCGAGTGACAAGATTATCGAGCAGCGCAATATCATGGCTGATGATGCAGATAGCCCCGCGATAGTTGCGCAGGTTCTGCTCCAGCCAACGCTGACTCTGAATATCAAGGTGATTGGTCGGTTCGTCCAACAACAGTACCTCCGGCTCCTGCAACAGCAAACGAGCCAATGCAATTCGCATCTGCCAACCGCCGGAGAACTCGCCGCAATCACGCGTAAAATCGGCTTCGGAGAAGCCCAAACCACGCAAAATAGACTCCGTACGAGGACGAAGAGAAGCGGCATCGCGGTCCTGCAATATCAGCTCCAGACGCCCGATTTCCTCCAAGGTTTCGCGGTACTCATCGCAAGAGGAATCGAGCTGCTGCAACTCTGCGGACAACTCATCCACCGTCTGCTGCAACTCCACGATATTACCGACAGAGCCCAGCACCTCATCCAGCAGCGGACGCCCGGAAATATGGATACCGTCCTGCGGAAGATACCCCACATGAGTATGACGGGGTAGCAAAACCTTACCATGATCAGGTTCCTGCACCCCGACGATGCACTTCATCAGGGTAGATTTTCCGGCACCGTTCTGCCCGGCAAAAGCGATACGCTCCCCTCGTTCCACGACGAAGGAGAGCGAATCGAAAAGCACGCGGGGCCCGAACTCAATGTGCAGGTCCTGGACGGCAAAGACCATTACTTACGCAATTTGCTGTTCCAGCGCTTAATATTTGCAGCCTGCTCCTCGAAGAGATCGGAGCAATCATCATGGATGACGACATCAAGAATCTTATCACCCTGACGTACGGAATCAACCACGCTCTGGTCATCAGCGGAGCAAACCTCACCGAAGATTGTGTGCTTGCCGTTAAGCCAATCAGTGGGAACATGCGTAATGAAGAATTGAGAACCATTGGTTCCCTCACCCGTCCAGGTCTTGCCGGCATTGGCCATGGCAAGCAGGCCGGGACGATTGAACTTCAAGTCCGGACGGCACTCATCATCAAACTTGTAACCGGGACCGCCACAGCCCGTACCGTCAGGGCAACCGCCCTGAATCATAAAGTCTGCAATCACGCGGTGGAAGTTCAGGCCCTTGTAGAAGCCCTTGCTTGCCAGATTAAGGAAGCTGGCGGCTGTCATCGGAGTCTTGGAGGCGAACACCGTCAGGTTGATGTCGCCGCGACTTGTCTTAATGGTGATTTTTTTGTCAGTTGCCATGCGCGCAACATACCAGCCCTATGCACGCGATGCAAGCCCTAAGCGTGACATGATAAGAGCCGAAATGAGCTCTGCACGTATAACATAAGACTTGACCGCTGAGGGGCAAATGCCTATACTGTGCGCGAGATGTCAAACTACGCACTTATTCTGGCAGGAGGAAGCGGCACTCGCTTCTGGCCCCTTTCCCGCAATGCAAAGCCCAAGCAACTGCTCGACCTCTTCGGCAGCGGCACCATGCTGCGACAGGCCGTCAACCGCATTTCCGGACTGGTACCGAGCGAAAATATCTTCATCCTCACCAATCATCTGCAAGAGGCCGAAGTTCGCCGCCAGATTGCAGAACTTCCCGCCGAAAACATCGTGGCGGAACCCGCACGCCGCGACACAGCTCCGGCCGTGGCACTCGGCATAGGGCTGATTGCCGCCCGCGATCCACAGGCCAACATGATTATCATCCCCAGCGACTCTCTCATTCTCGATGATGAAGCTTTCCGCGCTCTGGCAAATGAAGCGCTGAAGCTGGCCGCTAAAGAAGCCGCTCTCATGACCATCGGCATACGCCCCACTTGGGCCTGCCCGAGCTACGGCTACATTGAGAGAGCCGGCAAATTCAGCGCCGAAGGGCTCACACACGACTGCTATGAGGTCGTACGTTTCCGCGAAAAACCCGACAGCGAGACAGCAGCCCGTTATCTGGCAAGCGGTAACTTTACATGGAACGCCGGCATGTTCATCTGGAACGTAGCACATGTGCGCCGCCAACTTGCCGCACACGCCCCCGAACTGGCAGACTTCATCAATCGTCTGACAGAGAGTGAACATCCCAACTCGTTCATTACGGAAAACTTCCCGACGCTCACCCCGATTTCCATCGACTTTGCCCTGATGGAAAAAGCAGATCGCGTGCTCAACTTTGAGGCAACTTTCGACTGGGACGATGTCGGCTCATGGATTTCCGTCGGCAAATACCTCAAAACCGACACCGAACAAAACGCCGCCAATACCCCGCTCAACGCATTGAGCTCCGGCAACAACATCATCTTCTCCGACAGCGGTAAACGCGTAGCACTGGTAGGAGTGGATAACCTGATTGTAGTCGATACGGGCGACGCCCTGCTCGTCGCACACAGAGACAAGGCCGACGACATCAAGAAAATCGTATCGCAACTGCCGGACGAACTCGTCTGAGCCGTCCCTCAAGCACCCATCGGCCATGCACCCCGCCCTCGGAATTGATTTCGGACAAGCCCGCATCGGTATCGCCGCGACAGATGCCTGCGGCATTCTCGCCCACCCGGTCGAGAGCATCCATCTCAACAAAACCGAACCGCTGGGGCGCATCGCCGAGCTGGTGAAACAAAAAGGCATCCGCACGCTTGTGCTGGGGCTCCCCCTTCGACTGGACGGCACCGAAGGCAGCGCCTGCGAAAAAGTGCGAGCCTTCGGAAAAAAACTTACCACCCGCTTTCCCGAACTGCCGCTCATCTATGTAGATGAGTTTCTCACTACCACCAAGGCTCAGGAAAAACTCCATCAGGCCGGAAAAAAAGCCCGTAATTTCAAACCCATCATCGACCAGGCAGCAGCCGTTGAAATCCTCAACACCTGGCTCGAACAAACGGCACCACCGCCGACAGAGCTTCCCGAAGAGTTCTTCCTCTGAAATGAGCCACCGAAAACTCCTTCCGTCATTCCCCGGGTGATTTTTAAGCAAAAAGGCGTGACTTTCCGACAATTTGTGGTAGAATAATCGCGAGATTATGAAGTACTACGGACTTTACACAGCCATTGTCACCCCTTTCAAAGATAATAAAGTCGATGCTGAGGCTCTCAAAGCTCTCATCGAGGCGCAGATTGCCGGCGGCGTAGACGGCATTGTACCGGTCGGAACCACAGGCGAAAGCCCCACCCTGAGCCATGAAGAGCACATGGAGGTTATCCGCCTCGCCATCGAATTTGCCGCAGGTCGTTGTCAGGTTATCGCCGGCACCGGTTCCAACAGCACCATCGAGGCCATCGAAATGACCAAAGAGGCCGAAGCTATGGGAGCTGACGGCACCCTGCAGGTTTGCCCCTACTACAACAAGCCCAGCCAGGAGGGTGTTTATCGTCACTTCAAAGCCATCGCCGATGCCACCTCTCTGCCCATTCTCCTGTACAGCATTCCCGGCCGCAGCGGCATTGAAATCGCAGTCGACACCGTTGCCCGCCTTGCGGCAGACTGCCCGAACATTGTGGCCATCAAAGAGGCCGGCGGCAGCGTGGAGCGCGTCAATCAGCTTGTACAGGCTCTTCCGGAGGGCTTCGCCATCCTGAGCGGCGATGACGGCCTGACCGTTCCCTTTATCTCCTGCGGTGCCGTCGGTCTGGTATCCGTCACATCCAACGTCGCCCCGGCGGAGATGAAAGCACTGGTGGATGCCGCGCTCTCCGGTGACGGCAAGAAGGCACTGAAACTTCAAAAGAAGTACTACCCGCTGATGAAGGGGCTGATGAGCTTGGACGGCAACCCCGTCCCGATTAAAGCCGCCATGGCTCTGCGCGGAGATATGAGCTGGGACATCCGCATGCCGCTCGCTCCGCTTGCCGAATCCAAGCACGGCATTCTGACCGACCTTCTCAAGAGCTACAACCTCCTGTAAGTTAAATCATGAACATACTTGTCACCGGTATTTCCGGCCGCATGGGACAGGCTGTTAAGCAAGCCATCGAACTGAATCCCGACGCACAACTGGCCAGCACACATGATGTCGGTCAGGATATTGCCGCGGCTCTTGCACCTGCCGATATTGCCATCGACTTCTCCTTTCATGGGTTCACGCCCGAGCTGTTAGCCACGGCCGTAGCACAGGGCAAGCCCCTCGTGATTGGCACAACCGGCCATACGGCTGAGGAAAAAGCCGCTATCTCAGAGGCAGCCAAGCAGATTCCCATTGTCTTTGCCAGCAATTACTCCGTCGGGGTCAACACCCTCTTCTGGCTCACCCGCAAGGCAACTGCCATCCTGAAAGACTACGATATCGAAATCATCGAAATGCACCACCACCACAAGCTCGATGCCCCCAGTGGCACCGCCCGCACACTGGCGGAGGTCGTATGCGATGTCACCGGACTGGATTACGATAAAGATGTTATGCACGGCCGCAATGGTCTGGTGGGAGCTCGTCCGCAGGCACAAATCGGCATGCACTCCATGCGAGGAGGCGATGTGGTAGGTGACCACACCGTCATGTATGCAACGGACGGCGAGCGCATTGAGCTCACCCACAAGGCCTCCAGCCGCATGACCTTTGCCGGAGGTGCCGTGCGCGCTGCCCTCTGGCTGGCTGACAAGCCCGCCGGTCTGTACACCATGCAGGACGTTCTTGGCTTTAACGACTGATAATTTGATAATGAGTTTCGGGGGGAGGGATGGTTCATCCGTTCCGCACCTCCGAAACTCTTTCCTTTCTTCTACATGCACAAAGTCGGCATAGCATTGGGCTCAAACCTCGGTGACCGTCTGGCGACCTTGGAGCAGGCATGTGATTATCTGGCCGATGAGTTCGGTGGACTCAGGCTCTCGCAACTGTACGAAACCGAACCGGTGGGGTGCCCGGATGGCTCACCGCAGTACCTGAACGCCTGCGTAGAAATCAGCACGGATAAAACACCGACTGAAGTTCTGCACATTTGCCAACATATCGAAAAAGAGTTGGGACGCGTGCGCACAGGTGAATACGGCGCACCCCGAACATGTGACATCGACATCATCTACCACGATGACCTCATAGTCGACACCCCGGAACTCACGCTCCCCCACCCTCGCGCCCACATGAGAGAGTTCGTACTGCGCCCGCTCTGTGACATCGACCCACAACTGCGCTTGCCCGGTCAGGAACTCACCGTCAGCGAACTTCTGGCCACCCTGCCCGACGACCGTCCGCAGGTAACGCCTTTTGATTTGTAACCGCAAGACAATGAACAGTAAAATAGCTGCTATCATCGCCCGCAAAGGCAAAGCACCCGTTGCTGAACTGACCGCTTACGATTACCCCACCGCTCGTCTGGCGGATGAAGCCGGAGTGGATATGATTCTCGTGGGAGACTCCCTAGGCATGGTTATGCTGGGTTACCCGGACACGACCCACGTCACACTTGCCCACATGTTACACCACGTTGAAGCCGTTGCCCGCGCTGCGAAATCGGCCGTAGTGATAGCAGACATGCCCATCCATACCTACGACACCCCCGAGCAGGCACTGCAAACAGCGCAAGCACTCATGGCAGTCGGGGCCGATGCAGTCAAACTGGAAGGAGGCGTGGCCGTAGAAGCTCAAATTAAGGCCATCACCCGGGCCGGAATCCCCGTACAGGGGCACATCGGTCTGTTACCCCAAAAGGTTAAAGAAGAAGGCGGATACCGCATGCACGGCAAGACGGATGAAGAAGCAGCCGCCATCATGCGCGACATGGAGGCAGTGGTGAGAGCCGGAGCTTTCTCTCTGGTCATTGAGTGTACCCGTCATAGTGTGGCAAAGGAAATTACAAAGGCCTGCCCCATCGTCACCATCGGCATAGGAGCCGGCCGCGGCACCTGCGATGGCGAGGTTGCCGTGTTCCACGACCTTGTAGGCGGCTACCCTTGGTTTACCCCCTCCTTTGCCCGTCCGAAAGCTGATATCGCAACGGAAATCACCCGAGCGGTCAAAGAATACATCAGCGAAGTTCAACAGTCCGAGTGATATTGAACGCGGTCACCGTCGGCAAGGTCTGATGAAATGGGCATGAACCGAAAAATCATCAGTATTGTCATCACCGGACTTGTTGTCCTTATTCTGAGCAGCCTGCTCACTTCGGGCGAGCATGTGCACGCCGCCCTGCAAGCAGCCCTGTGGGCAGCGGCAGGAACTGCCGTTCTGGCATACTGGCCGCGCAGCAACACTTGGCAAATCATTTCTCTCTGCTGGCTGAGCATCCTGCTCTATGCCATGGCCGCTTTCTCCGCGATATTCCCCAAACAAGCACAAAGCGACTACCCCATCGGCGAAGACGTACTGATTTTTATTTGCATACCCTTCCTCATGGTCATGCTGCCTTTTGTCGTCCTCATGTTACGCTCAGCCTACCGTGACCACATGCGAAGCATACTCGAGGAAACCGTACTGGCAGCGACCGATTCCCTACACGGCCCCGCCATAGGAGCCGTGGAAAAAGCTCGGGAGCTACTGGCAAAGGGCACCTGTGCCGATTATATACCCGATGCCATGGTTGCCCGCGACGAGCAATACTTCGAGGCAATCAGCACCCCTCACCCCGAAGCCGTCCGAAATGCTCTGGAACTGCTCCCTCTTCTGAACAAGGCCGGAGCAGGCATCTCGCAACAATCACTCGACAGTGCTAAGTACAACTGCCCTCCTGCCATTCAACAGGAATTGCAAAAGCTCCCGCGCCAATCCTGACGCGAGAGCTTGTCTCAAAACATTCCGCAGTATTTACTTGCCCAGCAATTCCGCGAGCACCTCCAGACAGCGAGCGTTCTCACGCTCCGTACCGACGGTTATCCGTACATACTCCGGCAGGCCGTAACCATCCATGTGGCGCAGGATAACCCCTTTGGCCAAGGCATCGTTAAACACCTTGCGCCCCTGCCCGGTTTTCACCAAAATGAAATTAGCCTGACTGGGAATATAATCGATTCCCCACTTCTCAAAGGCTGCATAGTACTGCAGTTTACCGCGATTGACCATTTCAACGGAGGCTGCAAGGTGCTCGGCATCATCCAAAGCTGCGGCTGCGGCGACCTGCGACATGAGATTCATGTTGAACGGAGTACGAGCTTTATTCAGCAAATCGGCAATCTCCGGAATCGTCACACCGTAACCGGCACGTAAACCGGCCAGGCCGTATGCCTTGGAGAAGGTACGCAAGAGGATGACGTTCTTACCCTGTTTCACGTATTTCAGCGTATCGGGCTTATCATCAGCGAAGTCAATGTAGGCCTCGTCGAAAGCAACGATAACATGCTCCGGCACCTGCTCCATGAAGGAGTCCATCTCAGCCTGAGTCACCACAGTACCCAGAGGATTGGCAGGATTGGTAATGAAAATCAGGCGAGTCTGCGGTGTGACAGCAGCCAAAATAGCCTGCAAATCCGAACTGAAATCAGCTTTAATCGGAGCTTCTACATATACCGCACCGAACAACTTGCACATAATCGGGTACATGGAGAAGCTATGCTTCGCCGCAATCAACTCTATCCCCTCATGCAGACAGGCATGGCACAGCAGCTCAATCAACTCACTACTGCCGCTACCCACAACCGTCTGATTGAAATCCACCCCGAATCGCTCCGCAATCTTGCTACGCAGGGTAAATGAAGCTCCGTCAGGATAGATATGCACACCGGCGGCGGCTTTTTGCATAGCCTCAATGGCACGGGGCGACGGACCGAGAGAGTTCTCATTCGAGGCGAGCTTCACGATATCAGCAGGTGACATTCCCAGCTCGCGGGCTGTCTCCTCAATGGGTTTGCCGGGCTGGTAAGCCACCAAGTCCAGCACATACTGATTGGCATATTGAGAGATATTGCTCATGATGTGTTCTTTCGCTCGGTATTATAATACCTGTCATGAGCAAACTCAAGCCTTGATTAAGCCATGAATATCAGATAGAATGTCTTGCATGAAAAAATGGCACAAGCGCACGTTGCTCGTCCTGACCGCAGGGGCCATCGGCACCGTGGCTCTGGCTCTCCGCCCAGCATTTACTGCTGATGAAGTGACCACTCACACACCTTACCTACAGGAATACCCCCTACCGGCACACCTGCAAAACAGCGACTTTTCCTTCACGCACACCATCAACCCCACAGCCCCCCATCACGGCACCTACTGCACGAATGCAAAAGGAGAGTTACTCCATAACCTATCGGCAGCCGATTGGAACATAACGGTCACTTGTCGTGACGGCAAACTGCTGATCAGTCACAACAGCCCGCTCCTGCATTCCCTCAGCGCAACTGATCACATCCGAACAACCTACTGTGCCGGCATCGAAAACATCTATACAGTCCGACAGCCCAACGGACGCGAACATCAGGAGTACCAACTCTGCATCGCCTGCCATATCGAACGCACTCCTTCCTTCTGGCAACCGGTTCAAACAGAGCAAATCCTTCAATTCATCACAGTCAACGTCGATGATAAAGCCGCCGACCTCTGCACTTCCGTACTGTCCGAAAATTGGCTCGCTACAAGCAGGTTAAGTCCTGTAACGGACGGCCCGCAGCATAACTTACCGGCCCGTTACTGCGGAACCCCGCAGGAAAATGCCATGCTGCGCCTGCTCCACACTCTTGCCGCCTGCACGGAAAAGACACACGCACGTCTCACACCGCGCCTGATTGCCGGAGCCCGGGCTCTGAGCAAACTTGCAGACAAAGATAAAGTTTGGCCGGACTGCTGGGGGACATCATCCGACACGGCCCGTGATATCGCATACCGAGTGGGTCCGACTCTTCTTCACCTAGCAGAAAAAGAATGCTACGGCAACTCACAGCTCATCAATTTCATCAATAGTGATGATTTCGCCACCATCTTCGGTGAAAACTTCTCCGACTCCCAAAGCTCTCACCCCGATATCGACCTCGGAACATTTGAAATCCGAAAAATTTCCCCAAAATCAGAAAAAAATGGTACTACGTCAAAAAAGTCGCGTGAATGACGGGGAGGAGGTGTGCCAGCCACC
>JAUNRC010000024.1:7828-26941 GCA_030535875.1 Akkermansia sp. | reverse complement strand
AATCATCTGGCCAATCGCCTGGCCAATCGTCAAACGTGGTAGCTACTTCTTCCGCTTCGCCGCCGTCTTCCGTCTCCTCTGCGTCTGCAAATTCGGGGTCTGCAAAGTCTCTGCCCAGCGTCACCGTGAGGGTGCGCTCCATGAAATCCCAGGAGCACTGCGTCACCACGGCTTCCATGGTGTGCCAGCTTTCATGCGTGCCGGGGCCGGTCACATTCAGCTTGCATCCCAGCGGGCTGGCGTCAATGTGACTTTGCAGCACGGTGATGCTGCCGCCCCATTGCAGCACGTTGGCGGCCTTGTAATAGTCCCGCGCCACTGCGTCCCAGCTCTCCACGTAGTAAGCACCGGTCAGGGAAAACACCTTGACGCCATCTTGTGCCATATTCAGGCCGGGCGGGTAAACATGCACTTCCACGCGCCCTTCGTCACTTGTCCACACCACAGCTACGCCCGTGATGCAAGCCTCATATTGTGGACTTATGTCGCTGATACTGGTGATGCCCCTTGCCGTGGTGTCCCATGTCTGGGTGGGCATGTCGCCAATGGCCATGGCCGTGCATGTGCCGGCAGAATAGTCAATGATGTACTGCACATCCGCTGCGCGTTCGCGCAGCTTCACCAGTGCGCTGGCCGTGGTGATGAGCTTGTCCGTTACAGCCCACACAGCACGCCCGGTCACGCTGCTGCTGGCCTTCACCGTCAGGGTGCCGCCACCGGTGGTGCCCTCTGCTGTCCAGCCGTCAGAGGTCAGTCCCATGGAGCCCGTGACTCTTCCCCATGTCACCCCCTTGCTGCCGGCGGTACTCTTACCTATCTGGCCGGCGGTGAACTTCAGAGAGCGGGACACATCCACGCCGCTGCCGTTTTGGCTTTCCTTGGCGGCGGCTTCAATCTCTGCCACTTGCTGGCCCAGCGTCTGCCGGTCTAGCAGCCACATGAAATTATTGACTGTTGCCGTACTGGTGACAGAGCCGCCATCATTCGTGCGGGCAAGGTTTGTCATCTTGCCATGAAAGAGCACTTTGCCCTTGTGGTACAGCGTTACCGGTTGCATGTACTTCAGCCATTCGGGGCCGAAGCCTGCAAAGCTGAGATTCAGAGAGCCCTCGCCGGTGGTGCTTTCATCCAGGGTGGCGGCCTCAATGTTGGCCAGCTTATAAAGTGTTTCCGTATGTAGAATCATGGTGCTTTACTTTCTGCGCAGACGCTCCACGGCGCGCTGCAATGCCTTAATGTCTCGCTTTAATGTTGCCATCTGGCCTGCCGCTGCCGTGGCGCAATTCCTGGATGCCACCGCCCCTTCGCGAGCGGCTGCTGTCAGTGCCTGAATGGCCTCATCCAGCCGCAGCACTTCGGTCTTTTGTTCGGCAAGGCTCTTGTTAGCCTCTTGCAGTTTGGTGGTGAGCTCTTGAATCTGCCGCGCCTGTGTTTTCGGCTTGGCCTGTCGGGCGTCCCTGGTGGCTTGCCGGGCGTTGCGTTCATTCGCCTTGGCTTCCTGTTCCTTGGCTTTTGCGGCGCGATTGCCGGCTCTTTCCTGGCGTGCATTGAATCGGCGCTGCATGCCCAGAGATTGCAAAACGCGGTTTTGTTGCCGCTGCTGAGCCGTGAGTCCACGGTCTTGCGCTGCTGTTCCCTTGGCTACCAGCCGCAGCTTGCCTTCCACGTTTCGCATGTGCCCGGCAGCTCTGCCGGTGTAGCCGGTAAGCCTTTCTTGCTGGGCGGCATTGCGGCGCATGGCGGCAAGTGTGCGCTCCATGCCCCTTGTATCGCCACGGCTGGCCTGCCGTTCGGCTTGCTGAGCCAGACGCACAAAAGCCTTTTCTGAGCGCTGCAGGGCTGTTTGCATGCCACGCGTGCGGGCTTTCTGGCCTAGCGGTTTCAGTGCGGCTACCGATTGTTGAGCGGCGTGCGCGGCGTCCCTCATGCTCTGCCGCAACCCGCGCATCTGCCGGTCGGTTTCCTTTATTTTTGAATTGATAGCCTTGAGCGTGGCGGCATCCACATCCGGGGCAGCCTTCAGGCGTTCCAGCGCTTCGCGGCGTTGGCGCAGCGCCTTTTCGTCTGCTGCATGAATTTGCGCTTGCGTGCGGTTATCCTTGGCGGCGTAGTTGCCCGTCACCTTGAATGTCTCGCCTAAATTGTTCAGCTCTTCATTTACCTGCCGCAGCTTCACACCGCGCAGGGCTTCCTCCCATTTCTTCGCCTCAGCGCTGCCCTCTTCAAAGCTGGCCGCTGTCTGTTCCAGCCATGCCGCTTGCTCTGCCAGCGTGCCGCGCTGCATGGCCTGCCACTCTTCAGCCAGCCGGTTGGCTTCCTGCTGTTTCTGCAGCCGTGCTTCATCCAGTTTGCGGGTGGCTTCTCGGCGCTCTGCTTCGGCCTTGGCTTCAGCGCGGCGGTTTTCATTGGTCAGCTTCACTTCCTGCGCGGCGGTGCCTTCTTCCTGGGCTATGGCTTGCAGCTCTCGCACGCGCTGCTCCCCGGCTTCGCGTGCTTCGCGCATGCTGTTCACCCATTTGATAAGCTCCGCATCACTGCCTTGCCAGGCTATGCCCATGGCTTCAAGCATCTGCTTCAGCTCGCGGATTTTGTCATGAATGTAGCGGCTCTGCACTCGCTCTTCAATGCTGCCAAGCCCTTCATTAAGCTTTATTTGCAGGGCTTCCCATTCCTCATTCGTGGGCATATCCACGCGGAGGATGTCTTCAAAATCCCCGAACTTTTCTTCCAGAGCGTTGGCCATTTCCTCCGCTTCCCTCTTTGCTCTCCTCTTGGCATTGATGTGGGCCACATTGTTGCGGTGTGCTTCGGCTTCGTCAATAGCTTGCAACTCTGCCGCCTTGGCTTCTTCGGCAGCAGCCTTGCGGCTGATGGCTTCGGCTTCGCTAATCTCGCCCATGGTCTTGACCAGCTCAATGCGTGCCACCTCTGCATCATAGGCGGACTGTGCCGCAATGCGGCGGCGTTCCTCTGCTGCACTGGCCTGCACATCGGCAGCACGCCGGGCGGCTTGTTCCTGCTGGGTAAACTGCTCCCATTCCTGGCGCATGGCGTCAAAGTCCCTTTGCCAGCGTGTCAGGGTGTTGTCTCTGTCCATGCGGGCAAACTTCTCCACCTCTTCCCAATGCTTCATTAAGGCCTCATGCTCTGCCTCCATGCGCTCCCTTTCAGCCTTGGCCGCCTCTTCCTGCTTGTTCGCGTACCAGTCCCACGC
The DNA here is from genome assembly GCA_030535875.1 of Akkermansia sp. Lineage (GTDB taxonomy): Bacteria > Verrucomicrobiota > Verrucomicrobiia > Verrucomicrobiales > Akkermansiaceae > Akkermansia. The sequence goes on along the minus strand of JAUNRC010000024.1, from coordinate 23,727 downwards.
CATGCTCAGCCCCTGAATGGCCATCATTATCCAGCCCACCGGGCCCATGCCGGCCTTGATGGCTGCGCCCAGAGCGTACACGGCATTGGCCATGCCCATCAGGGACACGCTGCCGCTTTTAACTTCATTGCCCAGGGACTGAATGGCACCCATGGCGCCCATGGCCACCTGCATTTGTCCCATCATACCAAGGCGGGAAATCTCAAGGCCCTGATTCATTCTCTCAAACGCCGCTCGGGTCTTTGTCATTTGAGCCTCCAGCGCCTTGAATGCCTGCACGTCACCCGCCTTGGCAGCGCGTGCGCGTGCCTTGCCCAGCCGTTCCAGCTCCTTAATGAGCCCGGCACGCCCCTTGGCTTCAAGTGCCATCTGCGCCTTGAGCGCTTCAATCTCCTGCTGTTCCTTGCTCAGCGCCTCCGTATTCTGGGCGCTGGCCTGTTGCTTTTGCTGCGCTGCGGCGGTGGCTTCGGCAGCAGCTTTTTGCTCAGCATCGGCAGCAGAGGTGGTGGCATCGGCGGTGGCCTTGCGTTCGGTGGCCAGCGTCTTCTCTACCGTGGCAGCGGCGGTGGTGGCTTTCTGGCCATCGGTGCGGGCTGCACTTAATTCCTTGCTTGCTTCGGTAGCCTTGCCGGTAGCCTCTGCGGTGTTCTCTCTGGCCTTGGCCAATGATTCCTCCTCACTGGTGTCTACCTTGCCGCCATCCTGCGGCGCGGGTGCGGCAGAGCTGCCGCCGGACTGCGGCACCGATGCCGCATTCTGTTTTAATTTGTCAATGTCTGCATTGGCTGCCGCTGCTCCGCTGGGGTCGTAAGCCATCCCCAGCCCTATCTCCATATCAAATGATTTTTCTGCCATGGTCTTTAGTTTTTCGGTTGAATATCCAGGCGGCGCAGAATATGCTCCGCCCCCTTCCGTGCGGCTGTCTCCATCTTTTCACGCGTGGGCATTACCTTCTTATTCGGTTTGTGCGTTGTGCTCTTTACAAGCTGGCCAAGCACGCGCACCGGAGCATCCTTGCCCATCTCTTCCACCAGTAGCACACGCCCCGCCTTTGTCTTCACCACATGCACCCGCTGCGGGTCGCCCACAATGTCGAACAAATCGCCGCCATTTGCCCGCAGTTCTTTTCCGGGTATCAAAATGCTTTTGGTAGGCTTGCCGGTCAGCTCGCTGATATTTCCGCGAGCCTTTACCTTGCCGCCGTAGTAGCGTAGGGCCACACCGCGCTTGCGTATCTCCACGCGCGTGCGCACCGTCTCACCCTTGCCCTCTCTGGTAGTCCATTGCGGGGCTACCACCACATCGTCTGCCGCTTCTTTCCAGAATCGGCGGGAGGGTAAGCTGTCAAAGTGTTCTTCTACCACAGAGCGCACACGCCCCGCCGCAGCGTTCAACACATCCGCACGCCCCTGCGGTGGCAAATCCCCCAGAGTCTTTAATCCATTTACTTTGAAAGTTAGCTTTATCATCTTTGCACTTGCTTTATTCATTTGCTATGCTACACTCAGGGCATGAAGGCACGCCCCGCCCAGTCGAAAAAGCGAACGCTCCACCAGACTCCTCCGGAGATGGCGCGGGCTCTTCGTTTTCATAATGAGGGCTGGGCAAAAGCCATGGAAGACGAACGCCGCCGCCATGAGCCTGAGCGCCAGGCTGACTACAAGCAGCCGTACAGAATGAATCATGACAAGCTGAGAGACTGCTACTGCCTTAATGGCCGCACGAAAAAAAAGCTTGTCAGACTTTGGAAGAGCCAGGGGCTGAATGTGGCATCCATGATGGAAAGATACGGATTCAATAAATAAAGCCTTCATAATTCTCTCAGGGTGTAAACATCTCTCTTGCCTCCATTGGGTAAATCATAGCGCTGCACGCTAACCACCTCAAACCTGGTGCCGGCAATAAAAAACGATTCGGCTTCCAGATGCGTAGGCGTTACCGGGTCTTGCTGCACAGTGGTGATGACCTCATACAGAGGGCGCATATCCTTGGCGCTGTGGTGGCCTATAACCTTGAGGATGGCCTGATACTTCTTCTCTTCTCCTCTTTTCTTGCCCTGCTTTTCGGCGTACAATTTAGCCATCGATTCTGAGCTCGTGAAGGAATCGGCTTCCTTCCATGGTGCCGGGCTATATGTTTCCTCATTCCTTCGGCAGATGTCGCGCATTTTCTCCATCTCTCCTATATCATCCCAGCCCATGCCACGATACAACGGCTCTGTGGATTCTTCGCTTTTGAGACGCTGCAAAAAGTCGCGGAAAGATTGCCGCATTGTTTCGCTTACTGTTCCCTTTTCGGGGCGCTTGTCAAAAGCGTCATTTGTCCGCACCCATTCCACAAGCGCCTCTTTCTGCTGATTGGTGAAACTCCTCCCATTCGGTTGCTTTTTTGTCACCCACTCCGGCAATCCCTTTTTCCAGATATCCGCAAGCTCCTGCGGGGTGTAGGGGCGGGTGCCGTTCAGGTCTGTGCTGATAATCTTGCCGTCCCTCACTTCCACAAGCGCCCCCATTTGCTCACGCATGGCCTCCACCACCTTGTCATCCAGGTGGCTCACGTCTGCTTCCAGATGGTCATTCAGAGAGGTGCGCGCTGCTTCCGTCAGCTTGCGGCGGGCTTTTGTGCCAATGCCCGCCAGAGCATCTTCCAGGCGTTCAGCACTCAGCTCCGGTGTGGCCACTTCTATTTCCTCCGCTTGCTCCGGTGCTTTTTCTTCGGGCTTCTTCTTCTCCTCTGCTTCCACCGTCAGGCGGTCGTTCTTCTCCCCCGGCACAAGTCCCAGCTTCTCGCATTCCTCATAAGGCACCGCACGCACGCGCATCTTGCTGCCGAAGTCGAACGGCGGGTACGGTTGTCCGAAGCGTGAAAGCTCCACCCAGATGGGGGATTCTATCAGCGCCACCATCTGGCCACCCTTGGCCACGCCCTCCCAGTCTACCGCGGCCGCAGCCTGCTGCCACCGGTCAGCCCAGTTGCGGGGCTGCCGTGCCTCCTGTGCCCGGTACAATCGCAAGCCCGGCTGGCTCTTGTCCTTCTTCATCTGCTCCCGCTGCTGCCACCCACGTGCAAGGTCTACATTGGTCTGCAGCGTCACCTCCATGCGCCGGCGGCTGCTCAGGTCATGAATGCAGCCGCGCTCATTGTCTGCGGGCTCATACCCGGCAGAGCGGAGTGCTGCACGCAGGCGCTTGCGGGCTTCGTTTGTTGTCAGTTGCCCGGCTGCTATCGCGTGGGCGGCGTTCCTGAAATCTTGCAGAATGCGGGCATTCTCCACCCCCGCCATGAAAAATGCTCTTTCACGAATCTGCGCGTCTATCATATCCCACTCGGCGGTGGTCATGGCGCGGGTGTCTATCTCGCGGCGGTTGATGTGTTCGGTTGCGTACTGTGGCATGGCGTCAAAGCTCTTCGGGGTTCGTAAGGGTGAAGGAAACCACCACCGCACCCCATGCGCCGGGCTCTGCGGGTGCTTCCTCTGCGGTCAGGCGGCGCACGGCGCAAGCGTTGACTACGGCATCCCAGCGGGTCAGCAGGGTGGGTGCTCCGGCGTGGTAGGCTTCGGCCATATCCAGCTTGCCGGCGCGCTGTGTGTTTAGCGCTATTTCAAGGCGGCGGAGGTAGCGTTCCAACTTGGCCACGGTGCTGCGCTGCACCAAGCCTTCCCAGTCAAACACAAGGCGGGCATTACCTGCGGGCACATCCAGCCCGTATGGCGAGCCCACCAGATTGTGGGTGCTTGTCTCTGTGCTCCATTCGCGGGACGGCATGCCGGTGAGATACTGCCCCGGCGTGGTGAGTGCCCAGGGCTGTGCCTCATCGTTGGCGGGCGTGTACTGGGCGCGGAATCGTGCTGTAAAAAAGTCAGACATGATTAATAATAATGATTTAATACCTAGTCCTTCACACCTTGTCCCAAGTTCTTTGTCTATTCATCTAGGTCTTCCACCTCATAAGGAACCAGTCCCCACGCCTCACAGGCGGCCTCAACGGAGGCGTGCTGCTCATAGCCGTGGTCGGCAGGGGTGCTGCCGTCAGGTGTGAGCATGGTTGAGCACCATTGCACCATATAGCGGGTGCCTGTTGCGTCTACATAGTTGCCGTATTCGGATAGGGTACGGCGCACCCAAATATTATAGTATGGCATATATATTGATTTAATTAGTTTGAATGATGATAGTTATGCCGGGGTTATTTGCCTCGACAAGTGTAAGGTCGGTGTCTGCCGGTACAGCGATGGTGAGCCCCGAGGCTTTTTCACCCAGTACGAGAGTCTCGGCCTGCGCTTTCGTGAGCCCGACCGTGAACGGCACGCCGGAGGTACCGGCATCGAAATAGGGCGTTTTAGATACGATGTCGAACATACAAGGTGTACCGTTCGGATCGATGGCGGGGATGGCGTAGACGTTGATATTAGCTGCGGCCTTGAACCAGAAAATTCTCATGTGAGAAAGAGTTGAGGCATGTGAGGCCTTACCGATAAGAGTAGGAGCGTTTATAGTAAAATTTGACGCTTCATTGGAGGCTTGCTCAACGCCGTTGAGAAAGTTACGTTCACCCCATTGTCGAACATGGTAGCTGCTGCCGCCGGTCAATTCTGACGACGAATAGACATAGCCTTGGTTGATGGAATCATAGCGAATCTTCCTGCCCTGCTGAAGGGAACCCATTCGGTTATAACCTAAATCGGTCGAGCAATAGAACAGGTTGAACCAAGTAGTCATGTCGGTCGGTGCAAACTTCATATTGACATCCGATGTACTCCCCAAGTGTAAGTCTGTCACCTGTAACCATTGATAGCCGGTTGTCTCCAAATAATCCGCACGGACATAACCGGCAAACTCAGGGAGGTCAATAGGCGCATACTGTATAGTAAGCAACCACCCCTTGTCCGCCGCTGCTTGCAGTGCTGCTTGAGCTTGTTCATCAAACTCCGCCTCCCACGGCAGAGCAAGAGTGAGCGTAGGTGGTGAAGCTCCTTCATTCGTAGAGACCTTGGGGAGGCGGAGTCGACGTACATGGGCAAGGGTGAGACCGGCAATATGGCTTTGATTCATATCCGGAACAAACGTCCTCGAAACAAAATCAAACGCGCCGATTGTGCCGGATGGGGCAAGCACCGGCACCCCATCGAACACGAGGCGACCACTTTTAAGGACCTGATAGGAATAATAGTAAATTTTAGCTGGAGATCCGTTCTTGATCAAGCCAAATAACGGCTTGCCCCCTTTACCAACAAAGTCCCCCAGCGATGCAACTGGCGAATACTCGTACGCTTGCCCGTCGATACAAAATACGCCTTTTCTGAATGTTATTAAACGGCGAGTGCCCGCCAGTCTAAAGTTTCCATAAGAGCCGCTGTCCACTCCACCCCAATAAGCTCGAGTTCGTCCATCGCTGTTTAATCTCAAAAACAAAAGGCCTAACTGAGACACATCCGAAAACACCGGTGCCTCCGATTTTCCGTACCCATATTGTTTGAAAAATACATCTGCTCGAAACTCCAGTGCATCATCATTCAATTCAATCGGAACCACAACACCACCGAATAAGAAATCCGTGTCGATATAATTAATGCGCGTATACCCCGGCGGCAGCCCGCCGCTGCCGGTCGGCCTGAACTTAGAGGGAATATTCATAAGCAAGAGATATAATGAGGTTGCCAGAGAGCTCGCGGCGGATGGCGAAGCGGTAGGCCGTAGCTGCCAGCATGGGCGGCTCTCCGTCAGGAAGAATAGCGGAGGGCGGCCAGGTAATGTTCGGTAGGTCTGCACCTGTGGCAAACCAGAGCTCAGCGGTGAGAATAGCAGAGGTAGAGGGCTCAAAGGCGAGCATTGAAAGGTCCGTGTCTGTGCTGAGGGTACCGAGGTCATGCACTGCATTGGGCCGCAGAACGGCGAGGTTGACATCGGCTCCGGTGATGTAGGGTTGCAACTGGCCGGACTCACCTTGCGGGCCGATTGGACCGATTTCTCCGCGCTCTCCCTGCGGGCCAGTTTCACCCGTGGGGCCCGTGTCACCCTTCGGGCCGCGTGGGCCGGGGGTGAGGGTGAGCGTAATTTTCGCGCCATCCACTTGGCTGGCATCTATAGCTAGGGCATAGTCTACCACCCCGGAATCTTGGGGGAAAGCGGAGGGGCGCACCAGCAAATGCCCAAAGAGCACCGGCTTGCCGTCTGCTCTTACCTCGTAAAGATGCTGTCCGTAGTCAACAGCGGGAAAAAGAAGCACCCCGTCCGGCTCTTGTCTGGCGGGGTAGCTCTGCTGCTCGATGAGCACATACGCTGTCAATTCCGGCGGCGTTGCTCCATCTGCTGTAATGACTTCACAGGTTAAGCGCGTAAGGCACCCGGCCACGGTTTCGATATTCTTGTGCATAGTCTTCCTTCTCTTCTTCATCTGGTAGGCAGCAGGGCAGCCGCAGCCACCCCGCTGCCATGGGGTTATCAGGCGGCAGCTCCGGCCACAAACATGGCAAGAGCATTCGGCTTCACGCTCAGCTCATAGTCAGCCTGCGCGAGGTCGCTCTTCGCTTCAAGCGGGTTTTGCAGACTCAGCACACCACGCACCAGAATGCGGGCAATGCCCGTCTGCGTGCGGTAGGCGTCCGTCATCTCATAGCAGGCCCACACTTCCAGGGAGTCATTGCCACTGGCAAAGACTGATTGCTCCTCACCATCCACAATGGCAGAGGTAAGGCCGAAAGTCATCTGGAAGGCTTCGGGCGTGATGTCATTCGTGCTGAATTGCAGCTTGCGCTTCTGCGCCATCTTCAACTCCGTTACCTTGTAAGCGCCGGTATCGTCCACGCCTTCCACATCCGCTGTCTTGTAATCCGTCTGCGGCTTGGCAGTGCGTACCTTGCCCAGAGCAATCCAGTCGCCCGGGTTCGCGTAGCTCTCCGGCAGTTCGGGCAGCACAGTGTCGCTCACCTTGTTATTCTCACCGGAGCCACCGGTGATGGTCTGGCCAATCGTCACAATCCATACGCGGGCGCCCAGGATGGTGGCGGCATCTAATCGGTCTAAATTCATGCGTTCCTTTCTTTTTCGAGGGTTAGTAAAGAATCACGCCCACGCCATCCGCCACCAGGCGGTCGGCGCTTTCCTTCGTTACGTTCACCACGGCACCGGGCGCGGCAATGCACCCGGCCACATGGGCCTTTTTCTTCAGCTTCACGCGCACCAGGCTTCGCGTCTCGCCTTGCGGCTCGCTCGCTACGCCCTGGCAGGCAAGCCCGGTCGCGTCCGTTTCTTTTGTTGCTTTCTTGCTCATACTTCGTAATTCGTACTTCAGAATGGCTTACTTATCAGAAGAGGTTTCAACGGGAAGCGGAAGCGTCAGGGCGTGGCTGTAATCCACATCCCCGGCGGCTGTCTGCTTGTAACTAGCGGTGCACCCCGTGCCGGTAAGGGCAGCGGCGGTGGCAATCGCTCCAACAATCGCACCCGCTAGGATGCGCGCAATGGTGCCGGGAATGCCCCAGCCCGTAAGCAGGCCAGTCACCCAGCCTGCGGCCTTCTTGGCCTTTTCGTTCGTGTTAGTGCTCATTTGATTAGTTGCTTGTAGTTGTAAATAATAGAGGCTTGTATCAGCACGCCGCTCAGGTTGGCCAGCTTCGGCATCGCGCTCAAATCCAGCTCACTGATGCTGTCAATCTTCGGCAGTGCGTAAGGAATGCCCGCTTCTGCCACATCCCAGCGCAGCACGGTGTTGATGCACTTGTACAGCAAGCCCGCCACGCGGCGCCCCGTCTGGCCACCCGGCACATTCTGCGTGCAGAGGATGGCCACGGCCACACGGGCGCGCAATGTCCCCGCTCGCCCTTCCGGGTCATCCGTATTCGGCGCGGGTAGCTGCGGCACCACCGCCACCGCGCCGCTGTATTGGCCGGCAGCCATGGCCAGTGCCTGTGCCTGTTCGTCTCTGTCCCAGGGGTGCTGGTACACATACGGCGCGAGCACCGCATCCCGGCGCAGCTCTGCTATCAAGTGCTCCGCCAGCTTGTATTCGGGAGATTCTGGTAAATTCTCCATGGCTTCAGTGGGTGGGTGTGGGGTACCAGCCTATGCCGTCATTACCGTAGGCCGGATTAGGCGCTACCATAGCCGGCACGTTGCCGGGCTGCTGCGGTAGGTTGCCCGCCTCATCCAGCACCGGCGCGGCAGCACTGCGCACCGCTTCCAGCCTTGCCTCTGCTGCGCTTGCTGCCGCCTTGCGCTCATCCGTCACCGTCAGGGCAAAGCGCTTCAGCAGCCGCAGAGCGGCAATATCCAGGGCGGCGGGGCGCAGGCTGCGCGGTATGCTCAGCGGGTCACTGCCCAGCCTGTTGGCCTTGTTCGTGGCCACCGCTTCCCGCACCATGGCCACAATGTCCGCCAGCGTGTCTTCCACATACGGCAGGCATTCCGGGCGCGTCAGTTCGTCCAGCTCAGCCGTGGCGAACACGGCAGACAGGTCTTGCACAGTCAGCGGCAGCCAGTACTTCATGCGTTTACAGCGGCGTTGATTTTCTCAGCAATCTGCATGGCGGTCTTTACCAGATACGCCTGGTGCTGCTCATCCCGCAGCTTCAGAGAATAGCCGGGAGATTGCAGTAGGGCGCAGGCAATCGCCGTCACCTGCTCAGTGGTGGGCTTCCCCGCTACCGGCTGCACAGCTTCGGGCTGTTCAACCGGTGCGGCCTTCGGACTCTCTTTCTTCGTGGCCATGGCGTCAGGAAATAGCAAGACGGATATTGCAGGACGGAGCGGTCACGGCATAGGCACGGTGCAGGCCTACTTCATAGAAAGTAGTCTTCTTGTCGCGGTTGTAGTAGCTTTCCACCTGCTCAACCGGGCTCTCGCCACCGGCGTGAAGCTGGCGCATGCCGCACATGTCACCAATCTGCTGGCCGTCGTCCACATAGGTGAGCCACACATCAGAGCCCAGGGCATTGCTGCCCTTGAAGGGCACCTCGGCACCGGGGCGGTGTACACCCACAGACACAGTGGCCTTCAGGAACTGCGGCGCCGTCTGGCCCTCACCGGTCAGGTGCAGCAGCTTGAAGAGCAGCGCCGGGGTGAGCACCTTCGCGTCATTGTATGCCACCAGGTCTGCCACGGCGGCATTATCGCACAGCGTGTTCCAGGCAGCTGCGCTGAACAGGAAGCGATTGGGCAGCACGCCATTGGTGGCCTCATATTCGGCCAGCAATTCGCGCAGTTCCTTGATGGGGTCAGCATCTACCCCGCTCCACGCGCCCTTGCCAGCAGCGGCGGTCACATTCTTGCGGAAGTAGTCAAGCCCCTGGGCAATGGCAGAGGTGCGCCAAGTGGCCAGCAGGCTGCCCGTCTTGGCAAGTGCAATCTGGTCTGCGGCCTCCTTCTTATTACCGGCTCCCGGCTTAATTTCTCCATCATCCACGCCAATGCGCAGGCTATGGTCTTCCAGCAGGTACGGCACATCTTCGGCCAGCACATCCACGATGTGCGCTTCCTCATACGGCGCGCGGCGGGTGTCTACCTGGCGGAAGGCATAGCCCTGCGGGTAGCGCTTGAATGTACCGGTCACTCCATCCACAGACAGAGCGGGGGCAATGAAGTCAAGCGGGTTCGGGGCCTGGCGGTTAAACCAGCCCACGGCGTAATTATAAATCGGATAATTAAACTGATTCATCTTTATCTTGCGGGGTTAGGGGTTAGAGCAGAATAGCATTCACCATCTGGCCGGCCTGACCGGCAGGGGCAGACTCCACAGCCACGGCTACAGCCGTGCCCGTGCCGGTAGTCAGCACACCGCCGGAGCTATAAACAAGCTTCGTGCCGGGGGTGATGGCGGCACCGGTGCTGCCTACGTTTACCTGGATAATTCCAGCGAACTTGCGGTGCACCAGCGTGGCGCTGGTAGCATTGCCGGCCACAGCGGTGGCCAGGCTGTCAGGGTCGCTGATAATGCCGAAAGCATCATCAGCGGAAGTGGCAAGCTCAATCTCGCCGGCGGCGTTCAGCTTGCCCAGCTTGCCCTCATGAATGTGCGGCTGAGACTTCAGCGCGGCAGCATACGGGGCACGGATGGCGGGGGTATGATTCGTAATCATGTGTCTTGTGTTGTTTCTTGTTTGGGTTAGCGGTTCACGCCCTGGGTGTAGTCATTGTTGGCCTTGGCCCAGGCGCGGCCATATTCGGCGGGGGTCATCGTGCGGCCCAGCGCTCGCTCTGCCGTGGTCACGGCATTGGTGCAGTAATCCACTCGCGCCTTATCCTGGCAATTCACAGCGCGGGTGCCGTGCCCCACGCTCACCGTTACTTCGCGGTTAGGCGTGGCACCGGTCAGGGCCGTGGCGTTGCGGGTGCCGTGATTCAGGGCGCGCAGGTGCGAGTAGCGCACAGAGTTGGCAGCCGTGCCGCCGCTCATGCTCGCATTCTTGTTTGCCTCTGCCAGCGCCGTGCGCAGCTCATCATTGCTGCGCTGAAGCGTCTTCACGGCGTCCAGCAGGTCAGCAGGTTTGGCGCTGTCAGGCAGGCCCAGCAATTCAGCCACCGCCACAATGGTGGCGGTAAGGTCATCACCGGGCTGCAGGTCATCGTCATTCGTGGCGGCAGGTTCCTTGGCGAGCTCCGTGCCGGTGTTGGTGGCGCCCTCCTTGCCTGTCTCGGCGTAGCTCTTGGGCGTAGCCGGAGCGGGGGTGTCACCGTTGGTGGCGGGCTCTTCGCCCTTGCTTGCCACGCCGGAGCTGTTAGCAGCGGCGGGGGTGTCCTCCGGCTCTGTATTCGTGGCCGGGGTCTTCTTCTCTTCCGTGTCGGTGTTCATGTTCTTTTTGTCTTGGGTTGCGCAGGCACGGGCCTGCAAGGTCTTCATGTTCGTGCAGGGCGTCTGCGCCGGGTGGCGCGGCCCGTTCGTCAGCGTGCAGCCTGCCAGCCTCTGAGGCTCTGCTCCCGCTTCCGTTCGCTTAAAATCGCGGTAATCATATTCTGTGGAGAAAAATGCAAATTCGGCGCTATCCACCAGCCCGTGGCCGTATGGCGTCAACTCAATCCACGCCCACAGCTTCCCGCCATCTGCATGCAGCGCCTTTATCCATCCGGCGGCGCGCGTGTCCGGGCGCTCGCCCACCCCCGCATGGTCTACCGTCAGCAGCACGCCGCGCCCCTCTGCATCCACTGCGCGGAAGGTATCGGCTAGCGCAGCCAGCGTCTCAGGCGTGGCCACCTCACGGTCAAGCCCCGCTTCCACACAGGCGGCCCACAGGTCTGCCCCTTCTTCCGCGTGCAGCCCATGGCTTCGCAGCATCGCCCCCGGGTTCGGGCAAGCGTGGCAGAATACGGTCTCGATGTTAAACCATGCAGCCCCCGGCACGCTCCCGGGCTTAAACGGGGCGCGCGGTGCTGTCTTGTCTGTAAATGCGGGGATACTCATGTCTCTGGTAGTGCTTGCTTTCAATTTGTGTCCTTGCCGCTCTCTGCCGCCCCTCTGCCGCCCTTATCGGGCGCGGTTGGGTACTCCGTACCCTTGAAAGCCTTGCGCGGCGTTACAGGGGCTTGTGCGGGCTTTCTCGTTTCTTCGTTACTTTCCACCCCATGCCGCAACTCTTTAACAGCATAGCGGGCATCTGCCGCCATCTGGCCGGCATCCAGCCCGCCACCCAGCGCCCGCAGTGCCGCAAGCTCGCCGCCCGTCAGCGGCGGCTCGTCCGCAGCTTCAGTGCGCGGGCTTTCTGTTTCGCTTGTCGCTTTCGCATTCAGCGCACGCTCAAAGGCGGCACGCGCGGGTGGGTAAAGCATAGTGGGTGCATAACGTACGCGCAGGCTGTTCAGCGCCGGGGGCAGCCCCCCATCTTCCTGCGGTGCGGGCTGAAGCGGCATGCCCATTCGTTCGGACATTGCTTCCTGGGTGGGCACATATCCCGCAGCCTTGGCCGCGTAAATGGCGGTGCTGTCCATGTTGGCCGATGTGACTTGCAAGCCGGTGAGCTCTGCCACCTGTTCGTCCGGGGTACGGTAGCCGGATGTGGCCAGGCTGACAATGTTCTGCACGCTTCCTGCGGCGTTGTCGCTGTCCGGGCGGCGCATGACGAACTCCACAAGATGCGGCTGGCCGGGGTGCCATTGTTCCAGCACCGGGGCAAAGAGCTTTTCTTGCAGCAAGTTGGCTATCTGTTCCGCTTCGCTCGCGGCCAGGTCGTCAAAAGCATCCTGGTGCGCGCTGCCGGTGGCGGTGTTCGTACCCGCTCCCGGAGCGGTCAGCATGGTCATCAGGCCGCCGGTGGCACGCAGCACCAGTTCCTGGGTGCTCAGGTCAATCATGCGGCTGAAGGTATCAGGGCCACCATTGCCGGGCGTCACGGTCTTGACATCCGCCCCGGCGGGCAGCACACCCGCTGCATTGCTCACGCACTGCATGGCAAATTTGATGTACTCTTTCCGCAGCGCTTCGTCCACGCCCTGCGGCATGATGGCGAACACCGGCGGCGTGCCGTAGCGCCCATTGTATACCAGCCATTGCGCTTTTGCGTTCTTCCTGTCCAGGCACAGCATCATGGCCGGCTGGTCAATCGGGCGGGCACAAACGCGGGTCACAATGCTGGCCGGGTCTACCGGCAGAGGCATGCCACGGGTCAGCCCGTAGGTGGCGGCGGGATTCCATTGCCATTCGCCCGCATAGCCATCACGCGCCCAGTTCCAGTTCTCTGTTAAGTTCAGCCGGAGGCTCCCGTCTTCCGTCTCCAAAAGCTGAATGTGCCGGTAGTGCCTGAAGCTCGCCTGTGCCAGGGCTTCTATGCCATCGTCCAGGTTCTCTATGGCGTTGGCAAAGTCTTGCAGCGTCCGCAGCTGGGCTTCGGCAAGTAAATCTTCCGCATCCGACAAGCCATCTTTCTTGCGGATGTCCCATGGAATGCGCTTCAGCGCACCCAGACGGCGCTCCACACAGGTGGCCAGAATCGGGTCAGCGGGTTCCAACTGTTCCCAAATCCATTGCAACTGGGCATAGGCGCCGCGCGTGGCTTCATTCTGCGCTCGGCGTACCACATCCACGCTGATGAAATCCAGCGGGCTGGTGTAGTCCAGCCAGCGGTCATGCTCGCGGGCCATGTCTTGCATGTCTACCGTGCTAAAGTTCCACGGGTGGCTGTCTGTGGCTTTCCTGTTCTTTCTGCTCATGTCTTAAAAAGGGCGGTTCATTATTTCACGGCTCACCGGTGTGGGCATGTCCCAGGCGTTGCCCCGGTCTACCGGGATGGGCATGTCCGTGCAAACGGCATCGGCTGCCGCACGCCATGCCAGGGCCAGAGCTGTGCAGCGGTCGCTGTGCCCCTCTGCGGTATGCGGGGCGCTGTAGGTATATTCTCCATTCTTCACAAGCTGCTGCATGCTGTGCAGGTCTTCGCGGATATCTTCACCCGCCGGGATACGTACCCGCACCGGTGCCTCAAACGCACGGCGTAGTTTCGGAAATATGTCTCTCTTGAATGCCACAGTGAAAGTGCAGAGCTCAATTTTTCCGAACTCATGCTTGCCCGGGTTCCATTGCCCGAACTCTTGAACAAGATGGTCGCCCATGCCGATGCCCGGGCCGGTGTAGTCAAAGCACACACGGCGGGCCGCGCGGATGCGGCTGCGCAGTATCTCTTCTTGTGCAGGGGTGGGGCAATTCTTCAGCACCAGCACCTCCCTGGTATAACACACATCGCCCACGCGCTCGAACATCCAGCACACGGTCGGGTCATTCGTGCGGCCAAAATCAATTCCAAGGCGGATGTCCCGCCCGCTGCCGGGGGCGTATATTTCAGGCGCGGCCACGCTGGTGGCATCCGGGCTGGTGGCTCCGGCTATCAGCTCATAGCTCAGCAGCTCGCTGGTATCGTCCAGGAACTCACAGTCCAGCTCTTGCGCCTGGGCTATCGCATCGTCCATCAGGTCTGCCAGTTCCTGGTAGTCCGTGGGCAAGCCTTCGGCAATGGCACTTTTCAGCGGTACAAGGTGGCGGCTCCATGCGCCTTTTGTCTCGCCCATCATTATCTTGTAAAATCGCACACCGCGCACACCGCGCCCGTTCGGGGTGCTGGTAATCATCACGGTCTTTTTACCGCCGCGCATGCTGTTGGTGATGGTCGGCAATATGGCTTTCCACGTCTCTTGCGGCTGCTCAAAGAATGCGAACTCGTCAAGCCATATATCACCGCTGAAACCACGCACGGTGCTGGGCTTGCCGGGCACCGCAATGCAGCGGCTGCCGTTCTTCATTTTGATGCTCTTGGAGAAGAGGTCGGCCTCGATGTCGCGCAGGTCTTCCACCTCATCAGCCCACGCCACAGAGAATGCCCGCAACCAGTCTTTTACTTTGTCCAGGGATTCATTACTCTGGCGCCCGGATGGGGCGGCAATCACCACCGTGAGCCCGGGAATGGCTATCATGCGCCCGGCCACACGGCAGGCCACGGAAAAGCTCTTGCCGGTCTGTCGCGCAAAGCAGGCCGCCACAAAGCGGCTCTTATCGAACACAAGCCGCTTTTGGTACGGCAACAGCAGGTCAAGCGGGTTCGCGGGTTTCTGGGCGGTTACCTCTTCCTCCGGCGCAAACGCAGCAGCCACCCGTTTCCGCGTCTCGCTCTGCTCGCTTGCTTCGCCGTGGCTGGCAGCCTCCTGCTGCTTCGCCATCCGCCTGCGCCTTTTCTGCACAGCTCCGCTGCTCCTCTCCGCCGGTTCAGCACTGGGCTTCTCAATGGCTTGCCCCGCCGTAGCAGCTTGCTGCGTAGAGCGGGCGGGGGCTGCTTGTCGCGGCGTAGCCCCGCAGGGGCGTAGACGGATGGCTTTTTTCTGCATGTTATTGCGTTCTACTTACTACCTATGAAACCGGGCTTTATCCTCCCTGCCTCGGCGTAGCCCCTGCGGGGCGTAGCTGGGTCAATTCAGCCCGAAAATTTCTTTAATCTTCCGCATGCGCTCTTCCGCGCTCTGCGTCTTGTCTCCGGCTACCGCCTGCGCTTCATCTGCGCGGCGCGCCTTCGCTTCCAGCAGTGCCAGCTTGCGCTCGCTCTGCGCCGTCTGTTGCCCATCATTCATGAGCTTGTAAAACTTGGCCAGCAGCTCCGGGTCTGCCTTCGGGTCTGTACTCAGTTCAAAGACGCGCTGCGCTACGGCGCGGTGCGCGGCATCGGTCACGCTCTCGCCCTCCACCTTGCTGAGCACGGCAGCAACCGTGGCCATGCGCTGCCACTTGCAGGGCAGCACATGCAGCCTGTAAAATTCGCTGATGCTCTGCAGACTCACTTCCACCCCACGGGCGGCAAGCCACTGCTGCGATTCTTCCAGGCTGTGCCCTTCCAGGTATACGCCCAGCTCGCTGCGCTGCTCTTCCGTCAGGCGGGCAAATTTGCTGTCTTTTCGTAGCTTCTTCATTGGGCGGTCTTCTCTCTTTTAGCACTCTGCCAAGGCGGCACGGCCCACGCCGGTGATGCTCCATCGCTTCACGCCCATGGCGTCAACTTCGCAATGTATCAGGGAGTCCGCTTCCAGTCTCCGGAATGCTGCCTCAAACTCATGCGCTTCAGGCGGCGGGCAAACGGACAAGCGGGCACTTGCTTCCAATGCTTCCTGCGGCTGCATATACCCGCGCGGTGTATGGCTCAGGTCTTCCAGCAAGGCAAGGCGCACGCTGCGCTCTCTCTTCTTATTTGTTGTCATGGCTGTGCAAAAGTAACTTTAGAATTTTGTCTTGATTGGCGGCTATCATATCCAGCTTGCCTTGCATTTCTGCCAGGGTGGTGGCAGTGGTGTTGATGCGAGCATGAACTCCCTTGAAGTTGTCGCGCACTTCTTCCTTGTAGGCGTCAAATTCGTGCTTCGTTACGAAATCCGGGTGGGTCTTTACCTCCAGCGGCTGCGGCTCAATCTTCACTTGCCGGGCTTTCTGCCACAGCATGC
>JAUNRC010000024.1:0-7728 GCA_030535875.1 Akkermansia sp. | reverse complement strand
ACCTCCAGCGGCTGCGGCTCAATCTTCACTTGCCGGGCTTTCTGCCACAGCATGCCACCGCCGCCACACGCGCCGCACAGCATCACAATGCCCATCACCTGCTGCCAGCTCAGCCCGCTATCCTCTTCCGGAGCCGGGGCTGCCCACATGGCAGCTTGGGTGGGCGAAGCCTTGGCGGAGCCCCCTGCATCCGATGGTGCCACATATCTCCCGGCATCCTGCTGCATGCAATGCTCTGCACCGGCTCCCATAACAGAGCCGGTGCAGCCAATGACTACGCAAAGCGCGACTACTCGAAAAATCTTTTTCATGCTGCTACCTCTTCAAAATAATGGCGCACGCCGGCGGCAATGCACTCTGCCACTTGCTCCGGCTCTGTTGCCGCGTCTTCCGGGTTAGTAATGAAGCCGCACTCGCACAGCACCCAGGGGGCGCGTGTCTGCTTCAGGATGTAAAGGTCGTCGCGCTTCACCGTCTTGCTTGCACGCCCCGGCAGCAGCGTGCAGAGCCACTTCGCTATGGCCTCTGCCATGCGCTTACCGGTGTTGCTCACATAGCACACATGCGCGCCGTGCGCTCCGGGGTCGTCAACTATAACAGGCTCCTTGCATGGCTCGCCGTCTTCGTCTACTGTCTCAACATAGCCCACCACCTTGCTGGCCGCGTCCATGTGCAGAGAGATGCCGAACGCTGCCCGGCTGATTCCGTTGGCGGCCTTCACTGTGGCAACCAGGTCTGCGCGGTTCGTGCTGTCCGGGTAGTCCAGCACGGTGACGGCGTACCCATCGTTCCGCAGTTTCGCTGCCAGGAAGGTGGCGATTAGCTCGCACCGGGCATGCTCTTCCATGCCGTTGCCTCTTGCTCCGGTTCCCCGGGCGTGGCCAATGTCAATGATAATGTGTTTCCCTTTGCTCATTTGCTATGCTGTGCGCTTCGTTTGCGTACAGCATAGCACCCCCGGGCGCATTCGTGACGCCCCCGCTTCCGCTCTTTCCCCTCTTTCCTATCTTTCCGCTTTTTCCGAATTTGCCGCATCTCGCGGCAAATTCGCCTCGGCGTCTCGTCTCGGCGTAGGTTCACCGTAGACGGAAGCAAGCGCAGACGCGAAGCCGGGCCCTACTTCGTAATTCGTAATTCAGATTGTGTCATACCACGCTCCCAGGGCGTCACTCTTCCCGGGTCGCATGTTATAATTCAACCGTTGCCCCCGTTCTTCTTATGCCTGCCACCGCCTCCAATCTTGCCACCACTATGCCCGCGTCTCAACCGCCACCGGGCTCTCTCTTCATGACTACCGGAGATGCCGCCCGCGTGCTCTGTATGTCCGACCGCTCCGTGCGCAACCTGGTAGCCCGTGGCCACCTCCACGCCTTCCGCCCCTGTATCGGTGGCCGCAAGTTCCTGCTCTATTCCTCAGAGGTCATGGCCTACGCCCGCACCGCTCAAAAGCCCGCCCACGATGCCGCCATGGCCAACGTGCAGCGCCTGCGTGCCCTTATTGCTTCTGCTTGACGTTCCAAAAAAATCGTCAATCGTAATTCGTCAATAAAAAAGCCCCGGCTTAACCGGGGCGGGGGAGAATTAAACTCCGCATCATGCGGTGCTCGCTTGTGCAAAATGCGGAGCTAGTAATTTGTAGTACTATGTAAAATTGCTCTTACTTCTTCTTCGGTAATAAGCCCCAATTTAATACACTCATCAGCCTCTACTTCCCTAGTCATCATGTCGCTATGTGAATCTGCATCAAAAGGAGAATACGGCAATCCTAAAATAGATAAGCACGTCCATATGGGACTTGTCTTAAGCGCGACAAAAACATTCTCATTCTTTACCACACCTTGCCACTCCACCGCTTGTGCAGATTCTTTCCACCTTGCTTGCCATTCCGGTGATAACTCTTTTTGCCACGCTTTCAGCTTATAGGCTGGCGACATGGCAAGATTAACTTTTCGCATCCCTTCTTGCCAATGATACCACCCCCATGCTAGGCTGCGCCAAAGCCCTAGCTCAAAACTCATGCGTTCTCTGGAAAATAAATCCTCCATCGTATTTGCTTTCCCCTCTTCTGCTTGGTAACTGATGGCTCGTAATTTATCTCTTAAATATCGCCGTGCTTCATTTTCTGTTCTCTCAGCAGTACATATACTTGCCGCCGCTTTTCGATACTCATCAAGTATGTATACATCGCTCACTCCAGCCATGAAAAAATACTTCTCTCGGTCTTGTGGACTCACTCGCCACCAATCATCCCATGTATCTACGATGGCAAGTTCTTTACTTAACAGAAAATCGGCGGCAGAAATGCTCATAAATCATTTATTTTCTTTCTTAATTCCATCATTTGCTGGGCTAATTCTTCTGCATTTTGTTCTGCAACTATTGCGCGTGCTCGCCACTGCTCTATATTCAGCCCGTCTATTTGCTCAAGCGTATGCTCTCCCGGTGGCACCAGCAACTCTTCTACCGTGCAGCCTAAACCTTGCGCTACTGCATACAAGCCGCCAAGACTGGGCTTAGACCTCCCTGCCAGCCAGTTGCTTAGTGTTGCCGCCGCTATGTGAGCCCGTTCGGCTATCTCCTTTTTATCCAGCCCGCTTTTCCCTATGTAGCGAGCTATATTATCAACTGCTATTTTTGCGTCAAACTTCATGATTAGTGTGAGCGTGTGGAATAATGTTGAAAGTGTTTTCCTGGGCGGGGTGAACAGTGTTTACTTTCTTTACGCGTTACGTTGTTAAAAGCGGTTTTAGTTTCTTTACCCGTAATTTTATTCTGAAATAATATCAGAAAAATTTTTCACCGTAAGCCCCAAAGCTGAAACATGTTGACCTAAAGCAGCGCAGGCACTTTGCAAATGAGCAAGCTTTGCCTCAGCCACAAGCGCTCTCTCTCGCCACTCGAAAAGCTCCACCTCAAGCTCGCGCTTATCTTTTGGTATCTCTCGCGTCTCGGTAATTCCTTCGGTTATATCGGTAATTGTTACCCCTAAAATTTCCGCCATTTTTTGTAAATTTTCGTCCGATGGCATTCGCTGTCCTTTAATCCATCGATTGACATAAACCGGGTTTACCCCCGCAGCCTCAGCTATTTGTCGCTGAGTTCTCCCATCGCGACGCACTAAATGGCGCAAATTGGAAGAAATTTTTGCTAATTGGTAATTTTGTGCTTGCATTACTGGTAATACTGTGGTAATTCTTTTCTTGTTCGCTGGTAATTATTACCAGTAACGAAAACAGAATACCAAAAATATGGACACAAATCAAGAGCAAATCCTTTCCGTGCAATGGCTGAAAGATAAAGGCTGGACGTGCGCTGCCGCCGCCCGTCGCTGTGGTGTTTCCACTGTGCATGTATTCCTCGTGCTGAGTGGTAAGCGAGAAAGTAGAAAACTGGTAAGCAAATTGCAAGCCTTGCCGTTGCGTGCATGGACACCCCGCGAGCGCATCACCCACTAAACTCCAACCTAATGAGCCAAAACACACACAACGAAAGCCGGAGCGGCGGCGGTTGCGGCTGCCTGATTCTTCTTTTGCTCTGCTGGGCGCTGCTCTTCCGCATCTGTGCCACAGAGCTGGTGCGTGACATCTCTGCCGCCTGGCATTCCGGCAAAGCTGCAAACAGATAAACCACCGTCATGAATACACCTTTACATTTAGACAAAATCGCTACCGTCATCTCTATCAACCCTTGGCGCGTGCAGTTCATGCGTAAAGCCTTTGCCGCCCGTGGCCTCATGATGCCCCCTGTAACCCAGGGCATTTGCGTGGCTAAACCTACCACCCCCGGCATCTGTAATGCCTACTGCGGCGGCACGCTTGCATTTCTCACCTGCTTGCTGAGTGCCCACGCTGCCGGACTGCCTTATCTGGTGATTTATGAGGATGACGCTTTTCCTTGCCTGAACGCTCCCGCCCGCTTCGCGGCTCTCATTGCTGAACACCCCATACCCACAGACTGCGGAATCCTCTGCCTGGGTGATGCCAATGGTGCTAGCCGTTACCGGGGCACCACCACCCTGAAGCTGGCGGACTGCCAGCCTGTCTACACCCCACTTGTACCGGACAAGGCAGAGAATAAAGGCAGCCATGCCCTGCTGGTATTCGCCCCCGCTTTCATTCCCTTTGCGCAGGCTCTTATTGCCAAAGGCTTCTCAGATTGTGCCATCTCCATGCTGGGAAACTTCTCCAGCCTTAAAGCCTACGGCATCTTCAATCACCCTCTTTTTATTCAGCACAAATTCCGTGATAAAGGCAAGCCCGCCTCCCCTTTCTTCCTGCCGGAAAAATACGCTGCCCAGCCCGAAAAGGTTACTGAGCTTTTTCCCTATGCCGATTTATTCTAAACACCCCATCACTTCCTATGTACCACGCAATCAAACAGCACCCCGATGAGCTGAAGGAAAAAGCCCGCGCTGCTGCCACCATCCTGGGGGCGGCAAAGCAGGCTGCCATCCGCATCAGCTATACCAAATTTCTCACCCGCTTGAAGAAAAAAGCGGCCGACAACACCCTCTCCGAAAAGGGGCTTGCCGGCCTTGCTTTCCTGGAATATGCCCGGATAGCATGCCCCACCGACTCTGCTCTGGTGGAGTTCCTGCTCTTCTCCTGGATGCAGGTGGCAAAATCCATGAACGCCGGCGCCCTCACCATGGAAAATGAAGCCGTATCAGACACGGTGGTGGGCGTCTTCATGTTCGCCGGCATTAAGCTCAAAGTAACCCACTAACCCCATACCGCTGCCATGTTTGATGACCTTCTTGACCTGCTGCGCGTGCTCTTCTATCTGCTCGCCTTTGCCGTCTTCATGATGGCGCTGCCCTTTGTCATCTGCCATGTGGCAGAGCACTGGGACGACCCGATATATCCGCATAGCGGATTCAGCCCGGAATGCCCCACTTGGGAAGAGCCGGAAAACACCCTGCCGCCTACAGATGTGCAATCCACCTGCTGCACAGATGACCTGTGATTCTGCCCCATAACCGCCCGCCATGTACACCACAAGTGACACTTTCACCACCGAAGAGCTGGCCATCATCCAGGCGCTGCGCTGCTGCCCGGAAAGCCGGCTCGGGCGTGAGTTCCCGCCCACGGCGGAGCTGTCTCTGGCCAGCGTGGCGGTGGTGCTGGGTCTGCACCCTGCCGCAGCCCGGCGGCTACTCCGCCGGGGGCTGTCTGCCCTTTCCCTGAGCATCGGCGCGGATGCGGAGCTCTGCCGCCTCATTGCTCATTACTACAACATCGAAGAGCCCACAATCGAACAATGACAAACGCAATCACAAACGAAACCGCAGGCGGGCTGGCTACCTCTTACGCCGAGCCCACCTTCGCCACCGCTTCAGCCATAGCGCTACCATCGTCAGAGCTTGCCGACCGCAACTTGCGCGAAAGCGTGCTGCTCTGCGGCACTCTCAAAGGTGTGATGGACAACGCCGTAACCACCGCTCGCAATGCTGCCCGCACCCACTTGCTGGCCACGCTCAATCTTGCCTGTGTGCTGCGCTCCATGCACCAGCAGGCTGCCGGCAAATTTGCCGTGCTCGCCCTCTACAAGAATTACCGTGGTGGAGCACACGCTCAGCAGTACGCCATGCAGCTCACCGGCGGCGCCTGCCTGCCCTTCACCTACCAGACCGCCCGCAACTATATCAAAGTGCTGGAGGCGGTGGCGCAGCGCATGCAGATGGAAGGCGGCCTCACCCCCGCGCAGGTGGTGCAAGCCCTCTCCGAACACACCGCCGCTATGGTAGCCGGTGCCTATGATGACCCGCAGGAAGCAACAGAACTGCTGTGGAGCCCCTGGGTGACGGAAGGCTCCCTGCGTGAAATGTACCTGGCCCTGGCACCCGATGCCCCGCGTGTGAAAAAGGGCGCAGAGCTGGACAAGGCAGAGGCCGAAAACGCCGCT
The DNA here is from genome assembly GCA_030535875.1 of Akkermansia sp. Lineage (GTDB taxonomy): Bacteria > Verrucomicrobiota > Verrucomicrobiia > Verrucomicrobiales > Akkermansiaceae > Akkermansia. The sequence goes on along the minus strand of JAUNRC010000024.1, from coordinate 1,824 downwards.
GCCGCCGTTGATTTGGAAGCCCTGCGCTCTAGTTTCCTCATCAAAAGCGGTGGCTTTATTGATTCTTTTACCGGCTATGTGAGCGAAATGGCCGCACGCGTCACCGCTCAGGAGCGCGAGACCGTAGCCTCTCGACTGGAGGAACTGGCTGCACGCTTGCGTACCACCAAAACCCGCCCCATGCTGCCCACGGCTGCCGTGGCTGCTTTGCCCAATTCCTAAGCTTTATATCCCATGTACGAAGACCTGCGCCTGGAAGATTTGCCGCTGTATGACGCCGCCCGCGTGCGCTACATCGTGGCCGCTTGCAAAGAGCTGGAGCGGGAGATGTACCCCACCCGGCACTTTTCCGATATGGCAGCAGAGCTCACACGCCGCCTGGCAGGGCTGCGCGGCTCTGCCTCCCGCCCGGTGAGCGCCAAGACCATGGAGCGGCTCTACTACTATTGGCAGCAGGGTAAAAAGAATAAACGCGGGCAGCGCGTGACCGCCCCGCGCTGCTGGCAGGCGGTGTTCGATGGCCGAACCGTGGCCGCCAATCGTCAGCAGGTGCGCACGGCTCAGCCCTGCTTCCGCGCGCACCTTGCCCTGCTCGCAAGCCGTCATCCTCGCTCTCTGACGACCGCCATCCATGAACTGTTTGCAGAGTGGGACAACGCGCTACCCATCCCCGGCTATGAGGGGATGAACCCCACCGGTCGCGAACCCCGCCCCGCAGGGTGGAGCATGGAAAACCTCTACCGCCTCATGCCTGACCGCGCCGCCCTCACCATCATGCACAAAGGTACACGCGTAGGCTTCAACTACCTGGCACAGGCGCACAGCACCCGCGTGGGCCTGTGGCCGGGGGCGGTCTACTCATTCGATGACGTGTGGCTGGATTGTAAAGTACGCGGCTATGACGGAAACGGCAAAATGCAGATTGACCGCCCGCTCCAACTCGGCTGCCTTGACCGCTACACCGGCAAGCGAATCAGCTGGTTTACCAAGCTGCGCATGCGTGGAGAAGATGGCCACCGCCTGCAACTCACAGAGGACGAAATGCTCTACCTCATTTGTGACCTCTTGCTCAATGTGGGCTACAGTGTGCGCGGCACGGTGTTTGTGTGCGAGCACGGCACGGCCAACATATCCCAACCGGTGGCGGATGCGCTCGCCATGCTCTCCGACGGCAAGATTACCGTGAAAAAAAGCGGCATGACCGGCACCCGCCAAGTGGGCGCTTTTGAGGGGCGCGCTGTGGGTAATCCCCGCTTCAAAGCCGAACTGGAGAGCTGGCACAACCTGCTGCACAACCGCATGGACGGAGTGCTCACCCAGACCGGCAAAAATCGCACGGAGCCGGAGCGCCTCTATGGCATTACTGAAAAGCATGATGCCGCCATCGTCAAAGCAGTGAACACCGGCAAAGGGGCACACAACGTAACACTTGCCCCGGCGCAGGTTGCCGGGCTGGCTACCTTCTCCATGTCTCTGGGGGAACTGGCAGACTTGCTGGTGCAGGTGGTGGGCGGTATCAACAAACGCACCGACCATGATTTGCAGGGCTGGGAGGAATGCGGCTTCACCCAGCCGGAGTTCTCCTTCAATGCGCGGGACGGCTGGGAACTGCTCGCAAACATGAAGCCGGATGCCGCCGCAGAAGCACTGGCACTGGCAGAGCGCGTGCCGGCACGTCTGCGCCCCCGCAAGCTCTCCCCGGATGAGGCGTGGCTGCATGCGCTGGCTCAGCCCGGCAATGATATGGTGCGCTTCACCCCCGCACAGTGTGTGACCCTGCTGGGCGAGCACCGCAAGTTCAAACTCATTCACAATGGCGGCACC
>JAUNRC010000070.1 GCA_030535875.1 Akkermansia sp. | reverse complement strand
AATTGTAAATTGTAAATCCGTAAATTGTAAATGCTAAATCCCATAATCGTTTATGAACAAAGAAGAGCTCAAACATCGCACCCATCAATTTGCGCTCCGAATTATTCATCTCTCCGAAAAACTCATTGAAAAAGGCGGGTGCGCCAAAATTCTTGCAGACCAGCTATTGCGCTCAGGAACCTCCGTCGGAGCCAATTATCGAGCGGCCTGCATAGCCAAAAGCAACAACGATTTTCTCAACAAACTCAAAATCTGTGAAGAAGAAGCCGACGAAACCCTCTATTGGCTTGAACTCCTCACCGATACTGCCCTCGTACGCCCGGAACTCCTCACCGACCTCACAAACGAAGCCCGACAACTCACCGCCATCCTCACCGCCTCCATCAAAACCAAACGCCACAACCTCACCACCGCCGCCAAAAAAAATTGTAAATTGTAAATCGCCAATCTTCCTCGGCCTAAAGCCGAGGAGCACAAACAGCGGCACAGGCTTTGCTCACTACCGCACCGAAGGTGCCGAACTCAATAAATTGTAAATTGTAAATCCGTAAATTGTAAATGATAAAGCCGAGGAGCACAAACAGCGGCACAGGCTTTGCTCACTACCGCACCGAAGGTGCCTAGCCCAATAAATTGTAAATTGTAAATCCGTAAATTGTAAATGATAAACGCTTTTCTCACATACATGGAGGTCGAGAAAAACGCCTCTGTGCATACCATAGCCGCCTACCGCCGCACCTTGCAGCAGTTCCGCGAATGGATGGGGCCGCGCTTTACCAATTGGACGGATTGCAACAGCGAGAACTTTCGAGGATGGCTGTACGAAGCCATGCAGCAGGAGCTTAAACCCGCCTCCATCCGCCTGCGCTTTGCCGCGCTGCGCTCCCTCTACACCTACCTCATGCGGCGCGAAGGGCTCCGCAACAATCCTCTGGCAGAAGTCACCCTGCCGAAAGCCCGCCACAGCCTGCCCGTACACCTGAGTCTGCGCCAGATGGAAGACCTGCTCTCCCTCCCCCTGCGCACCCCGGTTGACAAGAAAAGTCCCGACTGGCTGCCATACCGCGATGCCGCCATTCTGGAACTCTTCTACTCCTGCGGCATACGACTCAGCGAGCTCGTGAACCTGAATGCCGACATCCTGCAAGCCGGCGAAGACTGTGTGCGCGTGCTGGGCAAAGGTCGCAAAGAACGTCTGGTACCGGTAGGAGACTACGCCCGCGAGGCCATCCGCAACTACCGACTGCGAGCGGGACTCGACCCACACGGCCCGCTCTTCATCAGCCGGCTGCGCCGCCGCATGACCGGCCGCAGCGTACAGCTCATGCTCGACAAGTACCTGCGCTGCTCCGACCTCCCCTTCCACATCTCCCCGCACAAACTGCGCCACACCTTCGCCACCCACATGCTCGATGCCGGCGCCGACCTGCGCGCCGTTCAGGAGCTGCTCGGCCACGCCTCCCTCTCCACCACTCAAATCTACACCCACGTCACCAAGACCCGCATGCAACAAGTCTACCTCGAGGCCCATCCCCGCGCTCTTGAGGACGATGAAGACGAGTTTTAATCCGTCCCCCACTTTCTCCACTCATTCCCGCGAATCGGGAATGCGATTCCCGATTCGCGGGAGTGCTATCACAAAGCCTGAATGGGGAACCCAAAGGACCCGAAGGACATCGGCACCGGCTGCTGCGCGGTACAGAACACAATCCCCGGTTTCAACTGAAAAGCATCACCGAGCGGAATACGAAGAGTCCATTTCAAATCCGACATCGAAGGGCTGCTGCTGCGCTTAACCTCCATCGGGTACAGGCAACCGTTTTTGAGCAGAACAAAATCCACTTCCGCCCCCTCCCTATCGCGATAATAATACAAATCAGGCCGTTTACCGGCATTGGCAAAACTGCGCACAAGCTGCCCGTATACCCAAGTCTTCAAGATAGCTCCGGCAAACATTCCGTTCTGCAACTGCTCAGGCGAATCCCAGCCGGCCAGCCAACAGCACAAGCCGGTATCGAGGAAATAGAGCTTGGGGGTCTTACTCAGGCGCTTGGTCGTATTCACATAATAAGGCTCCAAAAGAGCTACAATCCCCGAGGCCTGCAAAATACTCAACCAAGCGGCAGCAGTCTTGGGGCTTACTTCGGCATCTCTCGCCAAATCACTATAAACCAACTGCTGACCGGTACGCATGGCAGCCGAGCGCATCAGGCGCACGAAAGCAGCATGATTTCCCACCTGAGTCAGAGCATGCACATCGCGCTCCACATAAGTTTGCACATACGAACGAAAATAATCCCCCACATCCATTCCGTGACGCACAACCGGCATGGGATATCCCCCCAACCAAATGCGCTCATAAAGTTCTTCCGAACTGCACAAATTTTTCTTCTGCACCATCTCCCTTGCTCTCTCCGGCTCAAAAGGCTCTCGGCATAACTCCCCTCCGCAGACTTCGCGCTGAGACAGACTGTGCAAATCCACTATGGCTATTCGCCCGGCCAAACTCTCACTGACCCCTTTCATCATATGAAAACGCTGCGAACCCGTCAACCAATACATACCGGGACGCTGCCCTGCGGCATCCACCCTCATCTTTATGGCACGCAACAACTCAGGAGCATACTGAATCTCATCTATGCAAAGCGGCTCACCCATTTCCTCAAGAAATCCCATCGGGTCATTCTTCGCGTAATCCGACATGGCATAATCATCCAATGTCACATAACGCATGTCCGGCGGCATGATGTGCTGCAACATCGTAGACTTCCCCACCTGACGAGCGCCCGTCACCAGCACACAGGAAAACACCCGACTCAGCTCCTCCACTTTAGAAGACATGCTGCGCTCACGAAAATCATTTAAACTCGCCCTTGCCATAGCCTCATACTGTCACAACATCTCACAAGAGTCAAGCACAAATTCCCGCGAATCGGGAATACGATTCCCGATTCGCGGGAATTTGTATAAAGTTCCACATCTTACGCCACAGGGTGATTGAACTTAGCTGTGGCTACGGCCCGCGCTTTTTTCACATAGTCCTTTATCAGCTACTTTTTCCTAAGCCGAAAAGCAATCGCCAACAAGCCGCAGCCAACCATCACAAACAGCCCGCCGCCCAGCAAAAATTGGGTGCCGGGACTCATCCCGTCCTTCACAATTCGCAAAGTATCGACATCTCCGGGCAAGTAGACAATGGTCAACTGATGACCGACGGGATAATTATCGGTACCGATACCATACTCCACCGTATGCACCTGCCCCGAGTCATCCGCAAAGTTTAAGGTCGGGAAATAAGAAACCGAGCTGTTACGCCCCGAGCTGCTACTCTCGCGCATCTCCAGAACCGTGGCAAGGGTCTGCTTACCTTCGGCAGCCAGTCGTCTCTCGGTATGCTGCATACACAAGCCCACCACAACAAGACAAGAAGCAATCAACAACCACACCGTGGCAAAGGCGAACAGAAAACCGCTGTCATCACGAGACTTGCCGGGCTGTTGCGAACAGGGAGAGCCCCACGCATCCAAGCGGGGAGCCGGAGAGCGCAACACGGAAGGGCGGTAAGCAAAGGGGGCCTCATCCTGAGGAACGGCAGCCACCTGTTCCTCGATAATATTCTTCACCTGTTCAGGTTGCGGCACGCGAAGAAACCCGACCGGCATGGGTACTCGCCGCAGCTTGCGGTCGAAAGCCCATCGCCACTCGTAATCAAAAATCATACTCCCAAGGTTACGGTCATCCTTCGTGAACTTTTTCACCAGCCCCGGGAACAGAGGCCAGTTCACAAAACGATTACGCCACAAGCTCAACTGCTCCCATACCAGCGCCCGCCTGTTCGTAAGGACATAAAGCGTGTGCACCATACGGAAGCGATACCGCAGCGGCCCGCTTATCATCACAAGCGCCACCATCCAAAAAGGCGAAAACAGCAGCGCCACTACCCACCATTGCTCCCCGAACTGATAAGCAATCCCACCCATGAAAACCAGAAGAGCCCAGCCCGGCACAGACTGAAAAAAAGCATCCGCCACATTCATTTTCTTCCGAGGTTTAGCCACCATCACCACCCGCTCATCATCCTCGAGCACGGCACGCAGGCGCTCATTCTGTCGCGGGCTCAGCCCCCATTCATCAACATTCATGATATTTTCTCCTGTTCATCCACACGCGGATTCCGTACTTCACCATAGCCACCCCAATCCAGAAAAACAAAGCTGCGGGCAACAGAATCCACAAGCCCTTACCTCGCTCATCCTGCATCCGCACCTGAGTGGGGTCTGTCGCCAGATAACACAGCTCCGTCTCGGTGCCTACGGGGTACTCCTTCGGGTCACAATTAAACGACGAACGGTACTCGCGGAGCCCTCCCGTCCTGTCAATAAAATGAATGACAGCGTAGTGAGAATCACGACCGCGCTGTGACTTGCTGACATCCATCCTCACGACACGCCCGGTGGTTATCTCACCCTCGGCATCCAAGCGCATATCCCTGAGCAGCGCGGAGCCTCCGACACTCGCCATGAACAACGCACCCAGCGCAAAAAGCGAACCGAACAACATCCCCCCCGCCAAGCTATACTCCTTTTCCGGGTGCGACTCATCTGCAAGAAAAATCCCGTCAGCATCCCGCATCGTCACCGAACCGCGAGGAGAGAAAAGCTGCGGCTCGGTCTCAACGGGCAGATTGTCCACCTGTTCGGCTATCAACCGCCGCACGCGTTCGACCTGAGGCACCTGCATGAACCCGCGCGGCAGAGAGCGACTACGAGCACAACAATCCCGAAGCATGTAGTCATCGAAAAGGATGCTGCCCGAGCCGTCCTCCTCAATCATCACCTCACTGACCAGCCCCTCATACAAGGGCCAAGCCACACAACGGTAGCCGAGCCCCTTGGGCTCCAGCACCAAAGCGCGGCGATTGGTCAGCAGGTACAGCATGCAGGAAAAGCACCGACGCGCCCTCCGGCGCGCACCGAGCAACCACAGCCCCTTCCACCAGAGCGGAAGAGCTATCAGCACCGCCGCCCAACGAAATGAGCTGCAACACAAGGTAGCCCCACACAGCAGCGCCAGCAGCAAGGCACCCATAAGCACCTGCAAGGTATGTCTGCCGGCAGCGAGCTGTTGCTTGGGCTTAACCACCAGCACGGCCTCTTCATCCTGTTGCAGAACAGCGCGCGCCAACGCGATATCCTCCTCATCACAATCTGTACTCGCGGAGTTCATTTCTTTCGCATCGCCAGGCCGCCGAACAACAAACCGCCACACACCATCAACGCAAGACCGCTGATAATCGTGAACAACATCCCGAAGTCGGATTTCTCACCCATGCGTACCTGAGTGGGCTCGTCCGGCAGGTAGCGCAAGGGCAACTGCTGACCGATAACATAATAACCGGGCTTGCTGCTGCCGTCGCGAGATTCGTAATAATGGGTATTCCCCGCGACATCCGTAAAGCTCAGCGTCGGATAATAGGTAGTGGTCCTGCTGCCGGTGGAACTTTCATTCATCTGTATGGATATACCCGCACCCCGCGAACGGCTGCGTGAGTGGCTCACCTCCGTTTCGTGGCGCACATTCACCACGACCCCCTGCGTTTTCTCACAAGCGGCATCGAACTTCCTGTCCGACAGCAACAGGAAAATCCCCACAGCAAGGGCAATAAGAGAAAAAATACTCAACACCGCACCGAAGCCGATGAGAGCCTGCGGGGTGGTGGTGTCGATGCTGTTCGCCCCCCACTCGCCGAACTCTATCGGCCTGCGCTCTGCCGGGGCAGGTACGGGAGCAGGAGCCGCAGCAGGTACGGCCGGCAATCCCTCCGGCACAGCAGCCGCTGCCTGTGCCGCAAAAAGAGCGTAAACCTCATCCACCTGCGGAACATTCAAAAAGCCTACACTCACTCTGCGGCGACGAAACAACTCCCCGACAAGCCCGCCGCTCCTCGAACGGAAGAACACATGCCCGAATGACCAACGCATGTCATAGCCCAGCACAATATCACCGTAACCTCCCTCATAACGCTCCACCTTCAGCACGGAATCGGGGTGCAGGGAGAAAGACGACGTACGCTCACCCCACACCAAACCGGGCTCCAGCACCAAAGCCCGACGATTCGTCAACAGATAGAGCGTGTGCCGCATACGCCGACGCTGCCACCAAGGAGAAATCAACATCACCACGGCATATACCCACAAGGGCAGGCTCACCCGCCAATCGTCCGCCTTATCACCGGCATAAAAAAGCAGCCAGCACATCACCACCAAAGCGCTGCCCACGCACAGAAATATCATCACAGGGTCCGCCGAGGCCCGAGGCTTCGCCACCAGCACCACCTCTTCATCCGCCTGCAAAGCAGCGGCGGCGCGCCTTGTATCCCGAGGGCACAGGCCCCACTGTTCCACTATTGAGTTCATCGATCTGACACATGATATTTCTGTTCATATTCCGCGATGGCCTTCTCCAGCACCGCCTGCACATACTTGACCTGCGGGATGTCGATAAAACCGAGCTGCCGCGCCACCCTTTCCTCACGCGCGCCGTTCATCTCGTCCCAAGCATAGGCAAACACCAAATTGCCGTAACCGCCCGGCTTGCAGCCTACCTCCTGAACCATTCCTCCCCGCAAGGGATAGGAACGGAAGCGAGTTATCATGCAGCGGTTCGGCTCCCACATCAGTACCCGCCGGTCCGTGATGACATACAGGGTATTCAACCTGCGCCGACGGCGCAGGCGGGGCAGACACAGCCCCAGCGCCCCCGCAGCCCAGGCCGGCAACATCAAAATACAGGAAAGTGGGTTCACCTGCGCCATTTTCACAGTTATACCCAGACACATCAACAAAAAAATCCAACTGATTACCCGCTCCAAACGACGCTCGGTTACACCGTCGTTCGGGTCGGGCTCCGGCCGAGGCCGCAGCAACAATCGCAGCTCTTCATCCGCCCCGAGGGTCTGCTCCAATCGCTCACGCTCGCGAGCGCCTATACTGACATCGGACCATTTCATCATTCGTAGCAGTCACCGCTCAGTATAACAAACCAACCTTACCATATCAAGATTTTTCGCTTGTAGCGCAAGGCATTTTGATGTATAAGAAAAAAGAAATCAACAATTCATTCCGCTATGAAATACACCCTACCCCTCATCATGCTCGCTCTCAGCGCCACGGCCGACACCTTCTACGGTCCGAGCGGCAGCAATGTAGCCCGTTCCGAAACCAGCGGCAATACCACGCGCTACTACGACCGCAGCGGCTCCTACATCGGCAAAGCCGAGCGCAGCGGCAACAATGTACGCTATTACGACAAGAGCGGCTCCTACGCCGGACAATCCACCACCAGCGGCAACACCACCCGCTACTACA
>JAUNRC010000023.1 GCA_030535875.1 Akkermansia sp. | reverse complement strand
CCAACTCATCCTGCACGTAGACGCGAGTCCCCATTCCGGTGATGCCGAAAAGATCGCGAGCCATTTCGTTGGGGGTACGAATGCAGCCATGGGAAAGGCGCTTACCGGCTTTCACCTTACCGGTGTGCATGCCCAAGCCATCCCAAGTGAGTCGCTGCCAGTTCGGCATCGGAGAACCGACAAACTCGCCACCTTCGGGCACCTCGTCTTTGGTTATATCGGCATTGTATTTCACAACTTTGCCGTTGACATCCTTAATGTTGCCGTACAGGTTAGAGGCGTAATCCTTCTTTTTCTCGATAACTTTGTAGGCTCCGGTAGGCGTTTCACGCCCTGCCACTCCTGTGGAAACAGGCCAGTCTGCCGCCACTTTTCCGTCCACATACAAACGCCCACGCTGCTGCGGCAGGCAAATATGCACGGTGCTACGGCGGTTGGCTTTGTTGAGCAATTCCTTGTTACGATAAATAGCCATGGTCTCCGGGTACCCATGGTTGCAGACAAAATATTCAAAGGTATCTTCGGCATAAGGCAAAGGCGCCGGCGGCGGGGTTGCCTCCAGAACATCCTCGGCTTTATTAATGCGGGCACGCAAATTCGGCGATATCTGGGAGCAGGAACTCAATCCCAGTATCACGCTAACAACAGGCAGAATGTATTGAGCTGAAAAAACTTTCATCTTAAAAAAGTGTCTGGTTGTTACCGAACACCGCTGCGCTCGGTGCGGCAGTTGTAGCCTGTTTTGGGATTTTTGTCAATACTTTTCAACAATTATTTTGATAAAATTATTTTTTTGATAGGGCTAAAGAAAAAGAAAATCCGGAGCCCGATAAGAAGCTCCGAATTTTCAGGATAAGATATTCTCTGTCGAGAGATAATCAAGACGTGCATCAGGCCTGAGCGGCATCCTCAGCCTTAACGACCTTGGTAGCAAGCTGCACGGGGGTGCTGTTCTTGCTGTTCTTGGCGATTTCCTTCTGACGCTTGATGTAGGCGCTGCGACGGCGGCGCTTCGTTTCCTTACGGTGCTGTTGACCCATGGTTCTGGTATATGTTTTGTAGGGCAAAGGATGCCCGGTATTTATATGAGACGCATTAGTTAATAACGCTTTCTGCACGCTATGGCAAGGCAAAAGTGTGTGTGCCGGGCATAAAATGTGAATTTTATTGCAAAAAAAGGGGGTAAGTGGTACAATCGCGGGCATGAAGATAGCCATTCTGGGAGCAGGAGCCCTGGGTTGTTACTACGGAGCGCGTCTGGCGGAGGCCGGACACGATGTCACGTTCATCCTACGCTCGGCCTACGAACCGGTAAAGGCGCAAGGGCTGCGGGTAAACAGCGTGTATGGTGATATTTACCTACCGCAACCGAGCATTGCCCGCCGACCGGAGGACTGCGGACCGGTCGACCTCATCATCGTGAGTTGGAAAACGACCTGCAATGAGCTGCTGTCCGCGGCCCTGCCCCCTCTGCTCGGCGAGCGCACGAGGGTGCTGACTTTCCAGAACGGCATGGGCAATGCCGAGGCCATCGCCCGTGTGGTACCGGCGCAGAGAGTGTTCATCGGGCTGTGCTTTGTCTGTGCGATGATGGATGAGCCGGGCACCATCCGCCATCTGGAGGGAGGCGCCATTCAGTTTGCCCCCTTACAGCCCACACCGGAGGGAGCAGCGCAGGCACAGGAACTCTCAGAGCTCTTCCGCGGTACGCCGGTAGAAACCCGCACAGCTCTGCACGCCGAGCAAATATTATGGACCAAGCTCTCGTGGAATATCCCCTTTAACGGGCTTTGTCTGGCGCACGGCGGCATCAGCATCCGCCAACTTTTCCTCATGCCCGGTGAGGGTGAGCGAGCTCGCAGGATTATGAATGAGGTGTGCCGCACGGCAGAATTGCGCGGCTACCCGCTGCCCGCTGAAATCATCACCCGCCAAATGGAGCAGACCTCCCGAATGGGAGATTTCATTCCCAGCAGCGCTGTTGATTACAATCGTCATCGCCCGGTGGAGTACGAGGCCATCTGGGGTACCCCGCTGGCTCGCGCCCGCGAAGTCGGGGCGCAGGTTCCCGAGTGGGAGAGACTGTGCCATGACATTCAGGCGCGCTTGCAGGAGCGCTATTCACAAAAATAACACTGCTTTCCGCTCTATGGCACGAGGACTTCCGGCAGGGATATGCACAGCCACCCGACAAGGGGTCGCTGTGCTCATGTTGCTGGCAGGAGGTCTGCTCATCCTGCCGCTCAGTCGTACGACTTCCGAAGCACAGCACCGACAGGGGCTGCAATTACCGCCCCCGAACATCAGTAAGCGCGATGCTTTCTCCCAACAACTCGCCTTCTTCACACTGGGAGGGCTGCGCTCTCTTGCCGCCGAAATCACTTCGCTCGATGCCACCAATGCCTGGCTCAAGCGTGATTGGCCGAGAGCCGATGCCCGATGGAGCACTGTTACCACCTTATCGCCCCGCCGCGTGAATTACTGGGCGGCAGCCTCGCGCGACATGGCGACGAATGCCGCCGGCGACTACCTGAACAATGACCATTACAGCGAGAAGGAACGCCTGACGCTGGCTCGACAATACATTGCCCGCGGTGAGCAATACCTGCTGGAAGGCATAGCCAACAATCCGCAGAGCATTCTTCTGCATGCCCGCTTGGGCGACCTGTACAGCGACCTCTTCCGCAATCCGCAATTCGGCAAGGCCGAGGCTGCGTATGCCGAGGCCATCCGTCTGGGAGCTCCGCAGATATACAAGCGCATGCGATTTTACAACCTATGCCGCATACGCGGCCGTGAACGCGAAGCCTACGAGCTGGGGCGCGAGCTCTTCAACGACCCTCGCAATCACGTTCCGGCGCTGCGCACCTTACTCTTCGTGCTGCAAAATAAACTGGAACTCCCCGAAGCCGAGCGGCTGAGCACCGAAACCATTTTCGGCACAACAAAACGCGCTCTGCGCGACCTGCGTACCTTCCGCAACAACCGCCTGCTCTACCCCACGACCGGCATCGAAGAGTACTTACAGCGCCACGCCGGTGAAATGTAATCCGGCAGCAGCAGTCAAAGCTCATTTGTCCTTCTCATGACTACGTTTGAGCTTGCCATGCGCGCACGAAGTCGCTACTATAACGCGCAGACATGTACGAACAATACCTCCACGCATACGAAAAACTCCCGCTCGGTGTGGCCGGGTTGGTCATGGGGCTGGTGCTCATTCTCCTTCACGGCTACGCCCTTCTGCGCCCCGAGGCGACGAAGACAGCTCTGAACAGAGCGGCCGAAAATGACAAAGCCGGGCGGGTCCTGCTGACTGTGGATTTTCTGTGGATATTCCTCCTACTGCTCGATGTGAGCTGGAACCCGCTGCGCATGAATCTGTTTGACTTCAACTCCTTCCGCAGCATCTTGCTCATTCTCTGCCCGATTATCTGGTTCATCCTCTACGGTCAAAAGAAATCGCTCATTTTCCCGCGCGCGTTGGGGCTGTTCCTGCTGCTGCTGGCCATTGTACCGCTCACGGCGGCATTTCTGCAAGAGCCGATGACGCGCCTGCTCATCCCGATATGGTGGTACCCCGTCCTGACGGTTGCCATGTTCTGGGTCGGCAAGCCCTACCTGCTGCGCGATTGGGCAGTTCGTTACACGGCCTCTCCCCTTCTCTACCGGGTCAGCAATCTTTTCGGGCTACTCTATGGTACAGCCATTCTGGTGTGCTCCTTCTTCTGGTTCTGATTTTACACACCCCCCCCGATGCTATGAACAAGGTTTGCGATTCTCTCTACACAGCCGCCTACGTCATCACACAAAATGATGCCCGCGATGTCATCGAAAACGGGGCTATCGCCGTGAGCGGCAACCGCATTCTCTGCGTAGGCCACACCGATATTCTGGAGATTCTCTACCCCGAGGCTCGCCGGGTGGACTTGGGCAATGCCGCCATCATGCCCGGACTGATCAATGCACACACCCACATTCCCATGAGCCTGCTGCGCGGCTACTCCGACGACAAGGCCCTCATGGACTGGCTCACTCAGGACATTTTCCCGCGCGAGGCCACCCTCACCCCCGAACTGGTGGAGCTGGGCTCCCGATTCAGTCTGGCGGAGATGATTCGCAGCGGCACGACGGCATTTTACGACATGTACATGCTGGAGGACTCGGTGTTCAAAGCCGCCGATGACATGGGGATGCGCGCCGTACTGGGTGAAAGCGTGACTCAGTACTTCCCCTCCCTCTCCTGCAAGGATAAGGAGGCTTACTTCGAACTGGTGCGGGCACAGGCCGATGCATGGCGCAATCACCCGCGCATACGTCAGGCCGTTGTGCCGCACGCCCCCTACACGACCAACCCGGAGCTGCTCAAGGAGTGCTACGCTCTGGCGGAGGAAAACGGAGCACTCTTCGGCATGCACTTAGCCGAAACCGAGAATGAGACGGCGACCTGTCTGAAAGAGTTCGGCATGCGCCCCATTCCCTACTGCCAAAGTCTGGGGCTTCTGCAGCCGGGCAGCACCTTCTTCCATGTCGTCCATGCCGATGCCGCCGACCTCGAACTCCTGGCGGAAGGTCGCTGCGCCGTCGTACACAATCCCTCCTCCAACATGAAGCTGGCCAGCGGGGTGGCCCCCATCGGAGCCATGCACAAGTACAACATTCCCGTGGCTCTCGGTACCGACGGCCCCGCCAGCAACAACGCCCAAAACATGGTGCGCGAAATGTACATGGCCGGCCTCCTGCAGAAAGTCCATCAGGCTGAGCCCACCGCCTGCCCCGCTCAAATGGCCCTCGACCTTGCCACCCGTGGCGGTTCCGCCGCCCTGCACGACCCGCATATCGGCACCCTCGAGCCCGGCATGAAGGCCGACTTCATCGCTCTGGACCTCAGCGCGCCCAACATGCAGCCCGTTCACAACATCGTCTCCAATATCGTTTACGCCGCCACCGGTGCCGAGAACAAGCTCACCGTTGTAGACGGCAAGGAACTGTACCGCGACGGTAAGTTCCTGACCTGCGATTACGAGGCTCTTTACACAGAAATTCAGCAAGCACGCGCATGGGCTCGCCGCTGATGGATTGTCCTCTGGCGCAGCTCCCCATAGCCGCCATTGACTTCGAGTCCGCCGGAGCGGCCCCCGGCGAGACGGATCAGCCTGTCCAAGTCGGCATTGTACGGGTAGACAATCTCTTCGGCCCGGAAGAATGCTACTGCTCCTACATTGCCTGCGACCACCCGGTCCAATGGAGTGCGGCAAAGGTTCACGGCATTACGACGGATATGCTGCAAGAGGCGCCGACTTTTACCGAGCTCTGGGGTGACTTGCGCCGACTTCTTCGCGGCTGTGTCGTACTGGGACATAACCCCTCCACCGAACAGCGTTTCCTCTCAGCCTTCCCCGGCCATGGTTTCGGTCCCTGGCTCGACACTCTGGCTCTGGCACGCAAAGCACTGCCCTCGCTCAATGACCATTCGCTCGGCCATGTGTGCAGCGCACTGGGACTCACAACGGAAATCAGCACACTCGTTCCCGGCAAAAGCTGGCACGATGCCCTCTACGATGCCGCAGGCTCACTCGCTCTGCTGCGAGCTCTCGTAAGAGGACTCCGCATGGAGCAAGCCACCCTTCGCGGGCTGGCCTTTGCCGTCACCCCCTAAGCGCCGTCAACGCTTTTGCGCCGACTGTCGGTAAATCTCCGGCACGTAGGGTGAACAATCCACCGGCTCACTGAAGGAATATCCCGGGTGCAGTCCCACAATCACGGGCGAAGCCACAGTGCCGAGCACCGTTCCCGGGAAGTCAACAAGCAAATTGGTCAAGCTCGCAGCCGGGATATAAAAAATCGAGTTCTTACGAATCTGCGTAATGTCCAAAGCCGTTATGGGGTCATGCCCATCCTTTACGGCAGGGTCCAGCGAGCCCATCTGCATGTACCCGAATGCCGGCAACTGCCCCAAGGCAGGCTTCTTCACCGGCACGGCACCGCTCGGCAGCTTCTCCTGCCAGATATCATAGGCCGTCGAAAGTTTAACTTCCGGCAATTTCGCGACCTCGGCATACACAAGCTGCTGTTCGCTACCGGGTACGATAGTGTACTGCTCATAGGGGTTCTCCACAAATATATAGGCACCGGAGCGATTGCTGCGGCGGAATGTGGTATGCACCCCCTTGACATAGAGCTTGCCGTCAGCGCGGTAGAGCTCAGCCTTACCGCTATCCCACCCCGGTATAATAACTGCCTGACGGTACTGACAGCGATCCAGCAGCTTATCGCTCAGGTTCACGCCCACGCAGGAGCTCAACATCACACAGCACCCGACCAATGCGGCACTCACGCTCATTTGCACGCCTTTTTTCACCATGCGCAACATCTTACAGACCGCCTCACCTCTTGTCAAGTACAAGAAAATGCAACGATAATCACGCCTTGATAAAAATCTTTGAAACGCCATCATTTTACTCCTTGACCTGACTCGAAATACATGATAGAGTTCACTCTATGCAAGATATCAACATTCAGCACAGCGTCACCAGTTATGAATGCGGAGCAGACCACCTGCTCAAGCCGGCAAGTTTCATGCATTTTTGTCAGGAAGTGGCCGAGACGCACGCCTCATCCAACAACCTGGGTTATGAGTGGAGTACAACCAACGGGATGATATGGGTGGAGGTACAGGGCGATTTCGAGTTTGTGCGCCGACCGTCCTGGAAGGAGCCGGTCAATCTTCGTTCCAACACGGGCAAGGCCTCGGCTCTGCAGGCTCGTCGCTTTGTTGAAATGAGCGATACGGAAGGAAATATCATCGCACGAGCAGACCTCATGTGGGTGCTCATCGACATCAACAGCCGTCGCCCCATCCCGCTCAAGAAAGCCATGGCTCAAATGCCCGATGAATGCCCCGCCATCATCAGCGAGCCGCTTACCCTTGCAACGGAGTTCTCTCAAAGCGCCTCGGTAGAGATGATTGCCCCCCGCCGCGATGTCGACTTCAACGGCCACATCAACAACGGCTCATACCTCATCTGGACGCTGGAAACGCTGCCGGAGGAACTCTGCCCCGGCAAGGCCCCCCGCCGCTTCCGCATCAATTTCAAACGCGAGACTTTCGCCGGGCAGGAAATCAGGATAGAGCACCGCATCGCCGGCAAACAAACGCAGCACAGCATTCTCAGCGGAGATGAGCTGCGTGCGGAAATTGTCATCGAATGGGAGTGAATATCTCCCGCCGCCGATTTGCAAAAAAAGGATGAAGTGGCAGTCGGGCTGCGCTTCATCCTTTTTCTGCGGCCTTATTCAGCCTCTTTCATGCGGCGCAGACGCAACTGCCCGCAGGCGGCATTGATATCATGCCCCTTTTCGTAGCGCATCGTTACCGGAATACCGGCTGCGATGAGCGCCTTGCAGAAGGCGCGGCAATGAGCCTCCGACGGGCGCACCCACGGCAGTCCCTCCACGGTGTTATAAGGGATGAGGTTCACCTTGGCATTCAGGCGACGGGCCACACGCGCCAGACGGGCGGCCTCGGGCATCATGGCATTGACATCTTCTATGAGGATGTACTCGAGGGTCATTTTATGCTTGCTGGTGCGCGCCCACTCTTCGAGTGCAGGCAAGAGCTGACCGAGAGGCCATTTACGATTGACGGGCATGACCCGCGAGCGCACCTCATCGCTCGCGCCATGGAGCGAGACGGCCAGGCGCAGCGGCTTGCCGAACTCCGCCAGTCTGCGCAGGCCGGGTACGTTACCGGAGGTGGAAATGGTGATATGTCGAGCCCCGATATTAAGGGCGTGAGGGTCCATTATCAGGGTAAGAGCCGTCAGAAGGTTATCGATATTGGCTAAGGGCTCACCCATGCCCATGAACACCAGATTATCCACCCGAGTACCGCTGATTTCCTCCGCCGCCACAATCTGTCCGAGTATTTCGGAAGCTGTCAGATTGCGGGTGAAGCCTAACAATCCGCTGGCGCAAAACCGACAGCCGAAAGCACAGCCCACCTGCGACGAGACGCAGAGGGTAATGCGGTCGCTGTGAGCACCGCCCTGCCCAACCGCAGCCGGAATGATGACGGACTCGACCAAATGACCGTCCGCCATGCGGGAAAGAAACTTACGGGTAGCCCCCGTTGTGCTCTGGTTCACCTCTACCACCGTAAGAGCACGCAGACAAAAGCGCTCATCCAATGCCGCCCTGAGAGCAGGCGGCAGATTAGACATCTGTTCAAATGAAGTGGCACGATGTTTCCATATCCACTCCTGAAGCTGAGCAGCGCGAAAGGGCTTGTGGCCCAATTCCGCCATCAGTTGCACCAGATTATCGCGCGTGTACTCCAGCAGACAGAGTTTCTCCATATCCGGATTTTACATGAGTTGGTCAACGTAACGAGCCGGCTCGAAGGGAAGCAAATCATCCTTGCCCTCACCCACGCCCAACATAATGGGAGAAATGCTGAGCTCGTCCTGAATGGCTACAGCTACACCGCCCTTACCTGAGCCGTCCATCTTAGTGATGACAACGGCATCCAAGGGCGTGGCTTTGTGGAACTCCTTGGCCTGCATGAGAGCATTGCCACCGGTTGTGGCATCGACCACAAGGTAGCAGGCATGAGGGGCCGAAGAGTCTTGCTTCGCAATGGAACGTCGGATTTTGGAGAGCTCCTCCATGAGATTATGGCGGGTGTGCAAGCGCCCGGCGGTGTCGCAGATGAGGTAATCGACCCCATCCTGCAAGGCTCGGGTATGCGCCTCGTAACAAACGGAGGCCGGGTCCTGATTGAGATTACCCTTATAAAGCGGCAGCTCCAAACGAGAGGCCCAGCTCTGCAACTGTTCCACGGCCGCGGCACGGAACGTATCGGCCGCGGCAAGAAGAACTTTGCGACCCTGCTTCTGCAAGTGGTAAGCGAGCTTGGCGGCGGTGGTGGTCTTGCCGGCACCGTTCACACCAACCATCATGATAACGCAGGGTCTGCCCTCCTGCGGCTGCGGCAACTGCGGCAAGGAGGCCGGGAAAGCGCCGCGCAATTGAGCTTTGATGAAGTCGGCGATGTCGCAGGCATCCTGCTCATCGCGCTCGCGCAATTCCTCAACCATGGGGATAACGCGGCGAGCACCGATATCCGCCGAGATGAGATCAGCCTCCAGCTCATCCCAGTCTATCTGAGGTTCACCCAGAAACTTATCAACCAGTTTCGTAAAAAAATTAGCCATGATTCAACACAGGGAGTCAGGGGTGAAGGTATCAGGCCTTGGCAGCGGCCGATATAATTCCGTGAATAAACGGTGCGCTCTTGCCGCCGGAGTAGTCATTGGCCAGAGCATTGGCCTCGGAGACAACGATGGGCGTGTCGAGCTTATTGACCTCCAGTTCATAGAGAGCGAGGTAAAGGATGCAACGGTCCACCACATCCAGACGTTCCAGCGAATAATTCTCCAGCAGAGCAAGCAAACGCTCATCGAGTTGAGCCTTATGTGCCAGCACATCCAGCGCCAGACGTTCAGCCTCGGGACGCAGCTCAGCCAGCAAGCGGGCGCTGCGCACCAAATCGGCGCACTCGCAGGGGTCCTGCAATTCCAAGGGGCGAGCAAGGGCGGCAACAGCCACCATCAGACGACTGCGGCGCGACAGCGCTGATTTCAACGGCGTGAGCACACGCTGATAAGCAGGGAAATCCGGCAGCAGGGGCAACAGCTCATTACCCAGCCCTTCCACGGCAACAGCCAGTGCCAGAACATCTTTGCAACAGAGTTCCAGTTGGTCCGTGGTGTCCTGCCTCTTATCGCGAGAGCAATAACGCATAGCCGCCAGAGCTGCCTCGAACTCCTCCGAGCGTTTCTGCACGCGCTCCATATCTTCCACCAAACGAGCAGCGGTCAAGTCCCCGTGAACGGCATCGAGCACGGTGTCCACACGAGTTGCGAGCAGGCGGGCGGAATCCGCCGAGGCGCGGGCCACATGCGAAATCGCCTTAGCCAAAGCACGGCGGTAATGGTCAGTCTCCTTCTCCTGGCATATACGCCAGAAAAGGTTCATATCAAAATTCTGAAGATTGCCGCCATTCTCCTCAACGGCATAAATAAGATTGAGGGCAGCTTGGCGAACTTTACTCTTGTTTACCATAATCAGTATTCGAATAAGGGAGGGATTTATCTCATGATGGAAGCGCTGAGATCTACCTTGGAGGTACGACGGGCGGCACTCACCAGCTCGTTCTGGTCTTCGAGCATATTCAGCATGGCAATAGCGGCACGGGCAGCCTCGCGACCGCGATTGAGAGAGGCGGCTATGCAGCGGGCGAAAGCCTGCTGTTCGTCATCCAGCAGCAGCACCTCGTGGATAACCGGCGTAAGAGTATCGCAAGCGATGGAAAGGAGCTGATTGGTCACAGCCGTTCCGATGAGGTCAGCATGCGCGGTACTGCCGCGCAGCACAACGCCCAAGGCAATCACCACGTCGGGTTTTTCATGCAGCTCGGGCTTCATAATAGCCCGCTTAACCGTCACCGGCACCTCAAAGGCGCCCGGTACGCGCACCACTTTCACTTCGATACGATTTCCGCTTTCGCTGAGTTCTGCCAGACAATTTTCCAGCAAAGCCGTCGTGAATTTTTCGTTGTAGGTGGAGGCAACGATAGTGACCTGCGCTGAGCTGCTCAGCGCCCTGATTCTGCTGGGGAGTTCGGTTGACATGACAATATACGGATTGCGGCGTCTGGCGGCCGTGAGTTGACCATAGCAGCCGTCGCGATTTTAGTCAAGCAAAATGATAAAAAAAAGCCTGCGTTCCGCACGAACGCAGGCGATTAAGCATTGAAAAAAGACCACTATATCTCATTTTTCCCGCTCGGAAAGAGAGCCTGATTTTACCGTTTTCTCCCAACCGAAGGGCTCAAACTGCGCCCGTTCTGCGGGGTCGGCCCACGAAGGCTTACGCATGGCATAAATCACCATGGGGATACCCACAAAAATCAGCACTCCCACAATCAATATCCCCACATATACCGCAGGACTCCCCACAGGGATTTGCGACGGTGGCACAAAGCTGAATACCATGGCCGTCACACTGCTCAGCAAGCCCACACCTCCGACAATCCACATACCGGCATTGCCGCCCGGCACACGGAACGCACGCGGAGTATGCGGCTCGCGGTAACGAAGATAAATTGCAGCCGAGAACATGAGAACATACATGATGAGATAAAGAATAATCGTCAGTTGGGAAATAACCTGATAAGCCGTCTGCACGCTGGGCAACACAACAAAAAGAACGGAAAGCAGTGTGACAATGCAGCCTTGCAGGAGCAAGATTCCCACCTGCACTCCGTTGCGATTGGTGCGCTGCATAAATCTCGGCAGGTAACCGGCCGTTCCCACCTGCAACAAGCCCTTGGAAGGACCGCCCACCCAAGCCACCACCTGAGCCAATACGCCGAATGCCAAAAACACCGCCAGCACATTACCCATCCACGGCACACCGCACCAGGCAAACAAACGGTCAAATGCCACCAGCAGGCTCTGCACCAAGTTAATATCTTTCTCAGGTATGATAAATCCGATGGCCAATGTGCCGAACACGAAGATGCACACCGTCATCACCGCAGCCACCGCAATGGCCATAGGATAATCACGACCGGGATTACGCACATCTTTCACATGCACGGCACTCATCTCCATACCGGCGTAAAAAAGGAAGATACTCGCAGCCAACACAATGTTGCTGAACTTACTCAAATCGGGCACAAAGTCACCGGGCTGCATGCTGATATCAATCGGATTGCCCATCAGCCAATAGGCCATGCCCATGATTACTAAGAGAGCCGCCGGAATAACCGTCCCCAGCAAACCGCCCCATTTCGTAATGCCGCCGCTCATACTCATGCCCCTCAGGTTCAGAAATGTGGCCAACCAATACACCAACAGCACAATCACCAGAACATAGTGACTATTGGCCGCCAATGCGGAGTCCCAACTCTGCTCCGGCCCCACAAAGGCGATACTCACCGCAGCAAAAGTCAGCACAGTCGGAAACCAGATGGTCGTCTGAATCCACTGCAGCCAAATGGACAAAAATCCCAAGCGCGTGCCAAAGGCCTCGCCCACCCAGCGGAACACACCGCCCTTCTGCGGCCAACCGGTGGTCAGCTCCGCCGCTACCAGAGATACGGGAACCAAAAAGAACAGGGCCGCAAACAAATAATAGAAAGCCGAACTGAGCCCGTATGTACTCTCAGCCGGCAGGCCGCGCAGGCTCACGATGGCAGCTACATTTATCATAGCCAAGGTAAAAATGCCCAGCGATGCCGCAGGCACGGCACGACGGGGCGTTCCGTCTGTACGTGTTGTCTCATTCATAATGATTATCGTGTTGGGGTTCAACCTCTTCAGGCATGTCGCAAAGGGCTCCGTCCGTCACAACGGGACCTGCACTTTCGTAATACAGAGAGCACATCCGATTGAGCGGACATACTTCCGCCCGTTCCGATAAGCCCGGTACCATTTCACGACACGGTTGACTGAGGGGTTCACTTTGCGTTTCCATACCTGAGCATTGACACCCCGGGGCATTCCTGCGTTTTATATCTGCTGGATTTGCATTTTCAAGGGCAAAAATCATAATTTTTTCAAATTCTGCTTGACAATTTGCTGAAAGTAGTGTAAAAACCGCCCCCACAAAGTTATGGCAAAGAAAAGCTGGATTGAAAGAAACAAGAAGAAGGCAGCTGTCGCGGCTCGCTATGCAGACCTCCGCGCCAAGCTGAAGGCTGAGGGCGATTACATCGGTCTGACGATGCTCCCCCGTAATGCTTCCCCCGTTCGCCTGGTGAACCGCTGCGAGCTCACCGGTCGTCGCCACGCATTCCTGCGTCGCTTCCACCTCTCCCGTATCGCTTTCCGCGAACTTGCCAACGCCGGTATGATTCCCGGTGTAACCAAGTCCAGCTGGTAAGCCACGGTTTGAACTTGACAATCTTTATAGCGCGGGCTATTCTACGGATAGCTCGCGCTTGTCTATGCCGATTTACGAGTACATATCCGAAAATCCGGAGGATCCGACCAGGTCCTGCCGTTTTTGTCGCAATGGTTTTGAACTGATGCGCCCGGTTGATCGTGCCCCGCTCACTCACTGCCTGTACTGCAAAAACCCTGTGCGAAAAAAAATCGGCAAAGTCAACGTACCCAAAATTCTTGCACCTTTATCCGTTTCCGACGCTAAGAAAGCCGGTTTCACAGTCATGCAGAAGCGTGACCAGGGCGTTTATGAAAAACTCTGAACGGAAAACCTCTCACCATACAAAATGATAGACCAATTACTGAATTATCTCTTCCTCAGCACCGAAGAAATTGGGGAACTCAAGTGGGAATACCCGAGCTTTTTCTCCATTTTCCTCTTCGTTATCGGCATCGGCTTCTTCCTCTTCCTCAACGCCTTTTTCGTAGCCAATGAATTTGCCAGCGCCCGAGTACGCCCCAGCCAACTGCGCGAAAATGCGGACGACACACGAGCCAAAGCACACAAGCGCGCCAAAGCCCTCAATATCGTCAACCATCTTGACTCTTACCTCTCGGCCAATCAGGTCGGCATCACCCTTGCCTCACTGGCACTCGGTGCCTTGGGTGAGCCATTCATCAAAAGCCTCATCGAGCCCTTCCTGAGCTACTACCTGCACCTGCGCCCTGCGGTGGTCAGCGTCATTTCCTACACATTAGCCTACGCTCTGTTCACCTTTGCCCACGTTGTTCTGGGCGAACTGGTACCCAAAAGTCTGGCCATCCGCAAACCGCTGGAAGTCGCCATGGGCACTTCCGTATGGATGACCCGCTTTGCCCGTTGGACATCGCTCATTATTAAACTTTTCAACAACACGGCCAATGCCATCGCCCACTATATCTTCGGCGTAGACCCCCACTACTCACCCGAGTCGCACCATAGTGCCGAGGAAATTGCCCACATTGTTGAAGAGAGCGGCCGCAGTCATGAAGTAACTGCCACCGAGGCCGAAATTTCCACCAATGCCCTCGAACTCAACGACCGCGCCGTACGTGATATCATCGTTCCCCGTAACGAGGTGGAAGTTCTGGACATTAACGACAGCTTCGAAGAGAACGTGGACATCGTGACCAACAGCCGGCACAGCCGATTCACCCTCGTAGACGGTCACCTCGATGATGTCAAGGGCTGGGTGCATGTGAAAGATATCATGAAGTTACTGCGCAGCGGCAGTAAGGATATCATGAGCGTGCGCCGCAACATCAAGGTCGTGCCCGAAACCATGAAGCTCGACACCCTCCTGGACTTCTTCTCTAAGGAGAAGACTCACTCCGCTCTCGTGGTCGACGAGCACGGCATCGTTACCGGTTTGGTCTACCTTGATGACGTAATCGAGGAGATTGTCGGTAACGACATTCAGGATGAATTCGAAATGGAAGAGCCCAAGGACTTCTTCGCCATCGGCCCCAACCAGTACATTGCCAACGGCGCCATGGCTCTCTTCGACCTCGAGGAGGCTCTGCCCGCACTCGGCGAAATCGAAAGTGACAGCGGCATGTCCACCATCGGCGGGCATATCACGGACTGTCTGGGCCACCTGCCGGAAATCAATGAGCAAGTCCGCATACGCGACTACATCTTCACCGTCACCGGAACGGATGGTCGCCGTGTCACGCAGGCTCGAATCGAGCTCTCTCCGTTGCCGTCAGAAAGCTGATTCCCCTCGGTTCCGCCGCACAAGCACCTTTTCCGCCCGCCGCTCTTAACAGAGAAACGGCGGGCTTTTTTCTCTCCGGCTCAAGCCGATTTTTTCCCGTAACCTCGCTATTCTTGCCAAATTTTATCCGCAGTCAGACTTTTTTTGCCATTTTTTCATTTTCGGGTTGACGAAGAAGCTAAGTTCCGCTATACTTTGCCGCACACACGGAGCGGTGGCTGAGAGGCTGAAAGCAACCGTTTGCTAAATGGTCGTACGGGCATAACCCGTACCGGGGGTTCGAATCCCCCCCGCTCCGCGAAAAAAGTCCTGCACTCGCAGGACTTTTTTTTGCCCCAAATTTACCAAAAAAGTACTTTTCTTTAGAATTATTCCAAAATATACTTGACATTATCCTATTTTTCCGCTATATTTTGCCCGTCGACCAAACAGGTAGACATACACAGCACAACACACACAACACCACAACCTACATACACGAATATGAAAAAGTACCAGTGCACCATCTGCGGAGAGGTAATCGAGAGTGAAACCATGCCTGAGGTCTGCCCCGTATGCGGAGTCGATACCTTTATTGAAATTGAGGAAGGCGCCGAAAAGGTCTACGCTGATGAGCACCGCGTAGGCGTGGCCAAGGGGCTCGATGCCGAAGTGGTTCAGGGGCTTCGCGACAATTTTACCGGCGAGTGCTGCGAGGTTGGTATGTACCTTGCCATGAGCCGTCAGGCAGAGCGCGAAGGCTACCCTGAGGTGGCCGAAGCGTTCCGCCGCTATGCTTTTGAAGAAGCCGAGCACGCTGCGAAGTTCGCAGAGCTTCTGGGCGAAGTTCTGACCGACAGCACCGAAAAGAACGTCCGCATGCGTGCGGAGGCTGAGTTCGGTGCCTGCAACGGCAAGCTCATGATTGCCAAGCGAGCCAAGGAGCTGGGTTACGATGCCGTACACGACACCGTACACGAGATGTGCAAGGACGAGGCTCGTCACGGCAAGGGCTTTGACGGCCTGCTTAAACGCTACTTCGGCAAGTAATCGATAGCACCAGATTCACATTTACACAAGGCCGCTCCCGCAAGGGAGCGGCTTTTTATATCGGCCAACAAACATCAGGACTCGATTTTGAGAGCAGCCCTGCCATTGACGGCCATGAGCGCCTGCTGCGTGCCGCTGACAACAATCGTGGTAGACGGGGTGAGCTTACCTTCCACCACCACCTTATCGCCCTGTCGCAATCCTGTCGTCACCGGAATAAGGTAAGCACGTTGCCTCTCATCCAACCCCACGAGCATATTTTTGCCCTGCAAGCTCACAATCGCCTCCGTCGGCACCAACATAACATCACGCAACGTCGCCACCGCGGCACGAACTGTCACATACATACCGGGACGTAACAATAGCTGAGGATTAGGAGTACGGGCATCGAGCATGAGGGAACCGGTGGCCGCCTCTACGATATTATCGACTCCCTCTATGGTGGCCGGGTACTCGTACTTCGCACCGTTGGCCAATCGGAGCTCGACCTGAGCACCGGGGCGTAATGTCCCCTTATCCCCGCCTTGGTTAAGCCAGTCCTGCTCACTGATGCTGAATTGCACCCGAATGGGATTGACTTGGTTAATCAGCACCATGGGAGAACCGGAGGGAGCTACAAAACTTCCCACATCAGCCTGCGCAAAACCCGCAATTCCGTTCACCGGAGATGTCAGGGTACAGTAGGCAAGGTTCGTTTGCGCCTGCTCCACGGCAGCGGCCGCGCTTGCGAGCGCAGCCTGAGCTGCCCTGAGCTGCTGCTGAGCATCGGTAAAAGTCTGACGGGAGATAGCGCCGTCTCTCACCAGTGGCTCATTATAAGCGAGGTGTTGCGCTGCCTCTTTCTCCTGCGCGGCAGCCTGAGCCCTGCGCTGCTCCGCCTCGGCAAGAGCCTGTTGATAGAGTGTGGAATCGATTTTATAGAGCACCTGCCCCTCTCTGACCTCCTGCCCGTTGGTAAATAATCGCTGGGCCACATAACCACTCACTCTCGGCAGGATCTCAGCGCTTACCAGCCCCTTTAACTGCCCCACCCACTCACGATACTCCGTCACATCTCCCCGCTGCGGGTGGGCTGTTCTGACGGCATAAACCGGCAACCGCGAGGCGGCTGACTGCTGCTCCGCATCCTCGCCACACGAACAGAACAGCAGCGCCGCCATCGCAGAAGTTGTATAAATCCTCAACATCTCGCAGCGTAAGACAAGCTCTCCGTACCGAGTTTTCAAAAACAGCCATGAACCGTCACTTGCTCCGCTCTAACATCAATATGCGTTTTTGCACACGGCTCAGGGCGCGGAAGTCTCACTCAGCGACCATGAAAAAATCCCACCCCGATAACGAAACCACAAGCATCTTCGGAGCAACAGACGTGGCAGCCCCTCTGCCGACGGATAAGTTCCCCACATCCGCCATGCGTCCGGAAGATGCCTTCCAACTCATTAAAGACGAGCTCATGCTGGACGGCAACGCACGCCAAAACCTCGCCACCTTCTGCCAAACATGGGACGACAGTTGGGTGCATCGCCTGATGGATATCAGCATATCCAAGAACATGATTGACAAGGATGAATATCCTCAATGTGCCGAAATAGAACAACGCTGCGTGCGATTGATTGCCGACCTGTGGAATGTTCCCGCCGACAATAAGCCCATCGGTTGCTCCACCATCGGCTCCAGCGAGGCCTGCATGCTGGGCGGACTGGCTGCACTTTGGCGATGGCGAGCCCGCAGGCGCAAAGAAGGCAAGCCGACTGACAAGCCTAACCTCGTGTGCGGCCCCGTGCAAATTTGCTGGCACAAATTCTGCCGCTACTGGGATGTAGAAATGCGCGAAGTCCCCATGAGCCCCACCGCCTACTGCATGCAGACGGATGAAATGCTCAAGAGAGTGGATGAAAACACCATCTGCGTGGTGCCCACATTCGGCGTAACCTACACCGGCCAATATGAATTCCCCGAGCCCATCTGTCGGGCGCTGGATGAACTGGCAGCAAGCGGCGGCCCGGATGTCGATGTCCATGTGGACGGTGCCAGCGGAGGTTTTCTGGCTCCCTTCACCGCCCCGGATATCCCCTTTGACTTCCGCCTGCCCCGCATCAAATCCATCAGCTCCAGCGGCCACAAATACGGACTTGCTCCGGTCGGTTGCGGCTGGATTGTCTGGCGAGATGTCAGTGAACTTCCCACGGACCTGACCTTCGCCGTGAACTATCTGGGCGGCAGTGTGCCGACCATTGCCCTGAACTTCTCCCGCCCTGCCGGACAGGTTATCTCACAGTACTACACCTTCAGCCGTCTGGGACGTGAAGGGTACCGCGCCATTCACAGCGCTGCCTACAAAGTTACCGCCTATCTGCACAAAGAGTTCAGCAAACTGGGCAAGTTCACCTTCATTGCCACCGGCGACCCGCAAAAGGATATCCCGGCCGTGTGTTTCTGCATGCAAAAAGGCTACGACCCGGGTTATAACCTCTATGAGCTCTCCGACCGACTGCGCGAGCGCGGCTGGCAAGTACCGGCCTTCAGTCTGCCGGCCAATGTGGAAGATATTGTTGTCATGCGTGTGATGGTGCGCCGAGGCTTCACCATCGACATGGCCTCCCTGCTGATGGCAGATGTCAGACGAGCAATGGACTACCTCAGTCGTCACGCTCCCTCCTGCCATGTACAGGAGAGTGAGGCCATGGTCTACAAGCACACTTAATTCAGAACGGTCAAACGGGCCGGAGATGAGTTCTCCGGCCTGCTTTCCCATGCAGAAATGCTCCGCCCTTATTCTCTGACATTCTTCCGCGGACGCAACCCTCGCGGATAACAGGTCACTTGCTGCTCATCCCGACACTCGGCAAAGGCCAGCTCGGGGTTATTGGGGTGCAGACGCAAACTTTCCAGCACCTTATTGCGGGTAGCAACGGCTGCAGCGAGCGCCTCACTCTCACCGCCATACTGTTTATCCGAAAAATAGCGGGTGAAATGTACCTGATTGCGGCAAAGAGTTACCCGCCACCCCTGAAAGGAAGTGAACTCGTAGGTAAAGCGCGTGATATTACGTATCGGCTTCATAAGTGTATACAACTTACATCATTTATTACCAATGGTCAATAAATATTAGGCGTAATACCCACAAAAGAACTTCCCAACAGAAACTCCACATGCTAGAGTACAAGCGCTATGAACCTCAAATCCATCACATTCCGCTGCTCGGCTCCGCAACTTCGCCGCCTCGAAAATGCCATGCTCGCACAATCAACAGACAACCGAACATCATTTATTTCCAAGGCTCTGGACTCCTTCCTGACATTCGTCGAGCAGGATGAAAACCAAGGCCTCAACCTCTTCGAGCTCGTCGATAAAGTCGACAGCCTCGGCTCCGCCGCCAACTTTTCCTCCCAGGCATAAGCCGGTCCGGCGGAGCACAAACGCCGTAACTTCATCGGGCTTTGCACCGCATTGCCCGATTTTTACTCGGCATTTTTGACACATGGCACATTTTTTTCTTTCACGAAGCGCCGTGTTAGTGTATAACACGGAGTTGTGGTACGTGGCATGACAAGCATGTTCCTACGGTCTGCCCCCACACCAATACACATCAATTATCACCAAGATGAGCACAGCTTCTTTCTTACCGGCTCAGTACGCACACCCGTACGAAATTGACCCGCAATACGGCAAATCCGTAGCCTACTTCTGCATGGAATACGCCATTGACAACGTATTCAAAATCTACTCCGGCGGTCTGGGCTACCTCGCCGGCTCCCACATGCGCTCCGCAGGCGCTCTGCGCCAGAACCTCGTCGGTGTCGGCATTCTCTGGTCCTACGGCTACTACAACCAAATTCGCGCAGAAGACGGCTCCATGGCCGTGCAGTACCGCAAGAAGGACTACTCCTTCCTTGAGGACCACAACATTAAGTTCCTCATCCACATCTGCAATTCCCCCGTCTGGGTGAAAGCCTATTACCTGCGTCCCGAGGTATTCGACACGGCACCGATGTTCTTCCTGAGCACGGATTTGCCGGAGAACGATGCCATGAGCCGTTCCATCACCCAGCGACTCTACGACAGCAACCCCATGACCCGCATTTCCCAGTACATCGTACTGGGTCAGGGCGGAGCACGCCTCTTCGAAGAGCTCGGCGTAGAGCCTGAAATTTACCACATGAACGAGGCACACGCCATCGGTGCCGCCTTCAATATGCTCGCCCGCAACGGCGGCAATGTGGAAGAGGTCCGCAAGCGTTTTGTCTTCACCACGCACACTCCTGAAGAGGCCGGCAACGAGAAGATGGACATCAACCTCATGGCCAACTTCTCCTTCTTTGACGGTCTTTCACTCGATCAAGTGCGCAGCATGCTCAAGCTCGCCCCCAACGAACAAACCTTCAACTATACCCTCGCCGCCCTGCGACTTTCACACATAGCGAACGGCGTGAGCGCCCTCCACGGCGAAGTGTCACGACAGATGTGGCAGGGGTACAGCGACATCTGCCCCATCACCCACGTCACCAATGCGCAAAACCTCCCCTACTGGCAGGATGCCGAACTTGCCGAGGCCTTTGCCGCCCGCGACAAGCGCGCCTTCATGGCCCGCAAACGCGCCCTCAAGAAAGACCTCTTCCGCATGGTCGGCGAGCAAACCGGCCACCTTTTCGATCAGGACACCCTGACCATCGTCTGGGCACGCCGCTTCGCAGCTTACAAACGACCGGCTCTCATCACGGAAAATCCGGTCATGTTCGAGCGCATGTTGCAGCGCACCAATCGCCCCGTACAGATGATATGGGCAGGCAAGCCCTACCCCACCGACTTCACAGCCGTCGATATTTTCAATAAGCTCAACAAACTCAGCGAGAAATACCCGCGCTGCGCCGTACTCACCGGCTATGAGCTGGCCCTCAGCCGTCTGCTGAAGAACGGTTCCGACATCTGGCTCAACAACCCCGTCGTCACCCGCGAGGCCTCCGGAACCTCCGGCATGTCCGCTGCCATGAACGGCACCATCACCATCTCCACCAACGATGGCTGGGTGCGCGAGTTCGAGCGCGACGGTGAAAATTGCTTCATCATTCCCGAGGCAAAGGAAGGGCTCTCCCCCGAGGCTCGCGACCGCTCCGACCGCGACAACTTCTACAACATCCTCGAGTCGAAGGTGCTCCCCCTCTACTACGACAATCACGATGCCTGGAACGACATCGTATTCAACGCCATGGAAGACATCTCACCCGCTTTCAACTCCGACCGCATGGCTGACGAATACTACACCAAGATGTACAAGGTCTAAGACCGTCACACACACTATCAACCACCCCGCCGGACAACTCCCTTCCGGCGGGGATTTTTATGTGGCACAGCCACACCCGGGCTTTATCACTTCAGACGCAAGCACTCCATGTACGATTTTTGCCCACGCCGCAGTGCTTTCAAATCCTCTTTTGAATCCGCAACAAACCCGGCCTCGGCAGCACGACTGAAATAATGTTCAGCCAAGGATTTATCGCGTCGGAGCACCCTACCCAGGGAGTGCCACAACCCACGAAGATAATTGACGCGAGGTGAATTTTCGTACATTTGTAACA
This sequence comes from Akkermansia sp., assembly GCA_030535875.1. GTDB lineage: Bacteria > Verrucomicrobiota > Verrucomicrobiia > Verrucomicrobiales > Akkermansiaceae > Akkermansia. The sequence continues at coordinate 5,785 of JAUNRC010000023.1, read as the reverse complement.
AAATAGAAAGCCACTTAAACGCCGAAGATGAAGCACTCTTCAACGTGCCATCCAACAAACGGAAGTAAAGGGTAAGGGCAAGTTCCTCATCGGCCGTCAAACGCCACGCTTTCTCGTAGTAATTATAAGCCGTGGAAAGATTGCGGCGAACTCCTCGGCCGTTGTCATACATGCGAGCGATAAAAAGCGCTGTTTTCGAATCCTCATCCGCTTTGCGACGCAATTGATTCATCAACTTTTTAACAAGGTTCGGGCTGCATATTTTCTGCTCCAGCGCGTCTACAAAACAATTTTGCAACTGCTCATGATAGAAATAATTACTCACTATATCCGTCAGAAGATTATCCAATGTCGGAACATCTTTCTCGGCTAAAGCCTTGTTCCACTTCTCAAGGAAAGACGGCAACAGAGTGCGCTCTTCTTCTTCCCGCAATTCAGACAGGCACTGAGCATCCAACGCCTCGATTTCCGTCCCCAAATTCTCAATCTCACAACCTTTACAGAAGGTGCGGGCATCTTTCAGCAATTCCAGCGAACACTTCAAATCACGCTCTACAATATCCCCTTCGTAATAACACCGCGCCAACAGATAACAACAGGCGTAATTTTCTTTTTTCACCCCCTGTTCCAATAGTTCCAAAGCTCTTTTCCGGTTCTTTTTCACACCGATTCCGTGCAGATAACACTTGGCCAACATACTGTAAGCGTTCACACTGCCCGCGTTGAGCGCACGCTCAAAATAATCCGCCGCGCGGGATTCATTCACACGACACCCATCTCCCACGAAATGCATAAATCCCACATAGAGCATACCGTCCTCATCTCCGAGATTTGCCGCTTTCTGATAATATTTCAGAGCTATTTTGTAATCACGCTTCACGCCGTAACCATTGGCATAAAAATTAGCGATAAACATACAGCTCTCCGAGTCATCCGGGTACTCCTTATTCCATAAACGAGAATAACGGACGGCAGCCTCAGCATCATTCTGCTCCACACAGATATTCACCATGACTTTCATCACGGCCGGATGAGCCCCCTTCAAACCGCATTTCTCAAGAATAGCTCGAATCCGCGACATCGGGAAATCATCCCATCGAAACTCATACGCTAAACAAGCCAACTTATAGGCACAGTCCTTACTGCCTGCCTCAGTTCCAAGCTCAAGATATCTCAGGCACTTGTCCACATCATCAAAACCGGGCATCCCCGGAGCATACAAACCGGAAAGCATGTGGTATGCCTCTCCCGGGTCTTCCTCAATCATTTCCTCGGCCCACTTAAGCATTTTTTCCCAATCAAAACTTATTTCTTCATGCCCCATCAAATAATGGTAAAGAACGTTACGCGCATAAAAATCTCCGTTTTCTGCCATATCCACTAACCAAATATAGCTCTGAGTGGAAAGATTTTCCTGCAACATCTCCATCTGAATAAACAAGACACGAGCCTGCATATCTCCCGCTTTCGCACACTCAAGAAGCTCCGTCATCTCTTTTGAATAATAAGGAAAAAACATAAGCGTAACTTTCTCCCTGACAGAGTAACATTTGCTTCAACAAAAATCAAACCTTAATAGCTACATCATTTCAACAACTGTCGCAATGAACTTGACAGCTCGCCTGACATATCCTACAATTCAGCCCATGAACGGCATACGCCCTCTCACACATCATTTTTTTCAATAGCATGTCGTCAAGCGCCCGTCAGGAACCGCCGTCTGCCCTTCTGCAAGTTCTGCAAGCAGGTGAAAAAATCCTGTGGTGGGAACGTTGCAGCCGACGGCTTGATGGTTTCGCCACGGTGCTGTTCCTTGCAAGTATACCCCCTCTGATTATCTATGCAGACCTGCTGTGGGACTGCATGGAACCGGGGGGCATGAACCCGGAAGAAGCGAAGGAGCTGCTTTTCCTGCCGGGGCTCTCCCTGTGCTGCATACTACTGGCCGGGTACCAAATACTGACCCTGAACCGCACGATATATACCCTTACCAATCGTCGCGGAATCATCATCGAAAGAGCGCCCCTCTACCGCCGCATGCACAGCGCTGACATCACCCCTCACTTTGTCCGTAAACTGACGCGCCATCGCAACGGCACCGCAAGTTACATCATCGCAGAGCAGCACATCGGCAATATGGCCCTGCCCATCGGATTTCAGGGAGTGCGCCAAGTATCACAACTGGAGGAACAACTGACCCGCTGCGGTGTGCTCGTACCGCAAGCCCCTCCTCCGTCTGCGCCATCGGGCAAACTGCTGCTACTGCTTTTGCTCTTGCCTTTAGGAATTATATCCTTAGGGCTCCATCGTCTGCACGTCGAACCTGACCTGCAACTTCCCCTCTACGGTGAGAGCGCCGTTGCCACCATTCAAGGTTTTCGTCCTCACACTCAAACCGAGGGACGCAAAGCACGCAAACTCGTTACCCGCTATTACCCCATCCTTCAATTCCGCCTACCGGACGGCACGACATCACAAGCCGTCGACCTCATCGGCGACAAGCGCCCCATGGGGCTCATCGGAGACGAAGTCGATATCCTGTACTTCCCGCAACAACCGCACATCGCCATGCGTAGCACCTCCCGGCGCTTCGGTTGGCATATCTTCATCCTACTGATGTTCACGGGGTCCGTCGGAGCCCTCGGCTACCATCTCCTCCGCCTGTACCGCTACCACCATCAGCAAAAATCCGCCGAAATCGGAAAATAAACATCACTGAGTATGTCCCCCACCCCACACAAAGGAAATACCGTATGGTACCGCGCAATCGTACTGCTGTGCGCAGCCGCTGCGGTATGGGGACTGGGGTGGAGCGCATGGCGCATTGCTACGGAAGGAGTGGGCGTGCTGGGTGCGAATAATGATGTTCCGTGGGGCTGGGATATTGCCAACTTTGTTTTCTGGATTGGTCTGGGGCACGCCGGCACGCTGATATCGGCCGTTCTGCTCATTACCGGCAAAAGTTGGCGCGGGGAAATTGCGCGCCACGCGGAGTTGATGACCTTATGTGCCGTCTGCACGGCTGCGGTCTTTCCCTTGGTACACGTGGGGCGAGCATGGATGATATGGCAAGTCGTCCCGCTGCCGCTTGTGAGCGGGGTATGGCCCCGGTTAGGCTCTGCGCTGATATGGGATGCCGCGGCCATCGGCAGCTACTTGCTGCTCTCCGTCCTATTCTGGCTCACGGGAATGTGGGGCGAGGCGGCTCCGGCTCGGCTTCGCCCTGTATGGGCGAGGTGTTGTCTGCTCATGGCCGCGCTGCTTACCCCACTCGTTGTGACGGTTCACAGCGTGGTAGGCTGCGACTTTGCCCTTACACAGCGTTGGCACGAGGCTATCATCCCTCCCTACTTCGTATGCGGCGCTCTGCTCTCCGGTATGGCGGCAGTACAGCTCATCGCGCTGTTCCGACGGTGCAGCACCCTCATCATCAGCAAGCTGGCATACCTCACTCTCGGACTGAGCTGTGCCATGGGATTGCTCTACGGACTGGAACTGCTGCGCACCCCCTCCAAATGGGATGAGGAATATGCTCTGCTCTTCCTGCTCAATGTCGGACTTCCGGCGCTGTACTTTATGCCACGCCTGCGCGAGAGCCGTCTTGCAGCCACTGTGATAAGCTCAGGCCTGCTCGTCGGCATGTGGATGGAGCGCGTTCACATTGTCGTCCGCCGCTCGGAACTACTCACCGACAGCAGCTATACCCCCAGCGCTGTAGATATTGCCATGCTCATCGGCAGCGCCGGACTCTTTCTGGCCCTCTACCTGAGCATATCGGCCCGCATGCCGACAGAACGCCTCGACCCACTGCAACATACAAGCGCCCCCTGTCCCACCCGCCCGGGAATATGGGCGAGCGCAGGAGCTCTTACCGGAGCAACCCTCTGCGGCTTATGGGCTGTCCTGACGCAATGGGCCGACACGGCAGGCACCCTCGGCTCCCACCCGCACGGCTGGTCCTTCTGGTGGCCGGTCATCTTGGTCTGTACCCTCCTCGGGGGCGGACTGAGCACCTTCCTTCACTTTATACTTTGCTACCGCCGCGCATGAAATATCTCTTTTACATCATCACCGGCTCGGCAGCTCTGACAGCCCTGTGGAACATCTTCCTCAACCCACATGTGCAATCAGCCCGGGTAACATTCGATACCCCGGTACAAGCCCTCAGTACCCGCAGGCCACACCCGCAGGGCAGCATCCCCTTTGCCCCCGCCACTACCGCCACCGGCACGGGTGCCGAACTTTTCATCGCCCATTGCGCCCACTGCCACGGCTCTGACGGCAACGGGCAAAGCTATGTGAGCCGCTACGCCGGCATGCCGGCCGTCGGCAATCTGACAACAGGCGAACGCAGCCCCGAAGAAATAAGTCAAATACTGCACGAGGGTCGCGGAGCCATGCCCGCCTTCGGCTCAAGACTGCGCCCGAGCGACCTTCAGGAACTGCTGCTATACATCACGACCCACTTGCGAAAACAATGAAAAAACGTCTTTTCCTTATCCTTTTCGTCCTCTTCCTGCTCCTGGCCACTATGGGGAAACAACATGTCCAAAATCCTGCGGCGCTTATGAGCAGCGACAAGGTACTGGGATTCATCCCCCTGTGGGAACTGTACAACATTTTACCGGCCGGACTTTTTGCCGCAGGGGTCAGCGCAGCAGCCCTCGGCATGGGAGCGGAGTTCTGGCGAGCACTCCTCCCGCTTTGCGGGGCCACCCGAGTTCCCCTCCCGGCTCTGAGCCGCATGGCGGATGCCGGACTGTGGTGCGGATGGCTCACGCTGGCCGTCTGCATAAAAAATCAAAGCAACATTTTTCCGGGGATAAGCGAACAAGGTACCGGCATGTACAGCGAACAAGCCTACGAACTCGTCCTGCAAATCGGCGGATTATGCATGGTGCTTTGCCGTATATTAGCCCTCCGTCTGAAAGAGAAAGCCGCCCTACCCATCGTCATCCTCAGTGCTGCAACGGCGCTGGTCTGCGAGCAGTACTGGTGCCGGGAGCAGGCCATCGGGTTCCTTACCCTGTCCCTCCTGCTCCCATGGGGGCTCCTGCTGCTGTGGCGACCGACCCACCTGAGCAGCCAACAGTTCTATATGACACTTACAGCTCTGGGCATGACCATTTACGGACTCAGTTTTGCGCCGACTATCAGCAACTATGTTCCGGCAGACACCATCGGTCCCTCCACCGCCACAAGCGCCATCCTGCCGACCATCGTTCTGCTGCTCATGCTCCTTCTCAAGCCGCTGGGGTTCATGCAAAAAGCCCGCCAACAACAGGTCACGGGGCTTTTTATCCTCACCTGCGTGCTGCTGCCCCTATGGTACCTGGTGGCAACAGGAACAGCAGGCACCCAACTTGCAGAACGTCTACCCCTCGTCATAGCCTGTTATCTAGTGCCTCTTTTCTGCCTGAGCGGACTCATCGCGCTGCGACTGTGGGCCACCGCTCCCCCTCAAAATAAGGAAAATTAACAGCGAAAGCAATTACATGATTGCAATCGCGCAAAAAAAGAGTAGAATAGGCTCAGTAGCTTTACCATTTTCACACATCACACTTATTACTTATGGCAGCTCCCAAACTCAAAGTCAATGCACCTGCCGGCGGCACACGCCCCAAATTGGCCGTAGCAGCAGCCCCTGCAACGCGAGTCAAACTCGCCACAGGCGCAGCCCCCACCAAGCGTCCCTCTCTCAAAGGCGCTGATGGTCAAACCATCAAGCACAAGGCAACCCCCGCCCCGGAACCGGAAGCCACTCCTGTACAAACACCCGCTCCTG
>JAUNRC010000022.1 GCA_030535875.1 Akkermansia sp. | reverse complement strand
AAGAACGGGCTGCGCCCGTTGAGAAGAACGGGCGGTTGCCCGGTGAGATTTTGGATTGCCATGGGAGGGAGGAGTGTGGTATAGTGTGAGGGTGATGTTGATGGAACGAATGACAGGTGTGCTCATTCCGCTTTTTTCTATGCGTCGCGAGGGCGATGCGGGGATAGGGGATTTGATGGCTCTGGAGGAATGGGTGCGGTGGGCAGGAGGACACGGGGTGCGTTTTTTGCAGTTGTTGCCGGTCAATGCGGTGGGTGAGGATGATGCTCCTTCGCCGTACTCCGCCATTTCGTCCGTTGCGTTGGAGCCGCTTTATCTCAGTTTGGAAAGGGTACCGGGGATGGAATGTCCTTTGCCGCCTTATGATGATGAGTTGCCGCCGTTACAAATGCCCGGCGGTACTCATTTGGTGGATTACGCTCGGGTGAGGCGCTATAAGCGCTACTACCTGCGGCGGGCTTTTGAGCGCTTTGAGAGGGAGGTGGTTTTTGAGGATTTGCGCAGGGAGTTTGCGGATTGGAAGGCGGTGCAGGGAAGTTGGCTGGATGATTACGCTACGTTTCGGGTGCTGAGCTTGGCCTATGGTTCGCCTGCGTGGTGGTTGTGGCCGGTGCAGGAGCCGGAGGCTGCTCGCTCGTGCGTGCGCTCGAGCGAGAGTGCGCGCGCACGGCACCGTTATTGTTGTTGGTTGCAGTGGCTGTGTGCCCGCGAGTGGGCGATGGTGCGCCGTGTGGCGGATGAGTGCGGGGTGTTGTTGATGGGGGATGTTCCCATCGGGATATCGGTGGCGAGTTCGGATGTATTTTTCGAGCGGCATCTTTTCGATATGAATTGGAGCGGCGGTGCACCGGCAGAGGGTAATTTTGCGGAAGACCCCTTTACGGCGAAGTGGGGGCAGAACTGGGGCATACCGCTTTATCGCTGGGATGTGATGGAGAAGGACGGTTTTGCCTGGTGGAACCGGCGCATACGCCGTATGGCGGATATTTTCGGGATGTACCGCATTGATCATGTGTTGGGTTTTTACCGTATTTATGCTTTCCCGTGGATGCCGGACCGCAATCCCGAGTTTCTGCCGCTCACGGCGGATGAGGCGGCGGCGCGCTGCGGCGGGCGGCGACCGGGCTTTCGTCCGCGCCCGGACAATACGCCCGAGGAGCGCCGCGCCAATCTGATGCAGGGTGATTATCTGCTGCGGCGTCTGCTTGCTGCGGCTCCGGGCATGCGGGTCATCGGTGAGGACCTGGGTTGTGTGCCGGACTATGTGCGGCCGGATCTCTCGCGCCTGCGCATTGCGGGATTTAAGATTCCGCATTGGGAGATAGATTCTCAGCAGAGAATCGTGAAGGGCAGTGTTTATAATCCCTGTTCTTTCGCAACTTATGCCACGCATGATTTCCCGCCTATTTCTTATGATTGGAATGAGTGGTACGAGCATGTGCAGGCCGGTAAGGCCGCCGCAACCGATTCCGTTCTTGCACCGAACCTCCGCCGAGAATTGTTGCGGGTCGGGCGTGATTGTGCTCGTGTGATGGCATGGTTGGGCGATTATGCCGGGTTGAGTGCGGAGCAGAGTATGGTGCCTTGGGGGCCGGAGATAAAGGAGGCTCTTTTCCGCGCGCTGCTGGAAAGTCGTTCGGCCTATGCCGCGCTGATGTGGACGGAGCTTTTCGATGTCCCTGTGCGGTTGAACCTGCCGGGGACGGAGGGTGGCACGAACTGGCGGCCCCGCATGCCCTTTACTGCGGCACAGGCGGCAGACATGCCGCAGAGTGAGTGGATAGCGGAGCTGTCGTGTGCTACGGGGCGTAGTTCGCAGCCGCTTTGAATGTCCGCTGTCATGCAGGGTAGTCGGATATTTTTGCCAATTATTCTTGCAAAATCCGCAGCGGCGGTGTATTCTAGCCGCGTAAACAACTCATTCAGTTCATCATGCAGCTTAATATCGAAGTTCTTGAGAAGAAGGGCCTGAAGCTCAATCCCGCACCGGCTCCCGTCGGTTCCTATGTTCAGTGCATCCGCACCGGAAATTATCTTCATCTTTCCGGCGGTATATCCGTGAATGGCGATGTGGCCGTTTACGGTAAACTCGGCAAGGATGTGAGCATCGAGGAGGGGCAGAAGGCTGCCGCTGCCGCCATTCTTAATCGTTTGGCCGTGATTCAGGCCGAGCTGGGCGGTTTCGAGCGCATGAGCAAGATTGTGGCGGTGAATGGTTTTGTGAACTGCACGCCTGACTTTACTGACCAGGCGAAGGTGCTCAACGGAGCCTCCGACCTGCTGGTGGAGCTCTTCGGACCCGAGGCGGCGCACTCCCGCTCTGCCGTGGGTGTGGTGAGTCTGCCGCTCGGTGTGGCCGTGGAGATTAACATGATTGTTGAGATTGCCTGAACGGGCAATCCCGGTATGGCGCACCGATAAGTCATGGCTACTGTTATTCTGGGAGTGTGCGGGTCGATAGCTGCCTACAAGGCGGCGGATGTGGCCTCGCGGTTGGTGAAGATGGGGCACGAGGTACATTGTGTGTGTACCCCGACGGCTCTGCGCTTTGTCTCGCCGCTCACTCTCATGACTTTATCGCGCAATCCGGTCATCTCTTCCTTTGACGATGAAACCGGGAGCTGGGTGCCGGTGCATATTGACCTCGCACAGCGTGCCTCGGTGCTGGCCATTGTGGCTGCTACGGCCAATACGATGGCCTGTATGGCTCATGGCCTCGCGCCCAATGCTCTCACGAGCCTGTACCTCGCCAATCGCGCCCCGGTGCTGATATTCCCCGCGATGAACGGCAATATGTGGAACCATCCCGCCACGCAGAAGAATGCCTCCGTTCTTCTCGGACGTGAGAAGCACCGCATTGTCGGCCCGGATGATGCCGGTATGTTGGCCTGCGGTGCGGAGGGGCAGGGCCGCCTGGTGCCGGTGGAGAGGATTGTTGATGAAATTCTCCGCGAGCTCAGTTGATGGCTGATTTGCCCTTGCGGCGCACGATAATCACTTATCAATGAAAAAGAGGGGGACGGGAACCGTCCCCCTCTGCGTTACATACACGTTTACAGCACAAAGTTTTACTTAGAAGGAGAACACAGCCTGTACGCCGGTGATGAGTTCATCGCTGCTGCCGGCATCGTAGGCGGGGTTGGCGATGTACTGCACATGCGGTACAATCTTCATGTAATCGTTGAGTTGCAGGCTGTACATGGCCTCCAGCACGATTTCGCGGTTGTTCTCCGTGGGAGCGGTACCCTTAAAGACACCGGCGGCCACGCCGAGGAAGTCATCCTCTCGGGAGGGGATGAGCTTGAGGTTGGCACCGCAGGTGAAGTCGAAGGCATTGCCGAGGTCCTGCTTGTGGGCGAACCCGGTGCGGGCAAAGACTGTCACACCGTCGTTAATCTCCCATTCGAGGCTGGCGGCAATTCCGGCGTTGTGGTGCTTGGTGTCATCTTCTTCGACCTGACGGAAGAAGGGGTTGATGCGGATGATGGCGGCGCCGTCGAAGATGGTGCGGCCGTACTCACCTACTACGAGGTAGGAGCAGCCGTTGCTGCTGAAGGGGTTGTGGCCGTAGGAAGTCGTCTCGCGGGAGAAGCCGAGCATGGCGTAGCTCTTGTGATTGAGCTCTACCTGTAGCACGGCACCGGCATTGGCATCGGGCAGGGCGAGGACGGAGGAGTTGATGAAGCCGTCGTTCGTGAAGGAGCTGAAAGAGTCGTTGGCGGGGCCGACGGCATCGAAGTAATTGGTCAGGTTGACCATACCGGCAATAAGGCAGGCGCGCTTGCCGGCAAAGTACTGCATGATGGCCAGCTCGGGGAGCACGCCGTCGTGCGGGCCGTAGATGTCGGCATGTGCGTAGGTGGCGCTGCCGAAGGCATCCGTCAGCATGCGGGCGCCCTTGGCGGAGGATTTATCAAGCCCCCAGGAGCCGGAGAACTCGGCGCGCAGCCAAGTGCCGCCGTTGACGTTGTCTTCAATCAGGCGCTGGTTGAGCTGGGCGTGAATGAGGAAGAGGTTGGCGTTGTTGTTGAAATCGCTGCGGGTGTTCTTGCTGTGCCAGTAGCCGTAGGCCATGTCAACGGCCCATTGTGTGCCGTACTTTTCATTGGCGCGAACTTTGTAGGCAGGGTCACCCTCCTCAGGGGTGAACATATTGATGCCTTCCAGCAGCTCTCCGGTGGCGGGAGTGTCGTCTGCGAAGACGGGGGCGACCATAAGACCGGCCATGGCGATGGCGAGGATGTGGTTGTTGTTCATGTCGGTATGTTTATTTGGTATGTTTATGTAGTTGAAATGTTTTGCGGCACGGGCGGGCTGTCAAAAAGCCGGAGCCGGCTTTTTGTACGCTTGTTTTGGCGGGGGGAGCTCAGTCCTTGTGCCGATTTTTACCGCAATTGCTGCAGCCGCAGCCACAGCCGCCGCCCTCACCGCATGAGCCGCAGCCTCCTTCAGCCCGTTGCCTGAGCAGGGAGCGGATGATAAGGAGGGCAATAGCCGCCAGTACGAGTATGATGATGATGTCAGCCATGGTGGTGAGGGTGCGGAGTAGGGGGTAATCAGTTGTTCTCTTTCTCGTGAGGATTGCGGCGCACGGCCATGTAGAGCAGACCGAGAGTGAGCGCGCAGGCCAGTACCTGAGCCGAGGCAAAGGTGCCTTCGGTTATCCACAAGCCTAATTGGTAGACGAGGAAGGCGACGACATAGGCCCACAGGCACATGTAAGCGATGGCAAATCCGGTCCAGCGCGCGCTGTTCATCTCACGGCGGATGGCTCCGCAGGCAGCAAAGCAGGGGGCGCAGAGGATGTTGAAGAGCATGAAGGAGAGCGCACTCAGGGAGGTGAAGGCTCCGGTGGCCTTCACATTGGCGGCCACGCCGGTCGTCTCGTCATCTTCCTCCACCTCGGGGAAGAGGTAGGCGACGACGGCATTGACATAGTCCAACCAGCTCTTGTCGGCTGCGGGTTCTTCTGCGACTGCGGACTCTTCTTCGTCGGCCTCTTCATCTCGGGCGGGAGCGGGGCGCTCGGCGCGGGCTGCGGGGTCGCACTGCCATGCTGCCATGGTGAGGGCCGTGAGGGCATTGACCTTGTTGAGATCACAACTGCGGGGCAGGGCATCTTCCTCTGCCGGGGCGGCCTCGCTCTCAGGGGCGGCCGGAGCCTCGGGAGCCGGGTAAAGCACACCGAAGGTGCCGACGACGTTCTCCTTGGCGATAAGTCCTGTCACCGTGGCAACGGCCGGGCGCCAATCTCCCCAGCCCAGCGGAGCAAAGAGGGGGGCGAAGGTGTTGCCGGTGTCGGCAAGCATGCTGTGATTGATGGGGTCACCCTCCAAGCCTTTCTGCTCGGGAAGATAGGAGAAGTTCCAACTGTAATTGGAGAGGGTCCAGATGAGAGCCGAAGCAAGGAAAATGACGGTACCGGCTTTTTTCACGAAGGCCTTGCAGCGCTCCATGGCACGCAGGTTGATATTGGCACCGTGCGGCAGGTGGTAAGCGGGCAGCTCCATGACAAAGGGGGTGTAGCTGCCGGCGAACATGTGGGTCTTGCGCAGCATGAGCCCGCCCAGAATGACGGAGGCGAATCCTGCGAAGTAGGCCAGCGTGGCGATGGAGGCCGTTTGGCCGAGCATGGCACCGATGAGGGCAAGGATGGGCAGCTTGGCACCGCAGGGGACAAAGGTGGTGAGCATGACGGTCATGCGGCGGTCCTTCTCATTCTCAATGGTGCGGGTGGCCATCACTCCGGGCACACCGCAGCCCATGCTGACCATCAGCGGGATGACGGACTTGCCCGACAGACCGATGGTGCGGAACAGGCGGTCAAGCATGAAGGCGACTCGGGCCATGTAGCCGCAGTCTTCCAGCAGAGCCATCAGGAAGAAGAGAACGGCCATCTGCGGCAGGAAGCCCAGAACGGCTCCCACACCGGCTACGATGCCGTCGGTGATGATGCTTTGCAACTGCGGGCTGCAGCTCAGCGTGCAGCGCCCCAGCATGGCGGTGCCGAAAGCAAGCAGGCTCATGACGATAAACCATGTCACAAACTCGCTGCGGCCGCCGCGACCGGTCATTTTCATGGGATTGTGCGAGAAGCTGCGTGTGCTGCTGCCGTAATCGTTGGCCTTCTTTTGGCCGGGCTTGACAAAGCAGAGGATGAGCAGCACGGCATTGGCCGCCAACAGCAGCCACATGATGCCCGTGTGCAGGATGTCGGGCAGGTGCGGGCAGACATATTCCAGCAGGAAAGGCGCTACCATGATGTAGAGCCATGCGCCGTTCATGCCGATGTCGTGCAGGCGGCGCAGCATGCTCGGGAATACCAGCACCATGGCCAGTACCGCACTGAACATGGTGAGTGCCTCGACCCCGGCAACCTCGTTGCCGATGAAGCCTGCCAACCAGCCGCCTACAACCGGCCCGAAGAGGACATCGTTGGCCCAGCCGGTGCCCCAGTCACCTACGGTGTTGATGGAGATGTAGTAGATGGCATACATAATGGCCACGAAAATAATCGGGCCGAAGATACGGTGAGTAAGGATGCGGTCGGCGCGGCGGGTGAAGCTCTCTTTGGTTGTCTTGCGGGTGTAGACCTGCGGGATGAACTCGCAGATGGCATCGTACCGTCCGCCGGCGATGACCGAGGCGATGTCATCGCCCGTTTCGGCCTCGATGGCCATGCGCATGTCCTCGATGGCGTGGCGCTCGGTCTTGCTCAGCTCCGTCAGCAGACTTTCATCGACCTCCAGCATTTTGACCGCTGCAAAGCGGCTGACCTTGTGGCGCTCGATGATTTCCTTAACAGCTCGCTCCACGACGGGAATGTACGCAAGCGGTTTGCCGGGAGCGGGAGGCTCGGCAAGCATGTGGCTGAGTAGTTCCGACATACCCTCGTGTGTGATGGCGCTTACCTTCACAACGGGGCAGCCGAGGCGCGCGCTGAGTGCCTCGGCATCGACGCTTTCGCCGCGCTCTTCCACGAGGTCAATCATGTTGAGCGCAATGACTACCGGAAGCCCGGTTTCGATGATTTGGCCGGTGAGGTAGAGGTTGCGCTCCAGATTGGTGGCATCGACCACGTTGACAACCATGTCCGGCTTCTCTTCCAACAGGTAGTTGCGGCTGACAACTTCTTCGGGGGAGAAAGGGGAGAGAGAGTAGGTGCCGGGTAGGTCCTGAATTTCGACCTCCTCATGTTCTTTCAGTTCGCCGCCCTTGCGGTCGACTGTTACACCGGGCCAGTTACCTACATATTGATTCGCACCGGTCAGGTCATTGAACAATGACGTCTTGCCGCTGTTCGGATTGCCGGCAAGTGCTATCCTTTTCTTCATGTTTTTATTAGTTTGGAGAGGCTAACTTCTCGGGAAAAATTATCGCACAATGATGCAGGCTGCTTCTTTTTTGCGCAGCGAGAGCTCATAACCGCGAACTGTTACCTCTATCGGGTCGCCCAGCGGTGCTACCTTGCGTACCTCTACCTCGGCTCCCTTGGTGAGCCCCATGTCTAAAATGCGCTGTCGCAGGGAGCCGTTGCCCGCCACCTTCAGCACCGTCACCCTCTCACCTATCGGCACTCGTTTGAGGGTTTTTTCCGTTGATGTTGTGTTCATATAGTTAGGAGAAACTAATTGCCGGGGAGAGTTTAGTTTAGACTAACTCTTTTGTCAAGCTCTTTTTTACATTTTTTTTTGCAGAAAAGAGCAGGGGACGTATGAAAAAAAGTTAGAAAGAGGCGGCCGGGGCTTAGGCTTTTCTTCTTCTTCTTGCAGCGAGCGCGGCAAGAGCCAAGATGCTCATGGTTGTTGTAGTCGGCTCAGGAACAAGCAGGTAGAGCATGTGTGGCGAAGCCGTTATGCCGAACATGTTGTAAACCGTGGCGGAGTCAATCCATTGGTAGGTGATGTCGTGGCCGTACATATCCACCATGAGTCGAGTGGAGTCATCCATTTCGAACTTGCCTGCGGCATCTTCGAACATGAATTGACCCGTGACGGAGTTGAAGTCACCGTAGGTGCTGCCGCCGATTTGAATGGCGATGAGGTCGGCACCTGCGGCATAAGCCTCGCCGAGGAGGTTTTGCTGCAGCTCGATGGTCAGGCCGGAGCCGCTGATGTTGTCTACGTTGGTGCCTTGGAATTGGTCGGCCTTGACGGTATAGACCGTGGTGGAACCGGTGGTGTAGGTGGCACGGTCGCCTGCAAGGGTCATCTCGACGGTTGTGTTGCGGCTGACATAGGCGGTTTCGGGAGCCTGAGTCGGGGTGATGGCCTCGAAGTTGTCGATGGTGCCGTAGTCGTTGAGTGAGTAGCGACTGTCATTGAATTGAATGACATTGGTACCGTAGACGATGGAGTTTTTATCGACGAGGACGGCATCCGCAATGTCAACGGTGCTTTGGTCCCTGAGCTCCACGAGACTGGCGCGCAGGTTGGTGTCGTGCAGGTAGTTGTTCGTGACCTCAGAGCCTTCGTGGATGGTGATGTGAACGTTCTCCGCTTCGGAGCGCAGGGTATCCGCACCGCCCAGATAATAGCTGCCGTCGGCCGTTGTGTCGGAATAGACGGTGCTCATGGTGCCGATTTCCTCAGCACGGTGAGTGACGGAAATCTGAATATTCTCGGCTGCGTAGTCAATGCTCTGCATGGCGGAGGTGCCGCTGCCGAGGGAGGTTTTCTCCGAGCCGCCCATGAGAAGGGCGCCTTCGTTCTGAACGGTCAGGTGATTGATGTACTGAGTGTGGCCATGTACCAGTTGCATGGCGGCATCGGTGCCGTCGACAGTGGCGTTCATGGCGGAATTGGCCGACTTGTCCTGCAGGACTTGTAGGACGGTCTGTTCTTTAACCAGCAGGGAGCCCGTCATTTGGTTGTGGTCATTGACCGCGGCGTAGCCCATGTAATCGGAGCCGCCGAGCTCCTGAGCGTTGGCGCCGGGGCTTATCTGCTCGTTGTTGAAGGTCAGGTTGACATTCTGACCGTTCAGTTCACCGAGCATTTGGATGATGTGGCTGCTGTTGAAATGGTTGAAGTGCTCGTGAGCCACGCCGTTCTCATCGATGTGAACGTGGTCGGCGTGGTTGGAGGTGATGTAGGGGTCGGGCGTGAAGTTGTGAGTGTTGACGGTGACGGCCGCCCCGGTCTGAATATCGATTCGGGTGTCGGTATACCAATCGGTGTGAGCGGTGAGGGTGGCACCGTCTTCGAATTGCACCCAACCGACATTATCCGCGGGCACACCGGGCTGAAGATTGGTCCAGACATCTTTCTTGCTGCCGTCCTCATTGAAGAGGCCGCCGTCCATGGCCAGTATGCCGTTGTCGCCTACCGTCAGAGCGTAAATCGTACTGAGATTTTGTACATCACCTACGAACACGCGATTGCCGGCGCCCGAGGCAATATCACGGGCCAGCAGGGCGTGGTCAACGACGAACAGACCTCCCTGTACCTCCAGACGGTTCAGCCAGGCATTGTACACACTTTGCGTGGTACCGGTACCTTTCTTGAGGATGTTGAGGTCACCTAAGGTGTCGCAGCCGTAATGGTGACAGACTTCACCCACGGCGGGGATGTCGCTGCGGTGCTCGGTGTTGTACTCGGTGGTGCGCTGGAAGTCACCGTAACCGAGTACGCCGTCATAGTTACCGCTGCTCAGACCTTCGATGACGAGGGTGATGCTGTGCTGCTCGCTCATGTTGACGACCGAAGAATTGATGGCTCCGTCGGACATGCGTACCTCACCGGTTCCGTTCAAACTGTCGATGTAGGCCTCTTGCGTGTCGGGGTAATCAGCCCCTTCGATGGCATCGAGTGCAAGCACGGTGCGTTCGGTGCCGTTGGCAACGGAGAGGTCGAGCTTGGTGTTGAGCCAGTCTTTGGAGGCCTCGGTGGTGGTGTGGTCGGACTTGGCCGAGCTCATGATTTCGAGCTGCACTTTGCCGCCCTCCGTACCTTCCGGCTGTCCCCAGATGTTGCCGTCCATACGGATGGTGCCGTAGAAGTTGCTCGGGTCGAGAACTTTGAAAATGGCGTAGGTGTAGGCGGGGCGCTCGCTGTCGCCCACATGCAGAACGTCGGTGGGGTACATGCCTTGCTCTGCGGTCTCGGGGGCAGAGTAGCCGTGCAGGGTGACGACGGCATCGGCCGTGCCGTGCATCTCTGCCAGTACCATCTTCTTATCGACGGCGTTGGCGATTCGGGCATGGGTTTCATCGGTGTTGATGGAGCCGTCCTCGTTGGAATTGACGCGGACCTCCACAATGCCGTTGATGGTGCTGGTCTTCATGCCTTCACCGATGAAGGCCAAGCTGTCGCCATAGGGCCAGCCGTCGGCGTATCTGTCGGCGAAGTCGCCCTGAAGGGTGGCGCCGTTGGTGATGACGATGTTGCCTTTGCCTAAGGCATTGTAGTGCTGCATGACAATCTTGCCGCCATAGAGCTTGGTACCGCCGGTGAAGGAGTTGTCGGTGGAGATGACGGCTATGCCCGAGCCGTATTTTTCGAGATTGGTTTTCCACTCGCCGCCGTCGAACTCGTAGTTCTCGAACATGTCACTGAGTTCGGTATCATTGGCATCGCGGATGGTGCCCTCGCCGTGGAACCAGTAGTTGGTGCCGTCCTCGGTGACAATTTCGCTCTGACCGTCTGTTACGTCCAGATATTCGGAGTTGATGATGATGGAGAGCGGGGCAACTTCGCCGCCGATGTGGACTTTTTGGTAGTCGGTATCGAAGCGGGCTTTCTCATCGAGAGCGTTGACCTTGAGCTCGACGGTGCTCTGCGTGTTGGCAACGGTGCCGGGCAGCAGGACGGAGTAGCCGTCGATGTCTGAGCCCCGGTCTGTGTCAATGTCGCCGTCGGTGAGCACGCGGACGGATTGGTCGGAGGTGAGCTGATCTTCCTGTTCCCAGTCAGAGGGGTTGTAGAGGTTGCCGAAGAGTACGACATGGCCGTTGAGGAAGGCGGTGTTTTCCTTCCAATGGTAGTCGTAGCGCGGCATGGCCTCCTCATTGCCGGTATAGGATATCCACTCAAAGCTCTCATTGGGGGTCAGTTTAATGGCACCGGACCAGGTGTGGCGCGGGTCGCCCAGCACGGACATGACGAGGTAGTCTTTATTCGGGTAGTCTTCATCCGCTGTGTTGTGCGCGGCGTCGGAGCTGTCGAGCGTGTCGACCAGACCGAAGTAGCCGTAGCCCAGTGAAATCAGACGCGAGGAGAACTCTGAGGAGTCGCCCGTGCCGCCCACGGTGATGTTGTCGGCCTCTGCCAAGTAGTACAGGCGGTCGGAGAAGGGGGTGAGCGAGAAGTTCACGCCGCGGAAGCGCAGTTCCATGTCGGCGGTGTTGCTCATGAGGTCCAGAGTGCCGTTGACATCCAGCAGCATGTTTTCCGACGGGCCGTGAATGCCGTCGGGCAGCGGGTTGTCGGCGTTGTAATCTTTCAGGGATGTGCCCTCGAACTCATGGTACCACGGCTCAACTTTATCGACTTCGAAGTAGAGGCCGGAGCCGCTGCTCATCGTTACGCTGCCGTCTACAACGGCGGCCTGCGGCAGATATTCCTCGCTGTCGGGAGAGACCGTCGGCTCGGGGGTATAGACGGTGAAGGTGTTGCCGTCCAGCACGGTAATGTGCTCGGAGGTGGGTACAACGGTGTAGCTGCGTTCGGTCTGGGTTTTGTGCTTGGATACGGTGTCTTCGGCGATGTCGTTCCAGGTTTCCTCTCCGATTGTACCGACGACACCCAGTTTAAGATTGGTGGAGCCCACCATGGTGAGGTTGCCGTTGAGCTGCAGGTTGTTGAAGCCCAGCACGCCGTCGTAGAGGGCTACGTCCTTCAGGAGGGCTGTGTGGATGTACTGCTCTGAGTCGCTTTGCTTGATGAGACTGAGCGTCTCCAGACCCATGTGGTAGCGGTTCTTTGCTTCGGCCACGAAGGCATCGGAGTCGTCGGTGGGCGGTGTGTCGAAACCGTCACCCCATTGGAGGTGCGATTCGGTGGGCTCGGTGTAGGACTGAGCATAGCCCATGGCTCCGGAGTAGACGTAGACGGCATCTTCATTGATCTCGTTTTCGCCGAGGCGCAGGGTGGTGTTGGCGTTGGTGACGGTTCGAACGTGCCACACCTCATCATTCTGTGCCATGTCCTCGACGTAATAGCGCTTACTGATGGCCTCTCGTTGTTCTTCTGCGTGAGGGAAGATGTAGCCGCTGCCGTTGAAAGCGGCAGTGAGGCCGCGCAGACCTACTTCGCCGGTGAGCACCAGAATGCTGTTGTAGGTCATGCGGTCACCGGTATCGTTGATTCCCATTTTTGCAAGTTCCTCCTGAGTGACCATTTCGCGAGAGAGGTCCATGATGGCATGTTGGAACTTGTCGTCGCGCAGCATGACCTGCACGGTGCCGGCGGTGCGGGTTTCGAGCAGGTTGGAGTGCAGGGGGGAGGTGTTGATGGTGTTTTTGAGCACCACGGTGCCGTTGAAGTTGCTCTCTTCGTCCGTCTGCTTTTTATCCTCACTGAAGCTGAAGGAGGTGACATAGCTCTGGTCGTGGTACTTGAGCCAGTTGGAGGAATAGCCGGTGAGTACCAGCTCATCCAGACTGTTACCGGAGCTGATGAGGGCACCGTTGAGGGTCAGGTTGCGCCAGTGGCGGGGGACGTTGTTGAGGTCGCTGGTGCCGCCTGTCGCATAGTCGAAGGAGGACGTGCCGAAGGAGATGGTGAATCGTCCGCCGGAGTCGTCAGCCGAGGAGGCAATGTAGATGTCGTTGGAGACGGAGGGGGAGCGGTAGCCGGAGGCGTGCTCATTGCTGTGCAGGTAGCACACCATGAGTTCGCCGCCTTTCTTCTTCTCGAGAATCATGCTGCCGTTGCCTTCTAAGTCTTGGTTGTTCTCGCCGAGGTTGGCGTAGACGGGCATCTCCCATTCCTTATCGGAGTGGAAGGTGATTGCTCCTGTGCCGGCAGCTCCTACGGCTGCCAGATAAAGGCCGCCGTTCTGCACGTCAATGCCGCCGCTGAAGGTATTGTCGGTGGTGTGAAGAATCAGCAGGCCTTCGCCGGTTTTGACGATGGAAGTCTTTTTGATGATGTTGCCGTCAGCATCCGTCACGTCAACGATTTTGCCGCTGCCGTCCTCGGAGGTGAGGGCATAGGCGAAGTTTAACTGAGCTTCGCCGTCATTGGTGACATAGCCGAGGTTCTTATCGGCCGTGACGTAGATGGTACCGGGGGCGACATGCCCGCGGATGTCAACCTGACGACCGTCAATGGTCACGCTGTCACCGTGCATGTTGAGGTCGGCGAAGGTGACGGAGTAGTTGTTGACGTATACGCCGGGATTTTTGCCATCGAGTGCCTGTTCGTGCCAACCGGTGTTCTCAGCGGAGCCGTCGGCTCGCCATACATGGCCGAGCTCTAATGTACGGTGGTCGTAGCCGCCGGGGGATGTGCCGTCTTTCTCGCCGCTCCAGATGTAGCCCTGCGTCGGGTCGAGCGGTTTGGGCC
The DNA here is from genome assembly GCA_030535875.1 of Akkermansia sp. Lineage (GTDB taxonomy): Bacteria > Verrucomicrobiota > Verrucomicrobiia > Verrucomicrobiales > Akkermansiaceae > Akkermansia. The sequence continues at coordinate 13,771 of JAUNRC010000022.1, read as the reverse complement.
ATTCATTATCAATTTCCAGATTGCCGATGTAGACGATGTCGTTCTCTGCAAAGAGGGTACCCTTGTAGGAGGTGCCGTCGAGGGTGGTCAGGCCTGCCTGTTGATTGGAGCCGTAGTTAAAGGTGCTGCCGTTGAGCTCGAAGAGCGCCACTCGGTCGCTGCCGGCAGCAAGTTTCACGCCCTGTACGGTAAGGAAGGAGCCGATGTTGAGCCCGGCAATGTTGTCGAGGGTGAAGAAAGGAGTGTCGGCGCTGCCGCTTATGCCGCTGTTATTCAGCATAAGGTCGCCGCCCATGGTCCAGACGACGTTGTTGCCTGTACCGTGGATGCTGACATTTTCCGAGTCGAGTCCGCTGAGGTTGAATACGACGGAGTTCGTCGTGGTGCCGGTGCCCATTTCCCAGACTGCGGAGCTGCTGAGATTGGCCGTGTGCAGACCGGAGATGGAGCTGTTGTTGATGAAGGTTCCGCCTTGCAGGGTGAGGGTGTCGGCGGTTAAGGAGCCGTCGAATTGCAGGGTGCCGTTCTGAACGGTGACTTCGCCCAGCACGGATTTGCCGGTGAATGTTTGCGTATTGGTGCCGACTTTGGTGATGTTCAGGCTGCCTGCTGCGCTGTTGATGTAGTTCGTGCCGTTCTCATAGGGGGTGGCATGACCGCCGCGGTAAAAGCGCTCGTAACCCAAGGTGCCGCCGAAGGTGAAGTTTTCATCATCGTCAGTACCGAGTGTGAGGGTGTGGGATTGGCCGACTGCCGTGATGTCGGTCGATACACCGACGGCGTGAGCCTCTGTGCCGCCGACCTCTGCCTTCAGGCCTTTAATGACGGCATCGCCCACAAGTCCGAGAACGGTGCCGACGGCTCGGTCGCTGACGGAGGTGTCGTAAATACTCGTCTGGCTCGGGTCGGGGTTGCTCAGGTCGATGATGCTGTTCTTCCAGCGCGTGTCTTTGCCGTTCTCCCGACCGATGTTGAGCTGCACGGGGCCGCCGCGCAGGGAGAGCATGCTCACGGTGCCGTCGAACCAGCCTTCCTCATCATTGAAGTTGGAGAAGTTGAAGATGGTGTCCCATCTGTTGTAATCGGTGTCCTGACCATGGCTGAGCAGTTGCAGTTTGCCGCTGCCTGCCAGTTGCCCGGTGAAGTTCCAGTTCGCCCATGTTTTACCCTCGGAGTGAATCTGAGCGGGGGTGGTGCCGCCGTTGTCCGAGATGGTGATGTTGCCGTGGTACTCTGTGTCGGCGCGGTTGAACTGGATGGTGGCTCCATCCATGGCACCATCTCGCAGGTAGAGCTGAGCTCCCTGTTCGAGGATGATGTTTGAGAGCTTGCTTTGGTCGGTGATGTAGGTGCCCCCGGTCCATTGGTCGTCAGAATAACGTCCGCCCAGACGGCCTTCCATTTCGCCGTTGGTGTGACCGCTTTCATTTTCAAAGCGGTGAATCCACATCATTTGCCCGTCCTGTACGGTTTGAACAACGGTTGTGATGGTAAGTACAGCCTGATTGCTGACCGTGCTCAGCATGGCCTTGTAGATACCGTTGTTCAGGGTGATTTCTCCGCCGTTGCCGGTGACGGCGGCTCCGTTGCTCAGTTGAGCCAGTACGATGGTATCGCCCGCGGATAAATTGCTGTTGACTCCGCTGAGCGTGAAGGCGCTGCCCAGATTAAGACTGACACCGTCGAGCGCGATGAGGGCGGAGTTGTAGTCGGTTACGCCGCTTTCGTCGAGTTGAATGTTTTGCGACAGGGTGAAGGAGCTGCCCTCGCCGGTGAAATTGAAGGGCGCATCTCCCAGATTACGGAAGTTGACATTGGTGCCGGAGTAGTTTCGGTTGTTGCCGATTTCCCATGTGGCACCGCCGTACAGCGTGGCTTCCGTCAGGCTGACGTTCCCTTGCGTGGAGAGTGTGCTGCCGTTGAGCAAGGTGAGGCTGTCGGCCGTGAGGTTGTTGCCGAAGCTCAGAGTGCCGCCCTGAATGTTGATGTCACCGAGGGTGGCTGATTGGGCAAAGTGCTGGGTGTTGCTGCCTATCTTGGTGATGTTCAGGGTGCCACCGGATGTGAGTTCATCCGGTGAGCTGTAATAGGTTCCTCCTATGGTGCCGGCATAGCTGTAATCGGCAGCGCTCTCGTCGGTACCGATGGTGAGGTGCGCTCCGCCTTGCGTGGCTGTCAGCTTGGCATTGCCGTCGCTGCCGACGATGCCCTTGAGTGTGGTGTCGCCCTCAATTGTCAGGATGGCGCTACCGGGGGCGGATTCCTGTTCTGTGGTATAGATGCTGTCCTGTGAGTAGGCGCTGAGGTCTGCAACGGTATGTTGCCGGTCGCCGCTGAGGTTAAGCTGCACATCGCCACCTCGGGCTCCGGCCATGCTGATGCTGCCGTCGATATCGGGATTTGTCGGGGAGAAGATGGTGGCGCCGTCGGTGTTGTGCCCGACTAAGCGCAGCTCTCCGGTACCACGGAGCTTGCCGTTGAGTTCCCAAGCGGCTTTTTCGACATCGGAGTGCAGTAGGGCAGGGCCTGTCCCGCCGCTCAGTTCCACGTCGCCGTTGTAGGCGGGGGTAGCGCTCGCGCTGTGTAAATACACTTCGCCTCCCGCGGCAAGTTGCACTGTTCGTAAGTCGTTAGCCTTGACGGTTGTGCCGCTCCAATCGTTATCCGTATAGGCTGCGGAACTTAAACCGCTGAGAATCTTGCCGTCGGCTGCCGCGCTTATCCACAGCTTGGAGCCGTTTTCCACGACGGTGGTTTTGCCGAAAACCAGTTGCAGCATGTCGCCGTCGGTTGCAAGTTCGGCTTCGTAGTCAGTACCATTGGCCGTTATGGTAACGGGGCCGTTACCGAATGTGTAGCTGCCGCCGTTACTCAGAGCGGCAAAGTTGAGTGTGGAGACTCCGGCCAAATCTATCCCTTCGAAGTTCAGACTGCTGTTGCTCAGGTCGAGGGTGGTGCCGTCGAGGGTGAAGATGGGCGTGTCGCTCTCGGCGCTATATCCGTTGAATGTAATGGTAGAGGGGGCTTGGAAGGTGACATTTTCGCCGCTGAGGGTTACCGTGCCGCTGCCGGCGGTGAGATTGAGTCCGCTCAGGCTGACATCGCCACCCATCTCCCATGTGCTGCCGCCGGTGAGATGGGCTTCGTCGGTGATGGTGGCGCTTTTTTTGGTGGCGAGGGTGCCGCCCTCCAGACGGAGGGTTTGGGCTGTGAGGGTGTCCTCAAAAGTCAGATTGCCCCCCTGAACGGTTACTCCCTTGATGTCGGCGGCAGCGGTGAAGATTTGTTCGTTGTCGCCGACTTTTTTGATGCTGAGGGTGCTGCCGAGCTTGCCGCTGTAGCTGTATTTCCCGGCATTGTCTTGTCCTAACGTGAGCTCATACGCACCGATGACGCTTGCTGTCTCGGAGCCGTTGTCGAGGCCCTTTACGGTCGAGTCTGCTCTGAGTTCCAGCGTTTGAGCCGATGGCGCGGTGCCGGAGCTGTCAATCAGGCTGTCGCTCAAATCCGCATTTTTTTCAAAGTCGATGACCGCATTTTCCCATCCTTCACCGTCGGCGTATACCTTTACTTGTCCGCCGTTTGCCGTCATTTTGACGGTGCCTGCGAAGTTGTTTTCATTGAAGGCGAAAGAGCTGGTGCCGGATGTGTTGTGCCCTCGCAGTAGCAGCTCGCCGCTACCTGTCAGTTTGCCGATGACGAGGTCGACTGCCCTTGTGTTGTAGGTGCCGATGACACCGGGGGATGAGGTCGTACCCTCGCTGATATTGATGGTGCCTTTGAAATCAGTATCGCCACTATTGTACAGGTAGAGTGCGCCGCCTTCTGCGATATTGATTGTGGTGATGGAGTCGCCGTTGTTCATTCTTGTGCCACCTGAGAATGCGCTATAGTTTGAGCCGGGGCTTATGGAACTTCTGGTGGTATCGTATCGGTTATAGTCTCGTTGATTTATGGTATCCGAGTTGTTTCCCATGCGCACCGCAGCATTGTACCCGTCATCAATGGTAAGGGTTTTGGTTCTGGTGTCGTAGCTTGGTGCTGCCCATATAATGCCGACCCCGATGAGGGTGAGAGCCACTCCGCATGAGAAGAAGAGGTGCTTGAACAGGCGCGGGGGAAGGTGAGGTTTCATGGAGGTGTAGTCGGAGAATGATTATGGTCTGAAATGATTACTTACATGTTATCACTTTCCTATATTTTGTCAAACTTAAAGGGCGATATTTTGAAAAATAAATATTATTTTTTTTGGAATGAGATTATTTTTTGTGTTATTATTGATTTTTATGAGGTAATGAAAATTGAGCTTCTTTTTTTGATGGGGGTGAATGGTTTTATTTATGAAGGAGGGGGGATGAGATGATGTTCAAGTGTATGATTTTTTTGGAAAAACTATGACGGATTTTTTTAATGATTTTTTGTTATTGAGCATAATGTTGACAGTTAAAGGGAAATAGGGGAAAGATTAAAACAAAATCGCCGACTGATGGTAAATCAGACGGCGGAGAAAGATGGCGCGACACGTGGTGTTCGCCGGTGAGAGGAGGGCTGATGGTGCTTGGTTACTTGTCTGCTTGCTGTCCCGGCGGTAGAAGGGTGGTTATGGTGTCGAGCTCAATGCGGGGCATTTTTCCGTAGAGCGGATGTTGCGGGCAGTCAAAAATCAACATGTTTTGGTCCACTTTAAGCGGAATGTACGTCATGCCGTGAAGGTGGTCGTCCGAATCTGCTATCCGGATGCCGCAGAGACGGGGCGGAGCGTTTTCGGATGTTTCGTACCGTATGCCCCATACGTTCAGGGAGTGCATGGCCGGCCGTCCTTTGGGGGAAATGTACGATACGCCGACCCAGAATGCGGCGCCTTTTTTAGCGCCTTCGATGAGGGCGGTGGTTGCGCTTGCAGCATTTACCTGTTCTCCGCGCATGGAAATGAGCAGGGTGCCCTTAATTTCTCTATCTTTCGGTAAAAGGTTTTTCAGGAAGCCGCCGGGGCAGTTGGGACGTAGGGCGGCGCAATCCGGACTGCCCGGTTTGTATACGCCGTTGAACCACCAATAAATGGCCTCGTCGGGGTCGCTGCCGGCATTGGTGAAGCTGTGTGTGAAATGGCGGAGGATTTCTGTTCCTCGCGGTGTTTCGGGCGGGAGTTGGTCGGGGCGGAGTTCTTGCCACCAGTCGATGAGGTTGGCGGCGGCGATGGCCCAGCATTGTTCGTTGTCCTGACCGTTGAAGTTTTTGTTATAGTCGCGCCAGCCGCTATGTTCCGTCACATGGAGCGCCCAGAGGTCAATCGGCTCGGCTGAGACTGAACAAAGCAGTGTTGCAGATATGAGCAGGGGGAGGAATTTCATTGTTTCTTTTGCGGTTGGCGGATGATTTTGTACATGGCGCGCCCCAGCGAGGCCTTGTGCGTGAGCGGGACATCGGTATCGTAAGCCCAGATCATCACGCCGCCGTACGATTCGCGCTTGGCCCAACGGCATTTTTCCGTGATGAGTTTGGGTCCGTTGAAGGAATGGACGGGGCCGTCGCTGCCGTCCTTGTTTTTGGAGATGAACTCGTTGACGTCGGGGCGGATGCGCGGGTGCCAGCTCAGAATCTGCGAGTAGCCGAATTGCTGCGTGAGTTTACATTTTTCGTTGCTGTAAAAAGGCAGACCGATGACTATGCGGGGTTTGGGCATGTGGAAGTTACGGGCGCAGCGCTCGGCATCTCCCTGAAATCGTTGCATGGAGGCGTGATTGGGGGTGAGGTCGTCGTATGACATGGTCATGAGGAAGTCCAATTGGTCGGTCGCCCAGTAAGTCGGCGGTTTGTAGGTGACGGAGGCAGCTATGCTGATGGAAAGCCCTGAGCCTGCAAGCTCTTCGCGCAGGTCGGCCAGGAAATAGCCGAAGTTGTTCCATTGTTGCTCGGTGTCGGGATATTCCCAGTCGATATCGATGCCGTTGTAGCCGCGGGAAATAGCCCATTCGGCCATGTTGCGGGCGAGTTTGCGGCGGAGCTCCGGGGTGGCAACGGCTGCTGTCATGGGACCATCCATGTGACCGAAGCCGGCGATGATATTGGCGCGGGATTGTGCCTCGGAGTGCAGGCGTTTGAGCTCTTTCAGCGCCTCGTCCGATACCGTGGCGGGCGATACTCCCTCGCCGGCCCATTGATAATCCACATTTCCCTCGGCCGTGACGGTGTAGGCAAAGTGGATGATGTCGGTGAAGAGGTTGAAGTGAGCGGGGGTGAGGTGGACTGCTTTCTCTGCATTGCCCCATCCTTTGACCCAGCGCGGGCGGTAGTAGGGTACCACTCGGTAGGGAAAGCGGTACACACGGCCGTACTGCCGCTCCGGCACGGCATCTCCGCAGACGACCTCAGGGGTGACGATTTCGCCGTCGGCAAGTTCGATGGCGGAGCAAACCGCATCGATGCGGCCGTTGCGGCGGGCCTTCTCCGCGAGGTCGTAACTTATCCAGACGTAGAGGGGAGCCTCACCGAGTGTGACGTTGTGCTTAAAGGAGATGGTGCCCTTGTCGGAATATTTTCCCTTGGCTTGTTCGACGATGTACCTGGGCGTGTTGAGGGAGTAACCGTTCCAGTTGTCGCAGGTACACAGGCGCACCGTGCGGATGTCGGAGGGGCGAGATGTCTTGCCGACATTGAAATGGAAGGCTTTAATCGTCTCGTTGGCACCGGTGATCTTCATCTGCATGACTGCCTGTTGCTGCACCCCCGGGTAAAAAATGCCGTGAGTGTGCCTTACTTCGGCAGTGAGGGCGATTGCCTGATATGCTGCTGAGAGAGCTATCGTTATGAATGCTGCCCATTTCATACATCGGTGATTATAGCTGCCGCCGGATGACTTGCCAAGTGTTAATATGCTCGCTGTGACATATTTTTGTTTTGCTGTGAGAGCGTGTGTGTGTTAGTATGTGTAACATGAAAAGTGAGTTGATGGGGACTTTGCGGTCATCATTTATGTCCGGCGTGTGTGTGGGGATAGCCGGTTTCGGTTATCTGGCAACGCAGAATATCGTGGGAAGTGTGCTCTTCGCCTTTGCTTTGTTGGGGGTGGTTCATTATAAACTTAAACTGTATACCGGGACGGCCGGCTTCATCGCGCCCAAGGAGGGCGGATATCTTCTGCAGGTGCTCTTCGGTAATATATTGGGATGTTTGGCGGTGGCATTGTTGGCGCGTGCTTCGGCCATGCCCTTGCAGGATGCGGCGCAAGCCTTCCTGGCGGCTCGCTTGGAGCTGGGGCCGTTGCGCGGTGGTTTGCTGTCAATTGGTTGCGGCTTTATTATGACGACGGCTGTCACCTTTGCCCGTAAAGGGAGCTACCTGCCGCTGCTTTTCGGTGTGCCGCTCTTTATTGTGTGCGGGTTTCCGCACTGCGTGGCGGATGCCTTTTACTACCTTACGGTCCCCTTGGAGTTCTGGCAGGCAAATCTTGGCGGCATTCTGCTGTTTTACTTCGCTATCGTGTTGGGGAACTTCGTCGGGTGTAATTTCTACCGCTGGGTGATGGGCGAAAATCCCTGAAAAATCCGCCCATGGGACACAGAATGAGCTTGTAAAAGCCCGACCGAACTGCTATAATCGGCCGAGAGCGTATGAGTAACGAAGGCACACCGATTTATTTGCAGGAGAACCCGAGCAAGATTCAACGCATGTTCGGGGATTATTACCTGGAATATGCCTCGTACGTTATTTTGGAACGTGCCGTGCCGCACATCGTCGATGGCCTCAAGCCCGTGCAGCGCCGTATCCTTCACTCCATGGAGCGTATGGATGACGGGCGCTATAATAAGGTGGCCAATATTGTGGGCGATACCATGAAGTACCACCCCCATGGCGATGCTTCCATCGGCAGCGCCTTGGTGACGCTCGGTCAAAAGGGCTTGCTTATTGATACTCAGGGTAACTGGGGTAATATTCTCACGGGTGACAGCGCTGCCGCCGCCCGATATATCGAGGCGCGTCTCTCGTCCTTTGCCAAGGAGGTGGTGTATAGCCCCAAGGTAACGGAATGGAAGCTCAGCTACGACGGTCGCAACAAGGAGCCCGTAGCGCTGCCCATTAAGTTCCCGCTTTTGCTGGCACAGGGTGCGCTGGGCATTGCCGTGGGCATGAACTGTCTCATCCTGCCGCACAATTTCAACGAGATTATCGATGCCGCTATTCATTACCTGCGCGGGGAATCCTTTGAACTTTATCCGGATTTTCTCACCGGTGGTCTGTTGGATGTCAGCGGGTATAATGATGGCACCGGCAATAGCCGACTGCGTTCGCGAGCCAGACTTGATGTGAGCGGTAAGCGTGTCATTCGCATCACTGAAGTTCCTTACGGTACGACGACCGATTCTCTTATCGAGAGCATCGAAAAAGCCATGGAGAAGGGCAAGCTCAAGGTTGCCAGAATTGAGGACAACACCGCCGCCGAGGCCGATATTCTCGTTCACCTCGCGCCGGGAGCTGATGTGGAAAAGACCTGCAATGCTCTCTATGCCTTCACCGATTGCCAGAAGAGCATTTCTCCCAAGGCTGTGGTTATCATGGACCGCAAGCCTGTGTTCATGGGCGTGAGCGAAATCCTGAAGCACAACGTCGATTTCACCCGTGAGACGCTTCGTCAGGAGCTGGAGGTGCAACTCGCTGAGCTGCAGGAGGCTTGGATGTTGGCAAGTCTGGAAAAGATTTTCATCGAGAACCGCATCTATAAGGTGCTCGAAGAGAGTGAGAGCTGGGAGCAGTCCATCACCGAAATCGGTGAGCGCCTGGCTCCTTTTGTGGTGGACTTCATCCGTCCGGTGACGCGCGATGATATCATCCGCCTGACAGAAATCCGCATTAAGAAGATTGCCCGTTACGAAATCCATGAGGCCGAGCACCATATCGCAGGATTGGAGTCGGATATAGAGCAAACTCGTAAGCACCTCGCTCAGTTGACTCGCTATACCATCCGTTGGTTTGAGAACCTGCGCAAGAAATATGGCGAACAATGGCCCCGCCGTACGGAGATTTCCACCTTCGACTCCCTCACCCGCGCGGAGGCCGCCGTGGAGAACGAGACGCTCTATATTGATGAGGAGGGCTTTGCCGGTTATGGCGTGAGAAAGGGCGAACCGGTGGAGAAATGCTCCACTCTCAGTGATGTGCTCACGATTGACAGCCAAGGTGTACTGATGGTGCGCCGCATTCAGGAGAAGTTCTATGTGGGCAAGAAGGTGCTGGACATTCGCGTGCTTCGGCCGGGGGATGACTGGGTGTTCAACCTGATATATCGCGATGGTAAGGACGGCATCACCTACGCCAAGCGTTTCCACCTCGGAGGATTTACCCGTGATAAGGAGTACCAGTTGACGCAGGGAACGAAGGGGAGCCGTATTTTCTTCTTCTCCGTGCATGCTACGGAGGAAGAGAGTGCTGCGCTCTCCGTCAATGTGTACCTCAAGAACCAGTTCCGCCGCCTGCGCAGGCCCATACCTTTTGAGTTCTCCCGATTGCGCGTGAAAGGGCGAGCCGTCATGGGTAACATCGTGACCAAGAACCCGGTGGAACGCATCGCCCGCATCATGCCGGCTGCTGCTGAAAACGGAGAAGGGGAGCTGCCGGAGGGGGAGCAGCCCCTGCCGACTTCCGTGGAGCCGCAGTTGCCCGAACCCCGTTCGGAGGAGGTGTCGGCACCGGAGGTGGAGCAGCTCGCGGAGCCGCAGCTCCCGATTGAGCCCGATGCCGACTTTACCCAAATGAACCTCGGGCTGTAAGATTTTCCGAATATAACCGAATATACACTCAACTCGACCATGCATAAATTAACGCAGATTGCTTTGATGGCCGTAGCTGCTGTACTGCCGCTTGCTCCGGGACAGATGGAATTGCCTGCTGCCGCTGATAAAAATCACGCTGCTGTCAATGAGACGCAGGATGAACGCGATGTGCGCATGGCCTGGTGGCGTAAGGCAAAGTTCGGTATGTTCATTCATTATGGTCTGTATTCCGGTCTTGCCGGCGAGTTTAAGGGGCAACCCGGCGGCGCGGAGTGGATTCAGACCAATCTCGGTTTGGATACGGATACCTATGCTGCCGAGGCCCTGCCGCTCTTTGCACCCAAGCCCGGTTGTACGGATGAGTGGGCGGAGCTGGCCGCTGCGGCCGGATGTCGTTATATGGTGCTGACCTCCAAGCATCACGATGGTTTTGCCCTCTTCGGTACAAGCACGTCGGATTATAATTCCGTGCAGGCTGTCGGGCGCGATATCGTAAAGGAGTTCACCGCTTCGGCTCGCAGACGCGGGCTCAATGTCGGGCTCTATCACAGCGTGATAGATTGGCACCACCCTTCGTATGACAACACCATCTGTCCTGACCTCTGTTACCCCGTAAATCAGGCTAAGATGTTGGCAGAGAAGGGGATTGTCCGCGACCAGTCCGCCTACCAAGAGTACCTGCACACGCAGGTGCGCGAGCTCATGACTCAGTATGGTACCATCGATATCATGTGGTGGGACTATTCTCAGGGTGCAGCCGAAGGTGAGCGCGCGTGGAAGGCTCCCGCCCTCATCAACATGTGCCGAGAGCTCAATCCCGCCATCATCATGAATAATCGCCTGTATTCCTTCTCCGGCTTCGATAAGTCCCGGGACGGAGTGCAACTTGACCTGCGCTGCGGTGACTACACCACTCCCGAAAAACGCCTTCCCGAGAAGGGCTATCCCGGCATCGATTGGGAGGCTTGTATGACCGTGGGGGATAAGTGGGGCTATAATCGCTTTGATGTCAATTTCAAATCGCCGGCTGTCATCATTCGCCAGTTGCAGCAGTGCGCCGCCAAGGGGGGTAACCTCCTGCTCAATGTCGGCCCCAAGGCTGACGGCAGCGTGCCGGAGCCGGTGGCGGAAGTTTTCCGACGAGTGGGTAAGTGGATGGAGCTCAACGGCGAGTCGATTTATGAGAGCATGCCCTACTACGACATCACTCTGCCGGAGGGGTGGATGTGCAGCGTGGTGTATGAGGATACCTTCCTCTTCCCTCCGGCTCTTGTGACCGACAATGACGTGGAGCTGCTCATCCCTGCGCATGAAATCGATACCGTCGAGCCGGAGGTTATCGGTCAGCCTGATTGTCAGGTCAGCGTGGAGCGTGTGGAACTGCCCGGCAAGGATGAGCCCCGCGCCTTCATGAAGTTTGTCATCCCCGCCTCGGCTTGGAAGAACGCCGTGGAGGGATTGCCCGTTATTCGCCTTATTTACGCTCACTGATTGACCTACGTTCCTATCATGCAGGTGCTTGCTCCTTCCATTTATTCGTTGCCCGCTCTGGTGGGTGAGCAGTATGTGCTCTCTGCTGTTTTCCACGAGACGGCTGATACCGTTCTCTATGCCGCCACGCAGAAGGACATGCGCCGTGAGGTTATCATGGAAAGCCTTCGCCCCGAGGCCATGAGTGACCACATGAAGGTGCAGGCATTTCTTGACAGCGCCCGAGCTCAGTCTCGCATGAGCGGCGGGCCGATTGCCTCGACGCTGGAACTTATTTTTGCCGACAATACATGGCACCTTGCCAAAGAGCGCATTGAGGGTGTGCCGCTCGATGTCATGGTGAGCGAAGGTCGGAAATTGTCGGCCTGTTCCGTGGGGGAGCTCATGCAGATGCTCTGCCGCATCTGCCTGTGCATGGATATCGAAGGCATAGCCGGTGAGGAGTTCCTCTTGCAGCACCTCTACTATATGTCACCGGGCTTCCGCCTGCGCAACCCGGCTGTCGGCGGCAAGCGCAAGCGCACAACCAGCCGTGCCGTACTGACGACGGCTGCCAATGAGTTGTTGCAGTTGGTGGACGAGACATCGCCGCATGCCGTTGAACTGTGCGAGCTGCTGCGCCGCATGCGCTATCCTTCCAACTGGACATCCCTCAGCCCGGTTTATTACGATGAGGACCTCGTGCGCCTGCAACAGCAGTTCTCCGTCTGTCAGGAGCAGCATTGACGCACTTCCCCCTGTGCCGTAACCCCGCTGAAATGCAATTTTGCTTGCAATTCAGCGCGTTTTGTTGTAACCTCCCCCGCGTTATGTGGACAGGACGTTTTTCTCAGGCTACGGCCGATTTGGTGCTGCAATACGGTGAATCCGTATCGTACGACTGGAAACTTTATCGCCATGACATTGCCGGCTCCATTGCTCATGCCCGCGCTCAGCTCAAGGCCGGCATGCTCACTCAGGAGGAGTTCGATGCCATCGAGCAGGGCCTCAAAGGGATACTGGCCGATATCGAGGCCGGCAAGTTTGAGTGGTCCATTAAGCTCGAGGATGTTCACATGAACATCGAGAGCGAGCTTACCCGCCGCATAGGCGCTCCCGGTGCCAAGCTGCACACCGCCCGCTCCCGCAATGACCAGGTTGCGACCGATACCCGCCTGTATTGCCGCGCTGAGATAGACACCACTACGGAGCTGCTGCGCAACCTTCAGCGTGCCCTCGTGGCTAAGGCCGAAGAGTACGCCGAAATCCGCATACCCGGTTACACTCACTTGCAGCGTGCTCAGCCCGTCACCATCGGTCACCACCTGCTGGCATACGTTGAGATGTTGGGACGCGATGCAGAGCGTTTGGCTGATTGCCGTCGGCGCGTGAATGTGAGCCCGCTGGGTTCCGGCGCCATAGCGGGTTCGACCATCAATCTCGATCGTCTCGGGATAGCCGAAGAACTTGGTTTTGAATGCGTGACGGAGAACTCGATGGATGCTATTGCCGACCGCGACTACATCATGGAGACTCTCTTCTGCCTTTCCCTCATCGGCACGCACCTCAGCCGTCTGAGCGAAGACCTTGTGCTGTGGAGCAGCGCGGAGTTCGGCTACTGCACGCTGTCCGATGCTCATACCACCGGCTCCAGCCTCATGCCCCAGAAGAAGAACCCCGACGTGTGCGAGCTCACCCGTGGTAAATCCGGGCGACTGTACGGCAACCTTGTGAGCGTGATGGTCGCCGTGAAAGGCCTGCCCCTTACCTACAATCGCGACTTGCAGGAGGACAAGGAGCCCCTCTTCGACTCCTTTGCCACCGTCAGTCTGGCGCTGCGCGTGAACGCCGAGATGATTGCCGCCATGCGCATCAACCCCTCGCGGTGCGATGCCGCCGTGAGCGACCCCCTGTTGCTGGCAACTGACCTTGCCGATTATCTGGTGCGCCGCGGCGTGCCTTTCCGTCAGGCTCACGAGCTGGTGGGCAGGGCCGTGGCCGTCGCCGTCAACAGCGGTACTCCGCTCAACTGCCTCAGCCCCGAGCAGTTCCGCGAGATTTCCCCGGAGTACGGCGATGATGTCTACTCGGTCTTTAACCTCGACCGCGCCTTTGAGCTGCGTACCAACCCCGGTGCCCCCAATCCCGCCAACACCGAGCGCCGATTGCTGTACTGGAAACAGCAGCTCGCCTGACATCGTAAAAAAAACTTTTTCCGTGGTGGCTCCGACTGAGTCACCACGTTTTTTTCGCCCTGTCCCGGATGGCAGGTGCTTGCTTGCAGGGGCTGCGCTTTTTTGAACAGCTTTATTCTGTCACTTCAGCACATTTTCCTTGCCTTTTGGCGCATAAGAGAGTAACATAGCCGCGCGACGTTCCTGCCGGCACGTCTCGTTACTCATTAAACTTTTTAACATTTCTTCCTGCAATGGACTTTATTTCCCCCACAGTAGCTGCACTTTCGCCCTCTCTGACCCTTGCTGTCACCAACAAGGCCAAAGAGATGAAGGCCAATGGTGAGCAGGTATTCGGCC
>JAUNRC010000108.1 GCA_030535875.1 Akkermansia sp. | reverse complement strand
GTACGAAGCTCCCGCTGAGCCGGCAGCCGTTGCAGTCGCCACGCAGATTCCGGCCGTCACAAAATCCCCCAAGAAAAAGAGCACCGGCACCCGAAAGGCCGTCAAGACCGCTGGCACAGGCACTCGCAAGGGTGTCAAAACCGCCGGAACCGGCAAACCCAAGGCTTTCAAGACCGCTGCCGGCACCGTGGCCGGCAAAAAGAAGACGGAAAAAACACCCGCCGCAGTTGCAGCTCCCGCAAAGAAAGTCCGCAGTGCCGCAGGTGGCACCGGCAAGAAGAAAGCCGCGGCTCGCGCCGTCGCCAAGCCGACCTATGCCCCCGAACCGCCCCGCAGCGGCCTACTGGCCAAGCTGCCTACGGATTTCACCCTCAAGCTCCGACTGGCAAACACGGAAGAGACTCTCAACATCGGGACGGATTTGCGCTTTGGTCTGACAACCGACCGTAACTGCTACATCTACCTCTTACAGTACGACTGTGAGGGCAATCCCGGTCTGCTGGTACCGGGCATGGCCGGCATTACGAATGCCCTGCATGCTGAAGTGGAATCCCAGTTCCCCAATGTAGGCAACAAGGAATATAAGCTCGTGGTCGAGCCCCCGGTCGGTCAGGAGCTCATCGTGGCCATCGCCTGCTCAAAGCCGGTTGACTTCGACTCCGCATGGCGTACAGTTGTCAGCGCTTGCGCCTCGGCCCCCGAACCGGGACAGGCGGAATTGCAGGCCATCGAGATTTGTGCAGCCGAAGGCCTGACGTGGTCCTCTGCCATCCTTAACATCAGAACCGTTCAATAATTTTCTTCCGATAACGGGGTAGAACTCTGCCTACTCCGTCATTTTACTTTTGTTATGTTCGCTCTGATTATAACCGACAGCTCCGGCGAGACGCACATCCATTCCCTCACCGAAGGGCATGGCCACTATTACACGCTGGGACGCTCCGAAGAATGCGACATCTCCCTTCCGCATGAAGGTCACATCTCGCGCGTGCATTGCCTACTCCGAATTGATGGCCACAGAGTGTACCTCCAAGATAACAACTCCGTCAACGGCATTTACGTCGGCATCCGCAAGATAACAGGTGAATACATGGCCACCGAGCGCGACTACACCATCGGCTGCTGCACCATGGTTCTCATCCGCACGCAGGATGAGCCGCACGATGAACAGCAACTCCCCGCCTCCGACGACTCCGAAGAAGCCGACATCCCCTACCCTGTTCCGACCGAAGTCGACCGACTCATCGCAGCCATCGGCTCCGGCGAAGATGCCGCCACGCAAGCTTTCACCCGTCCTCCTTTCAAAGAGGACGAAAACCGATAACATATTCATCCATAAATCGCCTACTATAGAGTTCGGCAATGAGGCAGACCTGCAATTTTGAAGATAGCCCCGCCTTGCGGGGCGTCATTTTTAATAGCGAGTGGTGCAGCGAGCCCACGGCGAGCGAAACCACTCGAACCAACGAATAAAAAACGGAACCCGTGCAACGGGTGACAGTTAACCGGAGTTCGATAATTGGGTTACACTCAATTATGGCGTATCGTTGGATAGTAGCCCACATCTCTCTAAAAGCTGCATCAATTCTTCTTGTGCAGATTTAGTTTGATAATTTTTGTATATGAGCTTCCCATCATTACCCGGGCACATCTTATCATTTCATTTAAAATAAACAAGGAAATAAGGTAAATATTCGCGTAAGTAGCACGAACAAGACTTAACTGTCACCCGTTACACGGG
>JAUNRC010000021.1 GCA_030535875.1 Akkermansia sp. | reverse complement strand
TGCTCAGCGAGAGCGACCTTGCCGATCTCCACGCCCGCGGCCTGCGCTACCAGGGCAACCTCGGCTCCCTCGCCGGCCTTTACGGCTCACAGGTCCGGCGCCTCGCCCGCCGCCTGCACAAATCCGGCCTCTACACCACCTGGGGTACCGATGCCCATTCTCCCGGCATGATAACCAAAATGGACCTCGCCGCATAAGAGAAAAATCTTCGTATTTCGTCAATGAAAAAATCGCTCAGACAGATCGCCCGTAAACTCAGCACACGCATGCAGGGGCTCAACTACCTGCACCGCGGCATCGTGCTTGCGCTCGACCTCATCTGCTCCACCATCGCAGGCGCACTGGCCATACTGGCCACCGGAGCCCTGCTCGCCCTGCCGCTCCCGCAGGGTTGCCTGCTGGCAGGTACCGCCACCATCCTCGTGTACAGCGCCATCGTATTCATGGTGTTCCGCTTCTACAAGGTCATCATCCGCCACGCCAGCCTGCGCAGCCTGCCCCGCATCATCGTCGCCCTCGGCATCATCGCCTGCGCCGTCGGGCTCACCGCCTACTTCGGCTCCGGCGACCACCACCCCCTGCTGCCCATCGTCATCGCCGCCGCCTACTTCTTCATCGCCTGCGCCCTCATCATCGGCCTGCGCATCGCCATGGTCGGCACCTACTACACCATCATCAGCGCCGCTCAGGGCCGCGACAATCACTCCAAGAAGGTCTTCATCTACGGCCACGTCGAGAAAGCCGCCTCCCTCGCCACCTATATAAAGGAATCCTACCGCGGCACCTACCTTCCCGCCGCCATCATCGACCCGGACACCGACGCCTCCCAGCTCACCATCAGCGAACTGCGCGTGTACGGCAGCCACGACCTCGACACACTGCAGGAGGACATCGCCGCCAACCTGCCCGATGCCGTCATCTTTGCCTCCAACGCTGCCCTGCAGCGCGAGAGCGACCGCATAGCCGACTGGTGCACCAGCGCCGGCGTAGCCCTCTACGTCATCCCCAACGTCGACCGCATGACGCCCGATGCCCCCCTCAACATCGCCCCGGTTAAGATTGAGGACCTGCTCGAGCGCCCCGAAATCGTCATCGAGGAGCAGCGCATCGGCGCCGAAATCACCGGCCGAGTCATCCTCGTGACCGGCGCCGCCGGCAGCATCGGCAGTGAGATTGTGCGCCAGTGCTGCAAGTTCGCCCCCGCCCGCATGGTACTGCTCGACTGTGCCGAGACCCCCATGCACCTCATCCGCCTGGAGATTGAGGAGAAGTACCCGCAGGTGCCCCTCTCCCCCGTGGTGGCCGATGTCCGCAACCGTGCCCGCTGCGCCGATATCGTAGCCGAGCACAAGCCCGCCATCATCTTCCATGCCGCTGCCTACAAGCATGTTCCGCTCATGGAGGAGAACCCCTGCGAGGCCGTCATCACCAACGTGCAGGGCTCCATCAACATGGCCGAGATTGCCCGCGAGCACGGGGTGGAGAAGTTCGTGATGATTTCCACCGACAAGGCAGTGAACCCCACCAACGTGATGGGTGCCACCAAGCGCGCGGCCGAGATGTACGTGCAGAGCCTGAACGCACAGCTGGCGGCGGAGGTTGCAGACGCACCGCACACCCGCTACATCACCACCCGATTCGGCAACGTACTGGGCAGCAATGGCTCCGTGGTGCCCCGATTCCGCGAGCAGATTGAAAAGGGCGGCCCCGTCACCGTCACCCACCCGGACATCATCCGCTTCTTCATGACCATCCCCGAGGCCTGCCGCCTCGTCCTTCAGGCCGGCACCATGGGCAACGGCGGCGAGATTTTCGTGTTCGACATGGGCGAGCCGGTCAAGATTGCCCACCTTGCCCGCCGCATGATTCGCCTGTCCGGCTTCAAGCCCGATGTAGACATCAAGATTGAGTACACCGGTCTGCGCCCCGGCGAGAAACTGTACGAGGAGGTGCTCTCCACCGCCGAGGGAACCACCGAAACCACCCACCACAAGATTCGCCAGGCTCAGGCCATCGACAACCCGCACGCCACCATCGCCGAGCAGTGCCGTGCCCTCATCGCCGCCGCCGACAAGCGCCTGATAGAGCTCACCATCCTCGACCTGAAGGATCTCGTCCCCGAATATAAATCCAAGAACTCCCCCTGGGAGAAATATGATAAGAAGAAGTAATGTATAACATGCAAGAGAACGTTACACAGAAAACTCTTGAAGAAGAGATGGCCGATGCCAACATCAGTGCGTCAGCTATCACTCCCAGCTTAGTACAGGGGTACAAAGGCTTCTATAATAGGTATATTAAAAGAATGTGTGATTTATTTCTTTCACTCATTCTACTCATTATCCTCTCCCCTGTCCTGCTGATCATTTCCGTTTTAATTGCTTTGGAAAGCGGATTCCCCGTGTTCTACCGCGCCGAACGCGGAGGCCTGCAAGGTAAGAGCTTCCGTATATTCAAGTTCCGCAGCATGGTGAAAAATGCGGACTGTATTGGCGGAGGAACCACGGCTCTCAACGACTCCCGCATTACAAAGGTGGGGGCTTTCTTGCGCAAAACCAAGCTCGATGAATTTGCCAACCTCATCAGTATCGTCAAGGGAGATATGAGCTTCATCGGGCCTCGTCCCGAATTAATCCGCTATACCTCACAATACACAGGTACCGAGAAACTCATTGAAGAAGTACGCCCTGGTATTACTGACTTCAGCTCTCTCGAGTTTATCAATCTGGATGAAATCGTCGGCACTGAAAACGCAGACGAAATCTTTGAACAGAAGGTTCTGCCCCGCAAGAACAAGCTCCGCGTCAAATATGCGGCCAAAGTGTCTTTTGCCACAGATTGTTATCTCTTCTTCCGTACTGTTTGGAAGGTGGTGGAAAAAGCCATGAAATTCATCTGCAAATCCTGAACTCGCCATGGAATACGTTACATTAGGAAAATCCGACTTACGCGTCTCCCGTATCTGCATGGGCGGCTGCCCCATGGGCCAATACGGCTGGGGCGATGTGCAGGAAAAAGAACTTCTCGATGCCATATCCGTCGCAATCGACAATGGTGTCAACTTCTTCGACACTGCTGATGTGTACGGCATGGGCACCTCCGAACAAACCTTGGCAAAGGGATTAGGCAATCGTCGCAGCGATGTTGTTATCGCTACCAAGTTCGGTGTGCGTGTGGAGAATGGCCGTACCTTCTACGACAACTCAGCAGAGTGGATTCGTAAAGCCGTAGAAGGCAGCTTAAAACGTCTGAATACCGATTACATCGACCTGTACCAGATTCATTATCGCGACGGCGTGACTCCCTTGGCTGATGTGGTAGAGTCTTTGCTCCAACTGCAGCAACAGGGACTCATCCGACATTTCGGTCTTTCCAATGTTTTTGAAAAAGACTTTCAGGAAATCGCGAAGCTCAAAGATTATTTCGTTTCCTTTCAGGATGAATACAGTCTGGCCTGCCGAAAGAACGAGGCAGACATCCAACACCTCGCGCAGGAATTATCCCTTACCCCGCTCACATGGGGTAGCCTCGGCCAAGGTGTTCTTACCGGTAAGTACACTGCCGAAACAGAGTTCGGTAACAACGACAGACGCAGTCGCGATATCTATGTGAACTTCCATGGCGAGAAATTCCGCCAGAATCTGAGAATTGTGGAAGCCATGCGCCCCATTGCAGCAGCTCATGGCAAGAGTATTGCCGCTGTAGCAATTCGCTTCATCATGGATTACCTCCCCTCCTCTGTTGTCCTGTGCGGAGCCAAGCGCCCTGACCAGATTCAGGGTAATATCCAAGGGGCTGACTGGCAACTTACAGCTTCTGAAATCGATATTCTGAACTCTGTCTCTCTGTAATTTTTTCTCATTATCTGACGCGTATGATTATCTACATTTCCATGATTCTGTGGGTGATACTCATGCGCGTACTGTGCTCGGGTGAAATGAAATATTCCACCCTGCCCTCAGGAGGTCGATCATATAAGGTCAGACCGGCTGTTGCCTATATCACCGTTGCCTATATCATTTTCTGGGTTGGAATTCGAAGTGGAGTAGCGGATACTCGCGCCTACATTGTTGGCTTTGAAGGCAATCAGCAGAGTTTGGCTGATATACCTTCCATATTACTTTCTAACGGGAAAGGCTATGGCTGGACAACTTTACTCGTCTTATTTAAAAATTGCATCTCAACTGATTATCATGCATGGCTCATGGCTCTGGCTCTTTTCATGGGGCTCTCTGTAGCGCATTGTTATCAGAAGCATTCTGAAGCCTACTTCTTTTGTATCCTTATCTTTATACTGAATGGAAATCAGTCGTGGATGATGAATGGCATGCGCCAGTTTTTCTGCGTCTGTGCCCTGATGCTGGCCCTGCCTTGGTTGATTAAGGGGAAAACATGGTACTATCTTACCCTGCTGATTGTTCTCTCATCGATTCATTTCACAGTTCTACTCATGGTTCCTC
Source organism: Akkermansia sp. (assembly GCA_030535875.1). Lineage (GTDB taxonomy): Bacteria > Verrucomicrobiota > Verrucomicrobiia > Verrucomicrobiales > Akkermansiaceae > Akkermansia. The sequence goes on along the minus strand of JAUNRC010000021.1, from coordinate 23,398 downwards.
TCTACTTTATACTTCGACAGGAACCGTGGAGCAAACTGATATGGCTGTCTGTGGCCGCAATCGTATGTGCATGCTACCTTGCAGATTCGGTAGCTGTATTCGCAGAGGACTCACTGCAATCCACTTCCTATGCAGGGTCAACGGTCTTTAATCCGGATGAAGCAGACGATGGTGTTCACCCCCTCCGTGTTCTTGTAGCAGCTGTACCGGCCTGCCTGGCATGGGTTAAACGCACAGCCATTTCTGCAGAGCAGAATACGTTACTCAATATCTGCATCAACGCTAGTCTGTTTTCTGCCATGTTGTACCTTTTTGGTGTATTCACCAGTGGTATCCTCATGGGACGCTTGCCGATATACTGTGAAGTCTTCGCAACTTTGGGGCTACCTACTATTCTCAATCATTTTCGAAAAAAAAATATACGACAAGCTCTGTATATCTCATCAATTGCAGGCTATGCAGCCTTCTTTATTCTTCAGGGCTGCGGAGGATACTATGTGAGCGAGTTTACCGGGGTTCTACATTAATTTCGCCATGAAAAAGCACGCATATCTTATTATGGCACACGATAAAAGGGAGCAGTTGCAAAAGCTACTCACCCTTCTAGATGATGTTCGTAATGATATCTATCTTCACGTGGACAAACATGCACAGGGAGACTGGTCTATAGATTCTTTCAGACTGCAAGCATCAAAGCTCTATTTAATTGAGCGCAAAAATGTTTTCTGGGCTGATTATACACAGACCGATACAGAATTAAGATTGCTAGAAGCAGCATGCAGACAAGGTGTATATGCATATTATCATCTCCTATCCGGCTCAGATTTACCATTGAAGACACAGGACGAAATACACAATTTTTTTAACAACTCCGGCAAGCTGTTTATAGGAATTGTTCCCCATGAGGTGTATTATTCCGTACGCAGAGTGCGCTTCTATCATCCATTCACGAAAACACGCATATACAGAAATTGCAAAACGCTTAAAATAATTAACCGTTTATTAGAATACGTTCAATGTGCCTTCGGTGTTAACAGATTAAAGGGACAGGATATACACATATACGATGGCTGGCAATGGTTCTCTATCACCAACGATTTTGCACGCTATGTGCTGGAGAAGAAAGGCTGGATAATCAAACACTTCAAATATACCATAGCCTCAGACGAATTGGTTATGCAGACCCTCGCATACAATCATCCCGTCTTCAGCTCCCAACTATACGACATAACGGATTTGAGAAATGGAAGTCAGCGATATATCGACTGGCAAAGAGGAACCCCTTATTTATGGGGACAGGATAAGTTCACAGATACTGATATACTCCTTAAAAGTTCATACATGTTTGCACGCAAGTTTAACGAGCAAATACATCCTGACATAGTGAACCAAATATTTAATTATCTCACAAGAAATGAGCAATAGTGAAAAGTTAGCTTGGAAAATTCGCCGTCATGGCATCGAAATGACTCACCTTTCCGGAGGCAGCCATATCGGTGCTATTCTATCCGTTGCCGATATCATAGCAGTTCTCTACGCGGATATTCTGACCTTCCGTTCTGATGAGCCGGAATGGGAAGGTCGTGACCGCATGATTCTCTGCAAAGGTCATGCAGGTGCAGCCATCTATGCAGCTTTGGCAGAAAGTGGGTTCTTCCCTGTAGAAGAACTTAAGACTCATTACCAAAATGCCAGTCGTTTGTCCGGCCACGTATCCCACCATCTCCCCGGGGTTGACTTCTCAACGGGCGCACTGGGACACGGTCTCTCTGCCGCCACGGGAATGGCCTACTCTTTCAAAAAGTCCGGAAGAAAGGAACGCGTCTATGCTGTACTGGGAGATGGCGAATGCAATGAAGGTGAGGTGTGGGAAGCTGCCCTCTTCGCTAACCATTTCCGTCTCGATAATATGGTGGCCATTATCGACCACAATCACATGCAGGCCATGGACTTCTGCGACAACACTCTGGAATGGGGTGATTTCGCAGACAAATGGCGTTCCTTCGGCTGGCATGCCATTGAAATCAATGGCAATGACCATGAGCAGCTGCATGCTGCCTTTGCCGAAGCTGCAGAGGTAAAGCACAAGCCTACTGTCATCATAGCCCATACTATCAAGGGTTGTGGCGTTTCTTTCATGCAGAATAACTTGTTATGGCATTATCGGTTTCCCCATACTGGTTGGGAGTACGAATGCGCTGTCCACGAACTGCACGACTCTAAACCTGAAGATATAGAAGACCCATATACACCCGAAGGATTCCCCAATCCCACACTTCCCAAAGAGGGAGAACAGGATAAATCAGACCACACCACAAGCAGAACGTGGCACCCAACATGCTTTACCTATATATGCAAGAATTGATAAGTTCATTACACTAAAATTATGATACCAAAAACAATACATTACTGTTGGTTTGGACGAAAGCCACTTCCAAAGCTGGCTCAAGCATGTATAGCGTCCTGGAAAAAATATTTACCAGATTACAAAATCATTGAATGGAATGAAGATACTTTTGATATATACTCTAATGAATACACGAAATCTGCCTATTTACAAGGGAAATATGCATATGTAACTGACTATATAAGACTTTATGCGTTATACGAACATGGTGGCATATACATGGATACAGATGTAGAAGTTCTTAAAAGTCTCGATGTTTTTTTACATCACCCTGCTTTTTCCGGATTCGAAAGAGAAAACACTGTACCGACTGGCATAATGGCTAGTGAAAAGGGGGGGGTATGGGTTAAAACTTTATTAGGCTTATATAAAGACAAAAAGTTTGATATTAATGAAGGCACAAATGTTGTCCTTATTACTGAGGCCATGAAAAGTTGGGGTATTGTTCTCGATAATAGCTATCAAGAACTCAGAAACCAAGTTGTGTTTTATCCCAATGATTATTTTTGCCCTATGGGGCCATGCGGAAGAAAATTAAGACTTACACAAAACTCTCACACTATTCATCATTTTGCAGGATCTTGGTTACCTCTAAAAACAAAAATCCGCATTAAAATTATGAAGATGCTTCCTGATAGCATAGAAAGTTTTTGCAGAAAAATAGGTAGAATTATATATAGAATAAAGTAGCATGAAATCTGTTCTTCTAGTTTTCGGCACACGTCCTGAGGCCATCAAAATGGCGCCCTTGGTTAAAGCGTTCCAAGCACACCCGCAATATTTTAAAACTCTTGTATGTGTCACGGGGCAGCATCGCCAAATGCTTGATCAGGTGCTGACATTATTTGATATTGTACCTGATTATGATTTGAATATCATGAAGCAGGGACAAGACTTATATGATGTAACTGCCCGGGTACTAACGGGAATACGCGACGTTCTTGTTGAATCTCGCCCGGATGTAGTACTGGTGCATGGTGATACGACTACCAGCACCGCTGCTGCATTGGCTGCTTTCTATCAGCAAATACCTGTAGGACATGTGGAAGCCGGCTTGCGGACCCACAATATCTATAGCCCCTGGCCGGAAGAAATGAACCGCCAATTAACAGGTCGAATCGCCTCATACCATTTTGCCCCTACTCCTCTCAGTAAGCAGAATTTACTTCAAGAAAATGTCGTAAATGAAAAGATTATAGTCACAGGCAATACGGTCATTGATGCTCTCTATTGGGTAATGAATAAGATTAAAAAGGATGCTGCATTGAATGCGGAGCTGAGTTTTCAGCTGATTGGCGCCGGCTACAATACAACCCGCCTGCAAGGGGGACGCCGCTTAGTTCTCATAACTGGCCACCGCCGCGAGAACTTTGGTAAAGGATTCATCTCCATGTGCCGAGCCATCAAGACTCTCACAGAGAAATATCCGGATGTGGATTTTGTCTATCCCATGCATCTCAACCCCAATGTGCGGAAACCTATTCACGAGGTATTCGGTGAGGATTTGAGTAATCTGGGTAACATGTTCTTCATTGAACCATTGGAATATCTCAGTTTTGTCTATCTCATGGAAAAAGCCAGTATTGTGCTGACCGACAGCGGTGGTATTCAGGAGGAGGCTCCCGGACTAGGTAAGCCTGTACTGGTAATGCGAGATACAACAGAGCGACCTGAAGCGCTCAAAGCCGGCACAGTGAAGCTTGTTGGTACAGACTTCGAGAAAATTGTTGACACGGTCTCTACTTTGCTCGATAGCGAGTATGATTACGCTGCCATGAGCCAAGCTGTAAATCCTTATGGTGACGGTAGAGCGTGTCATAGAATAGTCAATGCATTACTAAATTTATGAGAGATACATTCGTTCGCACACTTATTGACTTAGCGAAACAGGACTCCAATATCGAACTGATTACGGGAGACCTTGGCTTCGGCGTCCTCAAGCCTTATTGGGAAACCGTCCCCGACCAATTCACGAATGCAGGCATCGCTGAACAACACATGACCAGCATGGCTGCCGGTATGGCCCTCACCGGTAAAAAAGTCTTCACCTATTCTATCGGCAATTTCCCCACGCTCCGTTGTCTGGAACAAGTACGCAATGACTGTGCCTATCATCACGCCAACGTCAAAATCGTCTGCGTGGGTGGTGGTTTTGTTTACGGTTCGCTGGGCATGAGCCACCATGCCACAGAGGATCTCGCCATCATGCGCGCGCTTCCGGAAGTTGTTGTGATGGCGCCGGGAGATGCCGTGGAAGCAGCGGCTGCGACACGAGCCATTGCTAACCATCAGGGCACCTGTTACCTGCGACTGGGACGTGGAGGTGAAAAGTCTATTCATGAAGAGCTTTCCAATTTCACTATCGGCAAAGCCCTGCCTATCGGAGAAGAATATGAAACATCCGTGGACGTCACCATTTTCTCGACAGGTGCAATACTGGATATTGCGTGTGAAACAGTGGCCCTCCTCCGTCAACAGGGATTAAAGGTAGCACAATACAGTTTTCCCACCGTCAAACCGCTGGATACAGACACTATCCGCAAATGCGCTAAGCAATCCCGTCTATTAGCAAGCATTGAGGAGCATAACATCATAGGCGGTTTCGGAAGTGCCGTGGCAGAAACCCTTGCCGACATAGGAAACTCCCCCCGCCTGCTCCGCTGTGGTATTTCCGATGAGTATTGCATTCGCGTAGGAAATCAGCAATTCCTACGAGACGTTTATGGACTGAATGCGCCTTCCATCGTTGAAAAAGTACTAGCACACCTCGCTTAAACTTCCTTTATGGCAAAAAAAATCCTCATCCTTGCCAATCACTACAACACGCTACGGATATTCCGTCGCGAGTTGCTGGAAGAATTACATCGACTCGGAAATGTGTTAGTTGTTTCCATTCCTCCTTGTGATGAAGAGAATAAGTCCATTTTGAAGGGGTATGGCTGCCGAATTATCGAGACAAAGGAGATGGATCGACGAGGGATGAACCCTATCAGAGACATGAAACTCTTGCTCCGCTATCGCCAGATTCTGGCAGCAGAACACCCCGACATCTGTATAGCCTACACCATCAAACCGAATATATACGGTGGGTTGGCATGCCGTATGGCAGGAGTTCCGTTCTTTGCAAACGTAACAGGGCTTGGCTCTGCGTTCCAACCGGGACATGAGAAAGTCAGACTACTGGTAACAGCTCTGTATAAATTGTCACTCAAGAAAGCCAAACGAGTATTTTTTGAAAATGCGGGTAACTTGGAAACTCTCGTCAACGCAAAAGTTGTAAGGGAATCACAGGCCATCCTGATGCCGGGAGCCGGCGTTAACCTGCAGGAGTTCTCCCCTGCCCCCTACCCCGATTCTGACAAGGAAATTCGCTTCCTCTTTGTAGGTCGTATTATGCAGGAAAAAGGTGTGAATGAACTATTTGCCGCCATACGTCACCTCAAGCCACGTTATCCACAAACTCGGTTCGATTTCATTGGCTGGTACGAAGATGCTTACCAAACTGAAGTAGAACAAATGCAAAAGGAGGGACTTATCCATTTCCACGGATTCCAACCAGAAGTTCGCCCCTATATAGAAAGATGCCACTGTGTGATTCTTCCTTCCTGGCATGAAGGCATGTCCAACACGCTTCTGGAAGCAGCAGCTATGGCTCGCCCCCTCATTACCAATCGTATTCATGGTTGCATGGAAGCCGTGAAAGAAAACGTTAGTGGTTTTCTTTGTAAAAAGCAAAATATTAGCGATTTAATAGATGCAATTGAACGATTTATTAATCTACCATTGTACGATAAACAGCAGATGGGAACGAGTGCCAGAACATATATCGCAAATAACTTTGACAAGAAAAACGTTGTAGCTAAAACAATAAGTAAAGTACTTCAATATTAATCATATCATTTTATAATAATATGGTAACGTATCTCGACATAAAAAACAAGAAAGCAAAGATCTCACTTGTAGGTCTTGGTTACGTAGGCATGCCCATCGCCGTTGCTTTCTCTAAGAAAGTAAACGTAGTTGGCTTTGACCTCAACAAGCAAAAAGTGGAGCTCTACAAGAACGGCATCGATCCGACCAAGGAAGTCGGTAATGAGGCAATAGCTGCATGTACTGTTGAATTTACTGCAGATGAAACAAAACTTAAGGAAGCCAAGTTCCATATTGTAGCAGTTCCTACTCCGGTGAATGCCGACCACACTCCAGACCTCACTCCTGTAGAAGGAGCCAGTCGCATTCTGGGTCGTAATCTAACGCCCGGTTCCATCGTTGTTTTTGAATCTACTGTTTATCCCGGTGTAACGGAAGACGTATGTGTTCCTATTCTGGAACAAGAATCAGGCATGAAGTGTGGCGTAGATTTCAAGGTTGGATACTCACCTGAGCGTATCAACCCCGGTGATAAAGTTCACCGTTTGGAAACAATTACCAAGATAGTTTCCGGTATGGATGAAGAGACCCTCGATATTGTAGCCAAAGTATACGAACTTGTTGTCGATGCCGGTGTACACCGAGCTGAAAGCATCAAGGTGGCAGAGGCCGCGAAGGTTATTGAAAACTCTCAGCGCGATATCAATATTGCTTTCATGAATGAGCTCTCTATCATTTTCAATAAGATGGGAATTGATACCAAGGCCGTTCTCGAAGCAGCGGGCACCAAATGGAACTTCCTTAAGTTCTTCCCTGGTCTGGTAGGTGGGCACTGCATCGGTGTAGATCCCTATTACCTGACATACAAAGCTGAAGAGTTGGGATATCACAGCCAGATTATCCTTGCAGGTCGTCGAATCAACGATGATATGGGTAAATACGTGGCGGAGAATATCGTAAAAAAACTCATTAGCGTCGATAAACCGGTACGCCGTGCAAAAGTAGCAATTCTGGGCTTCACCTTCAAAGAGAATTGCCCCGACACTCGTAACACCAAAATTATCGATATCGTTAATGAGCTGAAAGAATACAACATCACCCCCGTTGTAGCCGATCCCACGGCAGATGCAGAAGAAGCAGAACGTCTTTATAGCATTCGCTTTGTATCGTTGGATGAAATCAAAGATATGGATGCTGTTGTGTTGGCCGTTGCTCACGACGATTTCAGAAATCTTACCATCAACGATATGGACAACTTCTTCGGTCCTGGGACAAAGGTTCTGCTTGACTTGAAGGGCTTGCTCAATCGCAAGGAATATGAAACTGCAGGTTATTCTTACTGGAGACTGTAATTATGAGCTATAAAGAATTAAATTTCCCTGAAAATACTCTATTTCTGGTGACGGGCGGAGCCGGTTTCATCGGATCTAACCTCTGCGAGGCCATTCTTAACATGGGCTATCGCGTCCGTTGTCTGGATGACCTCTCAACCGGCAAACAGGCGAATGTAGACCTGTTCCTTCGACATCCGAATTACGAGTTCATTAAAGGAGATATCAAAGATTTGGGTACGTGCATCAAGGCCTGCGATGGTGTCGACTTTGTTCTGAATCAAGCGGCCTGGGGCAGTGTACCTCGAAGCATAGAAATGCCACTTTTCTACTGCGTTACCAACATTCAGGGTACTCTGAATATGCTGGAAGCGGCTCGTCAGTGTGGCGTGAAAAAATTTGTCTATGCGTCCAGCTCATCCGTGTACGGTGATGAACCGAATCTTCCCAAACAGGAGGGGCGAGAAGGCAACCTACTTTCCCCCTATGCTCTTACCAAACGCTGTGATGAAGAATGGGCTAAGCAATATACCAAGCATTACGGACTGGATACATACGGCATGAGATATTTCAACGTGTTTGGCCGCAGACAAGACCCGGATGGAGCCTATGCTGCAGTCATCCCTAAGTTCATCAAAATGTTGCTTAACGGTCAACAGCCCACTATCAATGGAGATGGCAAACAGAGCCGAGACTTTACATACATCGAAAATGTTATCGAAGCTAATTTGAAGGCGTGCCTTGCCCCTCACGAAGCTGCCGGACAAGCCTTCAACATCGCCTATGGCGGACGCGAATTTCTTATCGATATTTATTATGGTCTCACAAAGGCCCTTCGTATTGACATCGAACCCAACTTTGGACCGGAACGTGCAGGCGATATTAAACACAGCAACGCAGATATCTCCAAAGCTAAATCCCTCTTGGGGTATAACCCCGATTGGAGTTTCGAACGTGGCATTGCAGAGGCGATTGAATGGTATAAAACTAATCTCTGAATATGATGACTACTGCACCTAGAATTTCTGTTATCATGGCAACGTATAATTGCAGTGATACAGTTGAACGAAGTATAGAATCAATTCTTAAACAATCTTACACGAGTTGGGAATTCATCATATGCGACGATTGTTCCTCGGATGGAACATATGATATTCTGAAAAAATATGAATCAAAATATAAAGGAAAAATCATTGTACTGAGAAATGAAATTAACTCAAAATTATCATTTTCGTTAAATCGGTGCTTGGAAATAGCCAAAGGCGAGTATATTGCTCGTATGGATGGAGACGATGAATCCCTCCCCGAGCGTTTTAGAAAGCAAATTGATTTTCTAGATACTCATCCTGAATATGATGTAACAGGATGTGCGATGATTCCGTTTGACGAAAACGGAGAGCGCCCTCCACGACTTGCAATCCTCGAACCATCACCGGTGGATATGATCCATCGATCCCCGTTCTTTCACGCAACAATTTTGATGCGCAAATCAGCATACGACAAAGTTGGGGGATATACAGTTTCTAAACGAACCATGAGAGCTCAGGATTACGACATGTGGTTTCGTTTTTTTAAAGAAGGCATGAAAGGCTATAATCTTCAAGATGCTCTTTATAAAGTTCTTGAAGACGACAAAGCATATAAACGACGCAGTTTTAAAACGAGGGCATATGAAGTGCTGACAAAACTCAAAGGATATAGCATGCTGAACTTCCCGCTCTATACATATATCTATGCATTCAAACCTTTGATTGTTGCCATTATCCCCAATTCAATTATGAAGAAATACCACTCTAAACGAGACGAGAACAAAATATGAACATAAAAAAGAAAATTCGTTCTTCCGCATGGGGATTATTTCTCATACATTCTTACCATGCTATATGCTGTAAAATCAGCAGGCTATTTTTTTCAGATTACTTTGCAGTAATACGATACTATCGAAAAGTTTCTGGAAAACAGCCAAATCTTGCATCGCCTACTACATTTAGCGAAAAATTACAATGGTTAAAATTAAACGCTAAAAATCCACTCAAAGCGCAATGTGCCGATAAATACAATGTTAGAGAATACGTCTCTTCTTGTGGATACGCAAGCCTGCTGAATGAATTATATGGTGTTTGGGATTCTGTTAATGATATAAATATTGAAAAACTACCCGAGCAGTTTGTTCTGAAAGGGGCACACGGTAGTGGATTCAATCTCATTGTAAAAAACAAACAGGATGTCAACTGGTTTGCATGGAAATGGATTATGCGAACCTGGCTCTGGCAGGATATCTATTGGAGCGGTCGGGAATGGGTTTACAAAGATTTACCCAAAAGAATCATAGCTGAAAAGTATCTTGAAGACTCCTACGGTGAATTAAGAGATTACAAATTTTTCTGTTTTAATGGAAAACCAACTTTTATGCAATTAGAAGTAGGTAGAAACACAAAACAAAACACACGTAATTTCTACGATTTAGAATGGAATCTTTTACCGTTTGGAAAAGAATTACCCCACAATCCTGATATTCAAGTGGAAAAACCCGCCAAATTTGATGAGATGATTAAGATAGCAACGGATCTTTCTTCCCCGTTTGATTTTGTGAGAGTTGATTTATATCAGGTGTATGATAGAGTATTCTTCGGTGAACTCACATTCTTCCCTGCAGGTGGAGCTCCCGATTTCGTACCGTCAGAATACGATTCAATAGTGGGTAAAATGCTTGAACTGCAATGAACGAGAAACGCCATATTGTCCAAATCGTCGGGCTGATGAATCGTGGAGGGGCAGAAACGATGCTCATGGATATCTTTCGCCACCTCCGGGGTGAGTTTCATTTTACTTTCATTGTTCACTATAAAGGTAACACCATAACCAAAGGTGACTTTGATGACGAAATTAGGGATTTAGGCGGTGATATTATTCACATTCGCTCTGTCTGGGAACTTGGATTAAAAAATTACTATCGTGACTTAAAGACGATACTCGATAATCTCTCGCCTGTACACGTGTTGCATTCCCACCTCAATTCCAAAGGAGGCACGGCTTCCTGGGTTGCGCATTATGCAGGTATTCAGAAGATTCTCGTGCACTCTCATGCGGACATCCATTTTACGGGTTCATTTATCAAACGCGTAGCATACAAAGCTGAATTATTTCTCCAAAAATGCTTTATTTCGTCTTATGCTACTGTTAACTTAGCATGTTCAACAGCTGCTCTGAGTTCTCTATTTTTCAAAAAAGATATTCTTAATAAAAAATCAATAATTATCAATAATGCTATCGATTGTAACAAGTTCACGTTTCAGCAGAAGCAAGCTTCCTCGTCAAATCAAAAGCTTATCCTAGGGACAGTAGGCAGAATAGCTAAGATTAAGCGCTACGAATTAATTATAGATATTTTAAGAGAATTAAAGGAACGAAATATCGATTTTGATTTTATATTTGCCGGAGCAGCACAAGATGAAACATATGCAAAAGCTATATTTAATCAAATCAAGGAATATAACCTGCAGGAAAATGTTCATTGGTTAGGGTGTAGAGCAGATGTGGAAAAGATATACCCCGGCATGCATATCTTCTTGGGTACATCAATTAGTGAAGGTCTGGGAATGAGTGCCGTAGAATGTCAGGCCTGTGGTACAGCATGTTTATTATCGAAAGGTTTCCCACCAACAGCCGATATCAAAGCAGGACTGGTCAACTTTATTGATTCAGATAGACCATCGGATTGGGTGGATGCAATACTTTCTCATTCGTATCCGGCAAATATTACTGCAGAAATGATTAATGAGCGCCTTATCAAATCAGGATTCAGCATTAATCACGAAATTGAAAAAATACGTTCTATTTACAACAAATGAATTCAAAAAACAAATTATTGATTTTTGGCGACATATGCACCGTAGATGCGCACAACAAATCATTGAATGATTTGTTTGGTGACGAATATGTTAAAGAACTGTCTGAGCTCATTAATACCGAGGATTACACCATTGCAAACTTAGAAGCACCTGTAATCGATGACTTCTCACCTATATGTAAGTGCGGCCCAACGCTCCATGTCCCCACTTCCCATGTAAAGGTTTTGAAAAAAATGGGAATAGACGCTCTCAGTCTGGCAAACAACCACATCTTAGACCATGGCAAAAAAGGTTTAAGCACTACTTTGGCTCAGTTATCCGCTAATGACATAGTGGGATGGGGAGCAACAACTGAGGACGAGCAAGGATGCTCTCCTCTCATCCTTAATATTGCGAATAAAAAAGTAGCAATTTTTTCATTTGCGGAAAAGGAATTTAACACGGACAACGTCACCTCTTCCGGAGCCAACATTTTTGACCCTTATATTCATTTACATGAAATTGCAAGATTTAAAGAGGAAGTAGATTATATAGTAGTACTGTATCATGGAGGCATAGAACACTACGTCTACCCATCTCCAGATCTTCAAAAAAAATGTCGCGCAATGGTTTCAATGGGTGCAGATTGCGTTCTTTGTCAACACAGCCATTGCATTGGGACAATCGAGCATTTCAATAATGGATTCATTTTATATGGACAGGGCAATGCGATATTCGGCTACAGAAGGGAAAACGCCACTTGGAATCAGGGACTTGCCATTCGTATTGACCCATCATCACGCTATATTGAAATGATACCAATTGGCATTACAGATAAAGGTTGTAGCGTCATAAATCCAGCATTAGCCAAAGAAATATTAGATACACTCAAACTCAACTCGAGCAGGGTTTCTGATAAAACATTCATACACGAGCAGTGGATACGTTTCACAATGCAAAAACGCGCTCTGTATTTAGCTATGCTCATGGGGAAAAGCCGAATATTCAATAAACTCAATAGAATTGTCGACAATAAAATACTATCACTACTCGTCAGCAAATCTACATGGAGAACCATGCTAAATCTTATTCGCTGTGATTCTCATCGAGAGGTACTCGTTAACATATTGGAACAAGAAAATATAAAAGCCTGACCATATGCCCCCGCTTGTATCTATCGTAGTACCCATTTACAAGGTTGAATCCTACCTTGCACGTTGCGTTGATAGTCTTTTGACACAAACATACAAAAACATCGAAATCATTTTAGTTGACGATGGTTCACCCGATAATTGCCCGTCCATTGCAGATTCATATGCAGCACAGCATTTGAATATTCAAGTCATTCACAAAGCGAATGGGGGGATATCATCTGCCCGAAAGGAAGGATGGAGAGCTGCTAAAGGTGAATACATACTCTTTATTGACAGCGATGATTATGTTGAACCCACTATGGTTAAAAAACTATTTTCAGCCATTGAAGAGCAGCGTGCAGAATTAGCCTTGTGTTCCTACTTTACCGAATCAGATGGAACAAAATGCGCCCATCAGCTTGCTTATTCTCAATCGCATATCGAAAAAACAGATATAGTAGAGCAGTATATATATCCCTTGATGGGCAAAGGTGAATCCATTAACATTCCTGGGTTCTTGTGCATCCGATTAATGAAACGCGAGCTGATTGAGGAAAGCTATTTTGTATCTGAGAATCAGTATTTCATGGAGGATCATGTTTTCGATTTGAAATATGCAGACAAAGTAAATAGCATCGCTGTAATCAATGAGCCGCTTTACGTCTATTGCATCAATCGCGCTTCACTGAGTAACCGCTATCGGCCTGGTAAATGGCAAATGTATATCAATCTTTATCAATATTTTCTGAACTATCTGGCAGAAAGAAAACTTACACCGCCGACAGAACGATTGGAATCATTTATAGCGGGGGGAATTTTTGCATGCATCGACAATGCTGTCCTCAGTGGTTCATTAAGGAGCTTCAAACAAGAAATAAGCCACATTACCACTTTCCCCCCTGCGGAAGATTTGCTAAACATAAAACACCATAGCCCTTACCCCCGTTCCTATAAACTACCATTTCTACTGCTTCATCACCGCTTATACTCCATTTTATTTTTTATCCGTCGTCTTTCCTTGGCTCGCCACATTTAAATCGTTATGAAAATTGCCCATCTCACATTTCACGGTTCCCACAATTACGGTTCAGTTCTACAAGCCTACGCCCTCTCGAAACAACTTCAATTAATGGGACATCAGGTAGAAATCCTGAATCTGCGACCACAAAGCCAAAAAGACGCCTACCGCATTATTCGCAAGGGAGACCGAGGCCTATATCGTCTTTTCCGATATCTGATTTATCCACTACTTAAAAAACGTTTCAATCACTACGAGCGATTTATTAATCATGTATTGCCGACAACGAAAAAAGAGTATGCCTCTACAGAGGAACTAGCAACTGCAAATCTCCAATATGATGCATACGTGTGCGGTGGTGACCAGATTTGGAATCCAGTCTGTCAGGATTTTGAAACAGCCTATTATCTTCAATTCCTCCAACCGGAAGATACAGCTCGGCGCATCTCCTATTCTCCCAGTCTTGGGAAAACCGACTTTCCGGAAGAAACACGCGCACAGATGAGCGAATGGGTAAAAGCATTCGACCATATCTCTGTCCGAGAACCACGGGGAGCCGAAATCATACAATCGCTTACCGAAAAACCGGTCTGCTCCGTTTGTGATCCTGTTCTGCTACTTGATAAGAAACATTGGGAGGAAATAGCGGTTAAACCTAAATTCAAACGTCCCTACATCCTTACCTACTTTCTTGAAAACAACCATGGCAGCCGCAGCTTAACAGAATATCTGAAACAGGAAACAGGCTTCGATGTCATCAACCTGAATGAATATATACGCGATTTCATCAAACCTTACATGAAAGCTTACTCTGCTTCACCGGAGGAATTCGTGGGACTTTTCATGAATGCCTCTCTGGTTTACACAAACTCATTCCACGGTACGGCGTTTGCTACAATCTTCAACAAACCGCTCATTACCGCTATTGCAGTAAATCAGAAAACAGCACAGAACAATAATGACAGTCGAAAAATAGATTATCTCAATCGACTGGGGTTAGAACAGTGCTTGTATCGTGAGGGGCTACCGGAAGTTCAAAAGGTCCTTACGATGGATTATTCTGCAGCAAATGAAAAGCTGGAGTCGTTCCGTTCAGAATCTTTCAACTACCTCACGAGAGCGCTGCAATCATGAATACACCCTACTTCAGCATCATTGTTCCTGTATATAACACCGAAAACTTCCTGACTCGATGTGTAGAAAGCATCCTGCAGCAAGACATGGTGGATTTTGAGCTCATACTAGTGAATGACGGTTCAACAGACAACTGTCCTTCCATGTGTGACTCCTTTGCCATACGAGATAAGAGAGTTAAAGTTATTCACCAGAAAAATGTCGGAGTATCTGCTGCCAGAAATGCTGCCTTGGACATGGCAAAAGGCCAATGGATATGGTTTATTGATAGCGATGATTATATCGTTCCGGGAGCACTTAGTATACTAAAAAGAGAATCCTGTGAAGACTTACTTGTTTTCAACACCAACCTGAATGAACAGTTCGAAGGTTCCTATGACCTCGTACTTGAAACTCATTACTTCACTTACCACTTGGGATTTGGGCCATGCAACAAACTCTATCGCCACTCTATCATTAAAACACATCAGCTCAAATTTGACACAGAAGAAAGCATAGGTGAGGATTTATTATTCAACCTCCATTATTACTGCTATTGTCAAAAACTCAATTTCTTGAATAAAAAATTATATATCTATGATATTCGAGAGGGTTCTGCTATGACTTCCCTGTCTCGGAATCGTCATGTTAACCAGATGAGATTATTCCGCAAAATCCGCCACCTGTTACAGCATAAGATTTCGCCGCTGAACATGGGAATCCTATATTTCATGCATCTCATCAGTGGTCTGAACCAATCAGCTGAAGGCGGACTGAGCAGACAGGAAAGAGCCAAACAGGCTCGTAATTATAGACTGGATTTCCCAGGCGATAGACAGCTTTACAAGCGGGCTCTTTCTATGTTCCTAAAAAATGAACACGCGACTCTGTTAGGCAAGTTAAATCTCCAATTACTTCTTTTAGGATTTTAAACACCATGTACAGTTATCCCTTAGTTAGTTACGTTCTTACTGCATACAATTGTGAGCGATTTATTCGCAATGCGATACAAGCAGCTTTCAATCAAACATACTCTCCTCTAGAAATAATTCTGTCAGACGACTGCTCAACAGACAGAACTTTTGACATCATGAAGGAGATGGTTGAAGAATATCAAGGACCTCATAAAATCCTTTTAAACAGGAACACCAGAAACTTGGGTATCACCCAACATATGAATAAAGCCTACCTCGAACTTGCAACGGGCGAATATATTGTTGCTGCTCACGGTGATGATGTTTCAACCCCTGAACGTACCCGAATATCCATTGATTTTCTTTTGTCTAATCCCGATTTTACTGCAGTATCAGGTAGCATGAGAGCTGTTTATATCCATGCAGATGGATCAGAATCAGACGCAACAGAACATTCTGCACATGTTAAAACCATCCGCACTTACGACTTTAATTCTCTAGCAAATATTCCTGCTCCATCGCGTTGCTTTAAACGTAATGTGATGACTACTTTTGGGGCTTTACAGGACTGGTGCCCGACAGAAGATGAGTTGATAACATTTAGGGCATTGATGCTGGGAAAAATTGCATTTTTACCAGACGTGATGGTTACATATCAAAAACATGCTAATTCTAATTCCAACCCTGATCAGTTCCATCGCTTCCCTCTGGAGAAGATTCTTGAACAACAGACAATAGACATGAAGCAAGGTGTTGAAATGGGGTTGATAACTAATGATGTAAAGTTATCCATCGAAACACGTTTGAAAAGTAATATGCTCATCAGAAAAGATTACAGAAAGTATTTCAGTTGTAGGAACTTTGCTACCCTTCTTCATTTGTTATTAAATCCTCATTTAACGCTCAGGAGAAGAGCCGCATATCTGAAGGAACACATCAATTATCTTCGCAGAAAATATGAATGGTAGACGAGGCATATACAACATACTTGTAGGATTTGTTAGCGAAGCTATAATTATAGCACTTGGAATTATTGTACCCAGATTATTTCTGACCTCTTTTGGTTCAGAGTACAACGGGCTACTCAATACTGTCGGGCAAGCCTTTGCCTATCTCGTCTTATTGGAAGCCGGAGTAGGAGGCGCCTCCATTCAGGCTTTATATGCAGCCATATCCAAAGGCGATAAAAATGATATATCTTCCATTGTTGTTGCAACTGATTATTACTACAAGAAAACAGGAATCTTTTATGCAATCAGCGTAGTAATATTGGCTATTTGCTTTCCTCTTTTTGTTGAGAGCACAATACCCACACTAACAATTATTGGACTAATCTTACTTGCCGGTGTTCCAGGCGTTATACGCTACATATTCCAAGGAAAATACACTGTTCTACTCGTTGCTGAGGGGAAAAATTATATAGTATCTACTTTTAATACGCTCACGCACGTAGTTGTGGTCATAAGCAAGGTTATTTTTCTACTTGCAGGATGTAGCATTATGGCATTCCAAGTATACACAATGCTGTTCAGCTTACTTTCTGTTCTACTCATCTACATATATATGAAGAAGAACTATAAATGGATTGACTATTCAGCTAAGCCAAATTTTCAGGCAATGGAACAGAAAAACGCTGTTCTAGTCGGTCAAATCAGTGATTTGGCTTTTCGCAATTCCAGCATTCTAATCCTTGCGTTTTTCTACGATTTAAAAGTAGCCAGCGTTTACGCCATTTTTAACATGCTCTTTTCTATGGTTCGAACCGCTCTAGATACTATAGGTAAGGGAGTAGCTCATATTATGGGACAAACGTACAACGCGGACAAAGATTTATACCTTAAGTATCACGATACTTATGAAACCTATCGAATGTCCCTTATCTTCTGTTTGTATGCAGTAGCTCTCATCTTCATCATACCTTTTATGCGTCTTTATACAGAAGGCGTTACAGACATTAATTATCTTGATTACAATGTAGCAGTGTTATTCGTTGTAACGAGCCTTCTCTCTGCAGCAAGAGCCTGCGAGGCCGATCTAATCAATTACGCTCAGCATTTCCGCAAAACACAGTGGAGATGTGTTGCGGAAGCAGTAATTAATATAGTAACGGCCCTGATTCTTACACCTATCTGGGGAATTTATGGGGTTATGATGGCAACGGCAATTGCACTCCTGTATCGCGCCAATGACATGATCATCTATGCCAATCGTATTATTTTAAAACGTTCGCCATGGATAACCTATAAACGTTTGATTATAAACAGCATAGTATTTGTCACTTTCATTAGAATTAGCAATTATATTCCATGGTCACTTGATTCCTACATTTCAATTATAGGTTGTGCGCTTATAACTACAAGTTGTGCGCTTGTTATTTTTTGGGGAATAGCATCACTATTTGACAAAGCTAGCTTTATGTTTATATGCAAGTTTTTAAACAAAAAAATCACCTCAGCATAACTCTATCAAAAAGCCATCCCAGCCCCTCCACCCTTGACGGGCTTGACCAACTTATTTTTTAAGTTCGGCTTCGCCTCACGGTGAAGAACGGCGAAGCCGTGGTGAAGAATGAGCCGGGGGCTCATGGTGAAGAACGGCGGAGCCGTCGTGAAGAACCGCCCGGTGGGCGGTGGATGCCCCTTCCGTCTTGACGGAAGGGGGGGATTGTGGTATAGTGTGCGGCGTTGATATTTCTCTCTTCTGCAAGCATTTCTGAATCATGACGGCTATCATTGTCTTCTGTTTGTTGTCTGCCCTGTTGGTGGCGGGTAAGGTGTTGCGCACGCTTGTGCCGCTGTTGCAGCGTTGTTATCTGCCGAGTTCTGTGATTGGCGGGTTTATTGGGTTGGCGATTTTCCAGGGTTGGCCGGAGCTGGTGCCGGCGGAGGTGGTGAGCACGGTGGGTAAGCTGCCGGGGTTCATGATCAATGTGGTATTCGCCACGCTGTTCCTGGGGGTGGTGACTCCCCCGCTCAAGAAGGTGGTGCAGGTGGCGTTCCCGCAGTTGTGCTTTGGACAGATTCTGGCCTGGGGGCAGTATGTGATTGGATTTTCGGTGGTGGGGTTTATTCTGCTGCCGTTCTTCGGCATGAATGAGGGTTTCGGCAATCTGCTGGAGATTGGTTTTCAGGGTGGTCACGGTACGGTGAGCGGTATGGCGGAGAGTTTTGAGTCCTTCGGTTGGGAGGATGGCATAGCGCTGGGCTATACGATGGCGACGGCGGGTATGCTGCTGGCGGTGATTGTGGGTATTGTGCTGGTGAACTGGGCGGCTCGCAAGGGCTACATTACGAATATCCGCCGTTTCGATGAGCAGGATAAGCTGCAGCAGCGCGGTATTTATACGAAGGAGGAGCAGCCGGCGGCGGGTGTGCAGACGGTTTACTGCGATTCGATTGACTCTCTGGCGTGGCATATTTCGCTGGTGGGTATTGCGATTCTGATGGGGTTCGGTATGCGCGCCGGGCTGACGGAGCTGGAGGCGGCCTGCAGTTCGGATGGTGTGGTGACGCTGATGAAGGGTTTCCCGCTGTTCCCGTTCTGTATGATTGGCGGTTTGCTGATGCAGAAGTTGGCACAGCGTGTGCGGGTGCACCATTTGATTGACCATGGGCAGATGCAGCGTGTTTCCGGCGCGGCGCTGGATTTCCTGGTGGTGTCGGCCATGGCGACGATTAAGGTACAGGTGGTGCTGGACAACTGGGTGGGCCTGCTGATTCTGATTGTGCTGGGTCTGGCGCTGTCGCTGTTCATGGTGGTGGTGGTGGCGCGGCGTCTGTTCAAGGAGTCGTGGTTCGAGTGCGCGATTGCGGAGTTCGGCCAGTCGCTGGGTGTGACGGCTACGGGTCTGCTGCTGCTGCGCGCTGCTGACCCGGAGGCCAAGACTTGCGCGACGCAGGCCTTCGGCTACAAGCAGTTGCTGCACGAGCCGATTATGGGCGGCGGTCTGTGGACGGCAATTGCTCTTACCCTGCTCTACAAGCTGGGTTGGGCGGTGATGCTGGGGATAAGTGCCACGGCGCTGGTGCTGTGGATTGTGGCGGCGTGGCTGTTTGCCAGGAAGGGCTGGCAAAGTTGAAAGTTGAATGTTGGATGTTGAAAGTCTTGGGGCTTGGCGGCTGCGCCGCGGGTGGCGGAGCTTGTTCCGGCGTTCACGCCCCGCGCTTCGGCGCGGGCAATGGCTCAGGTGGATTCTGCGGGGGATTGATTCGGCACTGAAGTGCCGAAGCTCCGATGAAACTGCGACCGGGCGGGCAAGAAATTAGTTCTTTATGTTCGGCTTTGCCGAACGGTGAAGAACCGCCCGATGGGCGGTGGATATTCAGGACTTGTCCTTCCACCATGTCATGGTATGGCAATTTTGAGGCTTGCCATGTGTGGGTGCTATGTGATATGCTGCGAGCATGGTACGCTTATACCAACAGATTTTCGTGGTGACGATGGCTCTGTTCTTCATGCTGGGCAGTACGTCGTGCGGTGTGACGATGGCGCAGAAGACGGCCGATGGCAAGTGGGCGCTGGTGCCGCTGGCGGATGGTTTTGATTACCCGGTAGGCAAGCCGAATGGCGAGGGCTATTACAAGGCCCGCGGTCTGCGCCTGAAGACGCCGCGCCACCTGGGCGAGGACTGGAATGGCGTGGGTGGCGGTAATTCGGATTTGGGTGATCCGGTGTACACGATTGGCCACGGTCTGGTGACGTATGCGGCGGATGCCCGCGGTCGCTGGGGCAAGGTGGTGATTGTGCGCCATGCTTTCCGCGAGCCCAAGAGTGGTCGCGTGCTCTGCTGCCAGACGCTGTACGGGCACCTGGACCGCATCGATGTGAAGCTGGGGCAGCTGGTGAAGCGCGGGGACCAGGTCGGTACCATCGGCACCAACCGCGGTATGTTCCCTGCCCACCTGCACGCTGAGCTGCACTTCAATATTCTGGTGAACTGCGGTCAGCAGGGTATTCCCAAGACTGCCAAGAACTACGGCAACCTGTCGGCCTTCATTAACCACTACCGCCGACTGCGCCCCGAGAGCAAGTTTGTGAAACTGCCCATCGGCTGTTTCCTTCCCTACAAAGATACGGAGGGGCTGTGATGAAAATCTGCCTTTTCGGCGGCTCGTTTGACCCGGTACACAGCGGGCACCTGGCTATTGCTGCGGCGGCGGTGAAAGCTGCGGGGCTAGACAGGATTCTGTTCCTGCCGGCGGCGTGTTCACCGTTCAAGACCGGACGGCAACATTACTTTACCGATGAGCAGCGACTGGCCATGCTGCGGGCGGCTACGGCGAACATGCCGCAGGCCGAGGTGAGCGAGCTGGATTTGACCCTGCCGCCGCCGAGCTACAGTTGGCGCGTGGTGCAGGCCTGCCGTGAACTCTACCCGGGGGATGAGCTCTACTGGCTCATGGGCACCGACCAGTGGGAGCAGTTGCACCGCTGGGCTCGGTATGATTACCTGTGCGATCAGCTCCGCTTCATTGTGTACCACCGTAGTACTGCTCCCCAACCGCGCGAGGGTGCACGCGCCATCTTCATCGAGGGACACCACCCGGCGTCATCATCGGCCATTCGCGAGGCGCTCAAGCAGGGGCAAAATCCGCCCGCGGAGTGGGTTCCGGCGGGAGTTTGTCTGCCCAACGGTAAGCATTGACAAAGCGACGGCAGGTGTTATAATAGGCGCATGTTGCAGACTACCGAGAACAACGGACTGAAGAGAGCGATCGAATTTGCCCTATCGGATGGCGAGGACGTGCTCTGGGCGGAGCGCCGCCGATATGCCATGGATGACAATGTGTGGGTGGTATTGATAGGGGGTGTGATACTGCTGGGGCTGAGTGCCGTACTGACCTCGCTTGCGTTGTCCCCTGCACCGCCGGACGCCTGCAACATCTACACCGCCGGCCTGAGCTTCATGGCAGCAGTGGGTTGCCTGCTCTGCGTCATTTATGCTATAAAGGGCAATCGCAACACGATATATGCCCTGACGCAGAGCCGCGCCCTCATCGTGCAGGTAGTGCCCATCGGCAAGCCCGTGGTATACGCCGTACCTGTAGCGCAGGATATGGTACACCGGATTTTTCCCCACCCTGATGGCAGCCTGGATTACTACATGATGGAACTCCCCATGGGGCGCTACCAGGGTATACGCGAGCACGGATTTCTGCGCGTGCACGACAACGAGGGGCTACAGGAGGCGCTGAGCAAATGCGGCGTGGAATTGCCCGAGATTGGCGAAAGACGCCCGGTCCGCCACCGATTGAATATCTACGACGGGCTCTCCCCCCTGCTGCCGATGCTTGGCTGGCTCTCCCTGATGGCACTGATGCTCGTTGCGGCCGGGCAACAACTCCACAGCCACTCGACAATCACCTACCTCGACCTGTGGCTCAATGGAGAGCGTAGCACCGCCACCGTCATAGACTACTGCCACAAAACCACCCACAGAACCACCAAAATTAACGGTGAGGAACAAAGCTCTGAGGTGGAGGTGGTTTACTACCCGGTCTACCTTATCACACACGCTGACGGAACTACCACCGCTGCTCATACGGAGTTAGACGGCAGCACTAAACCCAAGGTCAGACCCGGCGAGCAAGTTACCGTGTACTATGCCCCCGAGCTGCCATGGCGGGCCATGCGACGCGACTTCGACAAACTGCTTATGCCGCTATTCTTTCTCGGTATGGGCGGCTGGTGTTTTTACATGTTCCTGAGAGCCTGCGGGCGCTATCGGAGCACCCGGCACCGGCGCTTTTATCTTATTGCCCCCGAAGCGGCGAAAGAATAGCCGGTCCGGCAAAAACCGAAAATCCGCCATACTGATGAAAATAATGCAAAAGCAACGCAGATTTATGCTTGCGGTACGGTGCGTTTTCAGGTAAACTGCGACACATGAACATTGTAAGATTTCTGACAGTGGCGGCGGCGCTGTTCACCGGCACCGCGCAGGCTCAGTTTGGCGGTCTGCCCTTCGGCCCCGGAGCTGCCGCGCAGCAGGCCCCCACCTTCAGCGTGAGCGCCAAGGCCAGTGTGCGCAGCTACAAGGCCGGCGAGAGCTTCTATATTGCCCTGCAGGGGGATATCCCGCAGCCCTGGCACGCCTATTTCCGTAACCCCGCAACAGTGGGCGAGCCGATGACCGCTGAGCTTACCGCCCCGGCGGGCTTTGCTGTGGAGGGACCGTACTGGCAGGCACCCGACCGCCACGAGGGTATGCTGGGTGTGGCCTACACCTACAACACCCCCACCGTTGTGTGGAAAGTCACCCCGCAGGCAGATGCCCCGCAACAGGCAGAGTTCACCGTGAGTGCCACGGCCCAGACCTGCAGCGACACCGGTTGCAATGCCCCCGAGACCAAGACCGCTGCAGTCAGCCTGAGCGCAGGCGATGGCGCTGCTGCTGCCGATTGGGCTGCCGAGGAAAGCAAGGTTGAGGTACTGGGCGATACCCCCACCACGGTGACGGCATCCCAGTCCGCCGAGGCGGTAGTACTGAACTTCACTGCCGAGGGCGAGGTGCAGAGCGCCTACTTCTTCTCGGACGACAACTCCATTAACCCCACAGCCGAGCAGCCCCTGACCAAGACTGACAGCGGTTACTGCCTGACCCTGACCCGCAATGACGGCAAGGACAGCATGGCCCCGGTGAAGGATGAGGCCCTGGTGGGCAAGGTGCTGCCTGCACTGGGCGGCATTCTGACCTTCGACGGCAAGCACTGCGCCGTGAAGGTAAGCTTTGGGCCCTCAGCCTCGCCTGCTGTAACCCCTGCCCCCGTAGTAACCCCTGCC
>JAUNRC010000004.1 GCA_030535875.1 Akkermansia sp. | reverse complement strand
AAGAATTTCCTTAAACATTACGACCGCTGGTCGCTAAACGGGTCTCACTTCAATCATAACAATTAAACAGAGTAGTAATATGAAAGCCGCAATCGTTGATTTTGTCATTTCTGCAGGTCCTGCATGTCGCCCTGCGTATCATGCCCAAAAGAGAGGAATGAGAATGTTTGCTTCTCCATGTGATTGGATGATGCATTATTCACTAATGGATTTTATTGATAATTTGGAGCAAGATGCAGAGGATATGTTTAAAGTGGCTCATATTGAGAAAGATGGCAATCTTTCTTATGTGATTGATGAAAAATCTGGCATGGTTTCTCTCCATCATTTTTATCATGAACAATCATTGGATTGGCAGATCCCTCTTTTTTCAAAGAAAATGAAAAAGAGAGCCATTAATACGTACAATTGTATTAACAATAGTCGGAGTGTTGGTATTTTGATGAATAGAAATATTGAAAAGGAAGAACTTATACGATTTGCTGAGCGTTTATGCCAAGTATTTTGTAGTACAACTTTTCATATTTTAAATATTAGGGACATTAAGCAGGAGGAGATTAAGGTTGAGTATGAAATAAAAGAAAATCGATATATCATACATGAAATAAGCTTTAATGATGAGCATAAATTGGGTAAGGATCCGAATATAAATCCTGATTTTTGGTTAGGTAATGTTCAGTTGTGGGCTAGGGCGATTAGCATGAAATTTAAGCTTTCTCAGTATTCTGTAGTTAATAATAGATTATTACAGCAGATATCGACTGTATCAGATAAACTTTCTTCTGAAGTTAATAATAGAATATTACAGCAGATATCGACTGTATCAGATAAACTTTCTGCATTAGACGAAAAAGCTCAGCAATTAACAACTCATACGTCTTCTTGTATTGAAATGTTGAGAAGTGTTGCAGTTATTCAACAAATTCCATCATTGAAATGGAAACTGCATTATTATCGTTTTATGTCTCATATTACATGGGGACGTAAGAAAGCACATTATAAAAACAAACGTAGATTAATAAACAATATTATGGAGAAGCTTCGTTCATTAGAGCTGTTGATTTGATTGTTTTTCTGGTTAGTAGAAAGAAACAAATTATGCATAATTTTGTTGTACAATGAAGAAAGAAGTTTCAAATGAAGAAGCGTTGCCATTAGTCAGTATAATTGTTCCGGTGTATAATCGAGAGTTGTATCTGCGGCAGACGATGGACTGTATATGTGAACAGACATATACAGAACTTGAAATTATCATGGTTGATGATGGTTCATCGGATAAGTCTCTGGAAATTTTGCATGAGTATGCAGCGAGAGATAATCGTGTTTGCGTGCTTCAACAGGAGCATCGCTTTGCCGGTGCTGCTCGGAATTTAGGAATGTCGGTTGCAACAGGTAAGTACTATTTATTGCTTGATTCGGATGACTTGTTTGAGCGAAATATGGTTGAGCTGCTTGTAAATCGCGCAGAAGAACAAGATGCGGATTGTGTTTTGTGTCGGGCAGATTCTTTTACTGTCAAAGGGGAGAATCGCCCCATGCCATACCAGATGAAATCGGCTTATCTTGCGCATGTAAAAAAAGAGAAATTTAATGTGGCCGAAGATATTGCAGAAGGAGCTTTGTTGTTTTGCAAAGGGTGGGCTTGGGATCGTTTGTTCCGGGCAGATTATATAAAATCTTTAAAAATTAAATTTCCGGAGTTACGTCATGCAGAAGATGCTCCTTTTGTTTTTCCTGCTACGGCATTAGCTCCGATAAGTTCTATCGTCGATTCTGTATTGGTACATTATCGTCTATCCGATGAACAGGTGTCATCCGGTAATAATATCAGCAAGAATCCCACGACTTGTTTGGAAAGTTGCAGAGCTGTCTATTGGGCTTTGGCTAATCGCGGTGGGCAGGCCCCGGTAATGGATTCTTGTTTGTGTTGGATGGTCGATTATGTCGCTTGGACTTTCTCCAGATTAAATGGGGAGGCTACTATATTATTGATTGAAGCTTTGATTAAGGATTTTGAAGTTGAGTTTTCACTTTCGGAAAAGTTGCGTGCCTGGAGAGACGAAATGCGTTTTCGGGTTGTTTTTGAAGATTTGGAGTCGCCTATACAAATATATCAAATGGCCGTAGCTATGGGGCAAATGCTGGTAAAGTCAGATAATTGCGCTTATGTCAATTGTGTGCGTGATATATTAAAAGAAAAGGTAGCGGAAGTAAAGGTAATTGAATTGTTCAAGATATTCAGTACAGGGTCTTTGCCTCTTGCAATAGCTAGAATTAAGAAGGCGTTGCGCGGAAGCTATTGGAAAAGATTTTGCTATTTTGGGCGAAAACGAAAGCGTTTCGATAAGAGGGTGCTCTATCTGCAATCTGCGTTATCTCAATTAAATGCCTTGTCCGGTTCCTGAAGTTGGTTTTTTGGCAAGGTTTTTGATGAAGACTGCTGAAGGGGTAAACGAAAGGGCGTTTTTTTTCTTTCGGCTGAATGAGCCTACTCGGGTGATGTGCAGCCGGGGTGAGGTAGTTGTGGCCGATAGGATGGCGGTGAGCACGGCCTCGACGGCTGCGGTTGCGGTGCTGCGCGTAGCGCCCGGGCCCATATAACGCTGAACCCGGGCGATAAGTTGCTTTTTGTTCACCGGTAGCGGTGAGTGGGGTTATTTTTTGAGGGCATCGCGAATCTCACGCAGCAGCAGAATGTCCTCCGGCGTGGGGGCGGGGGCTGCGGGTTCGGTCGGCTTTTCTTCTTCCTGCTTCTTGAAGCGGGCCTTAATCTTGCAGATAAGGCGGATGGTGAAGAAGATGGTCAGTGCGATGATGAAGAAGTCGAGCACGGTTTGGCAGAAGGCACCGTACTTGATGGCGGGGGCATCTTTCTCGGCGCTGATGGCGTAGCTGAGTTCGGCGAGGTTCTGGGTGCCGCCGGTGAGCATGGAGAAGGCCGGCATGATGATGTCTTTCACCAGCGAGGTGACAATCTTGCCGAACGCTCCGCCGATGATGACACCGATGGCCATATCAACGACGTTGCCTTTGAGGGCAAAGTCTTTGAATTCCTTAATCCAGGCGGGTTTGAGTTTTTTGATATCCATGGTTGTTGTTTGGGGTAAGAGATGGGGGCTATCAGGCGAGCTTGAAAGCTTTAACGCCCCATTCGGTGCACTGCCAGGTGGTGCCGTCTTCGCTGGTGAAGATGCATACGCCGCCGGTGGCTACCTTGATGTCGTGTGTGGCACAAAAGCCTGCGTAATCTCCGGTGATGTAGGGGGCAAAGCGGATGGTGCCGTTGGAGGAGACGCAGAGGAGAACTTCGCCGTCCTGTACCTCGGCTGCGAGGTCGCTCCAGTTGGTGATGATTTGGTTGACATCGACCTTCCAACCGGGGGGAACGATGGCCTCGGCATTCCACTTATCAATGGCGGCTCCGCCCAGCGAATCGATTTCTTCGGGGCTGAGGGTGGCGGGATCCGTACCTTGAGCTTTTGCGATATCAGCGCCGAGACGGGCGCGGGTTTCTTCTTCGCTGTGGTTCTCATCGGGACCGTAGTCAACTTCGATAAAGCGGGCATCGGGCTGTACCGGGCAGGGGTTGCCGAGTTCCTCCGCTGCGAGGGAGGCGGTGCTCATGGTGCGTTGCAGCGGTGCAGCGAGGATGCGTGTGGGGGTAAGGCCGAGCTTGCGGAGGTACTTGCCGATGCCGCGCCCGCGTTCTTCTTCAACGAGGGGAAGGTCGGTGCGGGAGCCTACGCGGGTGGGAGTTTCACCTTTACGGAACGTGTTGCCGTGGCGAGCGATGATGAGTGTTTTCATAATGGTATGGTGGTAAGTGAAAATCAGGCTAAATCTTCTTCGATTCGGAGGTTGTCCATGATGTAGCGGCGACGGTCGGGGGTGTTCTCACCCATATAGAAGCGCAGGAGTTCGCGCAGGCGCTTGGCATTTTCGAGGGTGACTTCTTCCAGACGAATATCCTCGTTAATGAAGCCTTTGAATTCTTGCGGGGAAATTTCACCCAAACCTTTGAATCGGGTAATTTCGGGGTTCTTACCCAGTTCTTTGACGGCTTTGTCGCGCTCGTTCTCAGAGTAGCAGTAGATGGTTTTCTTCTTGTTGCGCACGCGGAAGAGCGGGGTTTGGAGGATGTAGAGATGCCCCTCCTGTATGACCTCCGGGAAGTACTGAATGAAGAAGGTGAGTAACAACAGGCGAATGTGCATGCCGTCTACATCGGCATCGGTCGCGATGATGACCTTGTTGTAGCGCAGTTCATCTATGCTGCGGTCAACATTGAGAGCGAGGTGCAGGAAATCAAGTTCCTCATTGGTTTCGAGAATGGCGTTGCGGTTCATTCCGAAGCTGTTGGCCGGTTTGCCGCGGAGGGAGAAGACTGCCTGAGTCTCGGCATCGCGAGCCGTGGTGATGGAGCCCGAGGCGGAGTCACCCTCGGTGATGAAGAGCATGGTTTCTTTGGCTCGCTTGTGCTTGCTGTCGTAATGTACGCGGCAATCACGCAGTTTTTTGTTGTGAACGCGTGCTTTTTTGGCGCGCTCTTTGGCGACCTTACCTTGCACGTCGGCAACTTTCTTGCGCGTCTTTTCGCTTTCGCGGATTTTATCCTCGAGGATTTCCGCGATTTCCGGGTTGCGGTGGAGGTAATTATCGAGTTCGCGAGCGAGGAAATTGCTGACGAAGGTGCGGATGGTTTCCTTGCCCGGGCCCATGGTATTGCTGCCCAGTTTCGTTTTCGTCTGCGACTCGAAGATAGGCTCGATGACTTTTATGCTGATGGCGGCCTCGATGCTGGCACGGATGTCGGCGGCCTCGTAGTTTTTCTTGTAGAAACTTTGGAGCGTCTTGACGATGGCCTCGCGGAAAGCGCTTTGGTGAGTGCCGCCCATGGTCGTGTGCTGGCCGTTGGCAAAGGAGTAATATTCTTCGCCGTACTGGTCGCTGTGGGTGAAGGCGATTTCGATATCGTCGCTCACCAGATGGATGGGGGCGTAGATGGGCTCGGTGGTCATTTCTTCCCTGAGCAGGTCGAGCAGACCGTTGCGGGAGATGATGTTCTTGCCGTTGAGGTTGATGGTCAGACCGGTGTTGAGGTAGCAGTAATAGCGGCACATGCGGTTGACGTACTCCATGTTGAACGCTGCATTTTCCGCAAAGACGGTGCGATCAATCATGAAGCTCACCTTGGTGCCGTTGGCCTCGTCGGTCGGCTCGGTGATGTCGGAGCCTTCCGTCATCACGCCTTCGGAGAATCGGATGCGGCGGGTTTGTCCATCTCGGAATGCCTGAATTTCAAAGTGCGATGAGAGGGCATTGACCGCCTTGAGGCCCACACCGTTCAGGCCGACGGATTTCTTGAATGCCTCGCTGTCGTACTTGCCGCCGGTGTTGATTTGGGCGGCGCACTCGAAGAGCTTGCCCAGCGGAATGCCGCGCCCGAAGTCGCGCACTTCGCACAGTCCGTCGTCGGATATTCTGACAATGATTTTTTTGCCTACCCCCATCACGAACTCATCAATCGAGTTGTCTATCACCTCTTTGAGCAACACATAAGGGCCGTCATCGGCCATGCTGCCGTCGCCCAGTTTGCCGATGTACATACCGGCTCTTGCGCGAATGTGCTCCTGCCACGCCAGCGACTTAATGTTGTCCTCCGTGTATTCTCCTGCCATATTACGCTGCTCATATTAGCATACCTGCGGAGTGCTTGCAAGCAGGAAATCGCAAAATTGCGCTTCGCTGACATCTGATGGTATTGACATTAACATGACTTTGGCGCTACAATTCGGGTATGGAATGGGAGCAGTTATTGAGCTGTGAGCGATTGAGCGGAATGTCGCGCGCGAATGAGGGACGTTCGGCTTTCAATAGTGACTATGGCCGTGTGTTGTATTCGAGTGCTTTTCGTCGCTTGCAGGACAAGACGCAGGTATTCCCCTTGGGTCGCAACGATTATGTTCGTACGCGCTTGACTCATAGTCTTGAAGTGGCTAATGTAGGGCGTTCGCTGGCGCAGGAGCTGGCGGATGTGGCGATGGCTCACGGCGGGCAGGGGGCAGTCGGCTCTCTGTTGAGCAGTTCTGCTCCCGGGGATATTGTGGCAACGGCTTGTTTGGCTCATGATATAGGCAATCCGCCATTCGGGCACTCGGGCGAGACGGCTATTGAAGAGGCTGTTGCTGAGGCGGTGGCCGATGGTTTGTGCCCGGCCGAGTATGCTCCTTTTGCCTTTGAGGGCAATGCGCAGGGCTTCCGGCTGCTCACGCGGACCTGTGACCCTATCCGCGGTTTGGGATTGGACCTGACGGTTGCTACCTTGGGGGCTTTTTGTAAGTACCCGTGCCCGAACGGCAGGCAGAAAATCGGCGCTGCTGCACGATATAAGAAGTTCGGATTTGCGGAGCAGGATGTACCGACTTTCTGTCAGGTGGCGGCAAGTTGTGGTTTGCCGGCACTCGGGGAGCATGTGTGGGCGCGTCATCCCTTGGCCTTTCTGATGGAGGCTGCGGATGATGTCAGTTATCTGATTGCGGATATGGAAGATGCTTTTATCTCCGGTATCATCAACTGTGATGATGTGCTGGGGCAGTTGGGTAAACTGGGTGACTTCGGGCCTGAGCTGATGGCGAGTATTGCGCGAGAGCGTGAGCGAAGCGGGGCAACTGCCGCTGTGCGCTATGCGCGAGCGCGCGCCGTTGGTGCCTGTATTCGTGCTCTCCGGGCGACGATGGAGCAGGTATATGTTCCGATGATGGAGGGGCGGTTGCAGCGAAGCCTCATGAACTCATCGCCCATGGCGGAGGCTTATCGTGAGGTGCAGCAATGGTCTGTTGAGAATATTTACAGTCACGAGAGTGTGCTGCGAATCGAGATTACAGGCTTTAATGTCATCAAGAGTCTTATGCGGCTTTTCCTGCGCTGGGTGAGTGAACCTCAGTCTGTGCTTGGTCGTAAGATTGGCGCCATTTTGCATGCAAACCCGAAGCTGAGTGATGACCGGCATTATCGTTTCCTTCATGTCATTGATTATATTTCCGGTATGACGGATTCGTACGCCTTGCAAACCTACGGCACTTTGTTCGGTACCCGACCTATATAAAATAAATGTGCCACATGGCTCATATTTTGCTTGAAGGGGCATGTGGGCGGTGTTAGCATAAGGCTATGATAAATCCTGTTCTTGCTCAGTTCGGCTCACCTACGCATTGGCTGATTTTTCTTGCAATCGTGCTTGTCGTGTTCGGCGCGAAGCGCTTGCCTGATGTTGCGCGTAATCTGGGGAAGAGTCTCGGTGAGTTTAAGAAGGCCAGACGTGAGTTCGAAGAGGAGCTTATGAAGGCCGATAAAGAGGAGTCCAAGAAAGCAGGCTCCGATGAAGATAAAAAAGAAGAGGCACCGTGAGTGCCTCTTCTTTTTTTGGGGGGATGTAAGACAATGTTTTTTTTGCGTCAGGATTGGTGCGGCTGTGTGAAAGTGATACCGTCACAGAAGCGCTCCATTCCTTTGGAATCGTCAAAGCTTTCGAGAGTATAGCTCTCTAAGTACTGCCGAATGACGTTCTGCAGGCCTTTCCAGAGCGGCAGGGTGGAGCATTCATCGCACATGGGGCAGAAGTTGGTGGGCGTGGAGAGACAATGTACCGTTGAGAGGTCGCCTTCCGCAGCCTTGAGAATCTCATAGACGGTGTAATCTCCCGCAGGGCGTGCGAGGTAATATCCGCCGGCTTTTCCTCGTATGCTGACAACAAGTCCTGCCCGAAGAAGGTGGGTCATGATGCCTTCTATGTACTTGAGGGTAATGTTCTGTCTCTCTGCGACAGAACGCAGCGACACCGGTTCACCGCTCTTCTGGTGAGAGAGGTCTATCATAACTCGGAGGGCGTAACGACCCTTGGTAGAGATTCTCATCATAACTTTTGATGCATGTCTATATATCATATAGATTTATGCACGTCAAGAGAAAAACCGCTTTTTCTGGTAGGAAAAGCGGTTTTCGAGGTTTTGATGAGGTTGTTTTCTGAAAATCAGGCAAGAGAAGAAGCCAGTCGGTCGACAAGGTCACGAAGAGTAGGGTCGGTTTCCATCTTTTCTTCGATGGTCTTGGTAGCATGTATAACTGTACCATGATCTCTACCGCCGAATGCAGCGCCAATATCCTGGAGTGAATTCTGAGTATGACGACGTGCCAGGAACATGGCTACCTGACGGGGATGTGCGATGTTTGCCGTGCGACGGCGACCGTTGATGTCAGCCACACGGATGTTGAACTCCTCGGCTACGCGGCGCTGAATGTCAGCTACGGTGACGTCGGTGGTGTTCTTTTCTTCTTTGAGAAGGTCGTTGAGCTGCACGCGGGCATCTTGCACGGTCGGGCTCTTCTGGGAGAACGAGGCAAAGGTTGCCAGTCGCACCAGCGCACCTTCGAGTCGGCGGACGGAGCGTGTGATGTTCTTGGCGAGGTACTCAAGAACTTCATCGCTGATGAGGGTGCTCTTCCAAAGGCGGCGCTTCTTGCGCAGAATGGCGATGCGGGTTTCGAGGTCCGGCACGTTGAGCGCAACGGTCAATCCCTGTTCGAAGCGGGAAGTAAGGCGGTCATCGAGTCGGGTGATTTCACTCGCGGGGCAGTCGGCGGAGAGAACAATCTGTTTGCCGCTGGCGAAAAGCGCGTTGAAGGTGTGGAAAAACTCTTCTTGCGTTTTGCCTTTTTGGGAGAGGAACTGAACGTCATCAATCAGCAGAACGTCGGCTTTGCGGTACTTGCGACGGAAGTTGCTCAGAGAGTCACCCTGACGGGAAATGGCATCAATATAGGTATTGGTGAAATCTTCGCTGGTGACATAGAGAACCTGCACGCTGTCGTCTTTCTCGCGAATGGCGTTGCCGATGGCTTGCAGAAGGTGGGTCTTGCCCAAGCCTGATGCCCCGTGGATGAAGAGGGGATTGTACATGCTGCTGGGGGCATTGACCACGGCCTTGGCTGCTGCTACGGCGAACTCGCTGTTGGAGCCTACCACAAAGCTGTCGAACGTATAGTCGCTGTTCAGGCCGCTGTTGATGTTGTTGTGACGGCGGCGGTTGGTTTTGCGTTTCCTGTCGGTAGTAGTATTGGCGGGTATGTTGCAGCTTGCGCTCAGAGCAGGGGTGAAGAGAGAGGGCTCCTGCTCGTCGTCGTTGTATGCCTGTTCGGGGCAATCGGCGCATGCCGGTACATATTCGAGCTCGCGGGCGGCGTCCAGCACGCGGGCTGCTGACATTCTGATGTCGTTTGAGTAGTAAGTCTCCACCCAGTCGATGAACATGTCGACCGGGTATTCAAGCACCAACTTGGTGCCTGTGTCACTTTTAAGCTTCAGTTGAGAGATATAAGACTCGAACCCATACTCACCCACGTTGCCCTGGCGGCGGAGATCTTCTTTAATCTCTCCCCAGAGCTTGCTTTCCTTTTCCATTTGGTTCATTTGCTTGTATCCTCGTTTCCTTATTTTGCTCCCCGTTTTTTTGCCGGGGCTGCGTTGCGTGGGAGAAATATGCCACGAGTCGATGTTTCGTGAAAGTTTTTTTCATGCTATGCGGCGGCTGTTTCTCTCTTAGGCGTTGTTCTATGGGCGTTCCACGCTCTGAGATTTTTTTGGCATACCCGATAGAAGTAGTTAAGGAAACTTGATATTTTTGTCCCGTGTTGCTAAAAGGCGGTTGATTTCTGTGGAACATTGTTAGAGAAAGTTGTAAGTTGTTTATTGTAAGTAAACTGAACTAATTTTTACCAATTTGAATACAGGTGTACAATGTTAGATTGCTTGAAATTAGGCTATTGAAAATGAACGCTTATGCGCGGAAGTGTTGCCAGCCTTGGACAAGGGAATCTCCGCCGTCGGCGACGAGGGTGCCGATCGGGAATACGGGATGGGGGCAATGTGTGCTCAGATGAGGGAGGTCTGAGGACTTGATGGTGAAGAGTAATTCGTAGTCTTCACCATCGGAAACGGCCTGCTCTGTCGAGCAACCCGGGTTACAGGGAATGCTTGAAAGGTCGATATGGAACGCGCACTTGCAGGCAGCAGCCAATCGTGGTAAATCGGTTCCGAGACCGTCCGAGAGGTCCATCATGGCAGTCGGGCGCGGGCCGTGCTGCATGAAGTACCGTGCCAGTTCCAATCGCGGTTCAAAGTCGAGATGGTGCTCGCTCGGGAAAGAACCGCCCAGCGGACCGCTTACGCAAATGATATCTCCGGGAGAGCCTCCGCTGCGCAGGATGGCTTGGCCATGCTCCACTCGTCCGGTAAGTGCGACGTTAATGACGATGCCGTCGTGTGGCAGAGCCGATGTCTCGCCGCCGGCGATGCTGATGCCGCAGCGCGTGGCCAGTTTGCTCATTCCTTTGTAAATACCCTCTGCGTACTCCACAGAACGCTGCGGGTGCATGAGGAGGGTAATGAGTGCATGTTCGGGTATGCCGCCCATGGCGGCGATGTCTGAGACGGCTCTGGCGAGTGCCTTGTGGCCCACTCGTTCGGCCTGTGTTCCTTTGAGAAAGTGTACGCCTTCGACGATGACATCCGTTTTGAGCAGGGTGTCCCATTGCTCGTTGCGCTGCACAACGGCACAGTCGTCACCGGGCCCGGTTATCATGGGCGCTTGAGGGGTGAGGTGACGCAGGAGGCGGTGTAGCACGTCATTCTCACCCAGTCGGTGAAGAGGGGTGGACATCGGCGATGGGGCTTATTTTAAGAAAATGACTATCGTGGTGATGGTGTTGAAAGTGGCGTGCAGCAAAATAGAGTAGCGGATGGAGCCGGTTTTCTCATAAAGTATACATTGCACACAGGCAAATATAAAGAGCGGCAATGTCTGCATGAGTGAGACGTGAATGGCTGCAAAGAAGAGAGAGGAGGCAAGCATAGCGGCGATTTTGCCGACCTTCCCGCGTAATATATTATAGAGAAAGCCTCGGAAAGCAAACTCCTCCATGACGGGAGCGATGACAATGGCGCTGATGAGAAGGGCGGCAATTGTGAGAGGGTCTTCGGAATTGCCGATGTCATCTGCCACTTGTTGAGTGGCCGGAGTGTGAGTCAGTTCGGTGAGCCACTGTTCATATCCGGCAACCGTGAGTACGGATATGCAAAAATAGATAGTTAAAAGGGCTATGAGAGTCTTGCAAAGATTTTGCCGTGTAGTCCCGATTTGGGCTATGGGTAATGACATATAGCGCAGACCCATAGGCAGGTATATGAAGAGCATGAAGAACACCGCCGACCAGGACTCTGCCGCAGACATTTCCGTAGTCTTGATGAGAATGTCGCCCAAGCTGCATGTCGCAAAGAAGATGATGAAGAGCAGGGTGTAAATTTCATCGGCGAGGTGAGGGAAACAACTGCCGCCGAACCGGCTGATTCTCGGGAGTTTGAGTGCTCCTGTTACGCGGCTGTGAATGTACTTCATTGTTGTTCCGCACAACCAGAGCAGGAGACAGAGAACGAGGGAGCCGAGCAGTATGCCGAAGTTGATTTTGGCATACAATTCCAGTTGCATGAAATATTGAATCATCCTGTTCGATGGTTGAGTGAGGTTATTGATGAGCCGACGGGAGCTCGGTGTAGACGACGGCTCCGCTGAATCCTGCTGAGGGGGAGAAAAGTTGAATGGCGGAAGATGTCTCAAAGAGCGCTTCTATGCCATTGGGGTGGTAGAGGAAGGGGTATTTCGTTGCTTGCCAGATGGTGGTGCCGGCATGTTTGACCAGCGCTTCTGCCACGCACCAGCAGTCGAAAAACTCCTTGGTCGGGCACGACCTCTGTTCCCATGCTGCCAGTTGTTGCCGACACATTATTCTTTTTGCCAGAGCACTTGAGGCAGATGAGGGGCGGTGCTGTTGGATATCCACTCCGATGGGGGCCCGGTGGAATGCCAGACAGAGGATGTCCTCAGAGTGACTCATGTTAAAATGAATGGCGGAACCGGGCAAACCCGGCTTGCCGTGCTCGTTGCGCACGAAGTGAATATCCTGAGCCGTACAACCAAGGCGACGTGCCAGTTCTTTTTTGAGCGTGACACGAGAGAGAAGGTAATGGTGCCCTCTGCGGGCGGATTGCGCGAGCTCAAGTGGGCTTAATAGGGCTTTGTCACCACTATCGACAGTCAGTTCGCTGAATCTGTAACAGAGAAAGTCCATCAGAGAGTGTAGTGATGAAGGGAGTTGTCGTCGGTATTGTACACCGCATAGCTTGGTTTTGAGCGCACGCCGCAGATTTCACCCGGATTGGCGAGTAGGGTTCTGCCGACAAGCTGTCGATGGGCTGTGTGAGTGTGGCCGTAAAAGACGGCATCGTACTGTCCGCTGTTGAGAGCCTGTGCAGCAAGGTGCGGGTAGTGGCTCAAGTATATCCTGCGGTCGGCAAGTGTGATGTCCGCCTCGTCGCCGTGCAGCCGTGTGTCGGGCATGAGTTCGGCCAGTCGGAAGAAATCTCCTCGGTTAAACTCGTTATTACCGAAGACTAAATCCATACCATATTGCCATTCTTCACGCAAGGTTCGGAAGGTGCTCAACATGGTCATATCTCCGGTGAACAGGAGGTGACGGCACCCTTGTTCCTCTGCTTCTGCCAGCGCTGCAAGCAGATTGGTAGTGTTGTCATGGACATCTGAGAGGATGGCTACCAGCATATTTAAGGCTAATGGCGTTGTTTCTCGGCGGTGAAGATGGGAGAGAAGATGGTCGGGGCCTCCAATTCTGAACCGGTTTGGCCGGCAACTATGCCTTCGACTGTCATGTACCAAATTGTTGTTCCTGCCGGGAGCTCGCGGAAGATAGCGGCTTGTCCTTTTTCGTTGACGTAACCGCAATAGGCGGCTCCCACACGAACCAGAGCTCCGAAGTTCTGCTTGATTTCCCGGCAGTAATCTGCTCCGCGATTTTGATCAAACCAGCGTTTAAACGCTATTTCTGCGTTGATTTGTGCCTGAGTTTTGCCCAGCCAGCAACCGGGACGGAGCTCTATGCCGGTGCTGCTGACCAGTTGTTCAAAGCTGCTGAGGTGCTTGCGGAGTGTGGGACTGTGGTTAATGCCCGTGAGGAGGGGATGGTCGTGCTCCTTGATGAGTTTGAGCAATTTGTGGTAGACGCAGGCCTGTGCAAGTGCCGGGCACTGACGTCTTTCAAAATTCAGGACGGCAGTAAGCAATTCGGGAAGTTGACGTTCGCTGAAGAATGTGGGCTTATCTAACCGAGCTGTACTTACAAGAGGTGTGGCATCGATTGTGATTTTCCAGACGGATGAGGCATCATCCCAGCACACATCTTTATTTTGGGCCGTAACGTTAGGGTCTAAGTCAGAACGGCGGAAATGCACCCGGCGAATATGGTCAATGCGCGGCTCTTCTTCTGTATAGCAAATTGTACCTTTTTCATTGCTCAGCTCAAGTAATTGGCGGTGTAGGGACGGTGCGGTAAAGAGGTCTTCCATCAGGTGAACCTGCCGACGATTGGCCGGGTATGCCTGTGTGAACGTGGGTCCGCCGTCCAGTAAGGTGACAATGGCTGCTTTCATTTCATTGTCATCAATCTTGCGCTGGGGGTCTTGAATCAGGCTTTTTACGTTCTCTACCTGTGGCAGCTTGGTGCGGATGTGCATGAGCTGTACCGCCGGGGTATAGTGAACGGGGGTATATTCTTCTAATAGTTTGCGGTGGTGCTGATAGGTGCGAATCTTCGCAAACTTTTCGACAAGTCGACGATATCCGGCAATTTCTTTCATGCAGGATGTTATGTAATCACGTCGCTTATTGGTGAGACTTAATAGGTCTTCGGACAATGCATAGCTCTTCGGAGTATCGTCAAAGAGGGTTTGGCGCTGTTCTATCAGTTTAAGCTGTTCTGCAAGGGCTGCGGCATCTGTTTCCGGTTCTCCGGTGAAGGCGGGAACATCCGGCAGCGGGCTGAGTAGAGCTTCGGTTATTGTGGCTTTTTGGTATTCCAGTTGGGCTTTTTCTCGATTGCACAGCCGCAACCAGCGTTCTTCAAGACCGGGGCAATCTGTGGGCATGGCTTGAAGCTCTCTTTCAATCTCAGCTCGTAATGACATTCGCATGCCCGAGACGGAGGTTGCTCCGCTCTCTACGCGGAGGATGTGTTTCTCGATCCATTCATGGCGCGTCCGGGTTGTTGTGAGCCAGAGGTTGGCATTGCGTATGCTATCTTCAAGCTCAGAGCACAGGGCGCGGTTAAACCCGGTATCAGCCACTTTGAGAATGGTTTGAACACGCTCCATCTGCGTGGCTTTTAAGGCTTCGTTCAAGTCGTTGCATAGTTTGTCGGCTCTCTGTTGGCAAACGATGAAGGCAGCTCCGACTAAGCCTACCGCCAGAAGTCCGGCTGCTATCCAACGGGAGGAACGGCGTAGGCGACCGATACCTCTTCGCCGCAATTCATCAGCGAGAAGTTTGCGATAGGCCGCGACCGCAGGAATCTCTTCCGCTTTGGCTGCTTTCAGCACCTGAGTGTGGCTCTTGATGCGGTTCTGTAAGTCTCGAATGCGAGCCGTGGTTTTGGTCGGTAAAATATTTTCGGGATATGCTCTCATAATGTTCATGAGAGCCTGGCAAGCCTCGGTTACCTCGCGAGCTTTTCGCTGGGCCGTGGTTTCGGTTGCATGTAAAGGCTCACCGTTTTTGAGGCGTTGAAGTTCGGCGAGAGCCGATTCGTCGTTCGGGTTGGTTTCCAAATGATGGCGCAGTGTACGCTCTGCTGCCCGCAAGTTGCCGGCGAGAGCATATCGTCGTAATTCCCTTTCCCAGTTCTGTTTTTTAGGGCGCGCCATCAGTTCGCCTGTTGAGGGGTAAGGCTGAAGTACCATTTAAGGTTATTTTCAGCATCGACTTCGACTTTAGTGAGCTGCAGCAGAAGGGGAGTTTGCCCTTGCATCATTTGTTTTTCATACTCCTGCTCGTAGTAATGAACGGCTGTGTTGGAAAGAATGTCGCAAATCTTTTTACGTATTATATGTCGTTTAGAAGGTTTACGAAGCATTTTTTCAATAGCCTCCTTAGCTTTGCGTTTATCGTTAAGGGAGCCATTGATATCTTCTTCCGACACGACAAACTCCGGATCATTCATCAGAATGTTCAGTCGAAGTTTGTCGCCAAACTTTTTGTCCTTGAAGAGATTGAAATACCGTTCCGCCATTTCATTGCGATTGTCGTTTTTAATGTTTTCATCAGCAATGCTGTAAAGTGTAGCTAATGAATAGAAGTCGTTCCCTTCAAGCTCGCCGCAGCAGTAGGAGTTAGCTGCAATGTCAATATACTTTTTAATCACGGAGTCGAACTCATAAGTTCGCTCTAATTTCCAATTCCATTTGTCGATGCCGGGTTGGTTGGATTGGGCTTTTGATGTGCTGAGCTTATGGTTCGGCAATGATGGGGAGTCGATATGAAGGTCGTTTTGACCTCCCAATACCGGCAAAGTAAGCTGTGAGTGGCGATCAAGTTTGACAACAACTGTTCCGGATAAGGAGGTAAAGTTGATGTTTTTCTTCAGCGTAATTTTTGCCGGATTTTTAACACTTCTCGACTTAGAGCAATTCAGCTTTTCGGGAGTTAATGTGAAAAGTTTTTTATCTTTGACAGGAGGAATGGGAGGTGTGCTGACAGGGGTCAGATTGATTGCTAACTGACTGAAAAGATAGTGAGAATTGTAGCGATTTTTGCCGTCTACTGTATGAAGTCGAACCGCGGCCGATGCTCCGGCGTAACTCAGTTCAGTGAGATTTTTACCGTCTGTTCGGAGCAGGGTTTCGGGGATGATCGGGTCAGGAGTGCCTCCTTTGCAGACCTGTAATTTCCATGTATTCTCCGATTCGGGGACGATAGCCAGAGAGTAGCCTTCGTTGCTCAATTCAATTTTGAGTGGCTGAAAAGCACCGTTACCTGAGCCGATGGGGGCAACGAAGAATTCGCCATCAGTGAGTACGGTAATTTTCTCTTTGCTCAGGAGGTCGATGAGGGGTGCCGGAATGCTTGCTCCCTGTACGGTAAGGGTTGGTGCAAGAGCCGAGATTTGTTCCGATGTTTGTTGTTCAGGAACGACAGGTTCCGTTGTCGGTGCGGGTTCTGTTGCAGGGAGATTTTCCGTGGTGGGGACGTTTTCCGTTGGTTCCGATGTTGAAGCCGGCGGCGGTTCGGGGGTAGGCTGCTCCGGTTGGGGTTGCTGTTCGGGAGCGGATTGTACCTGCGAGGGCTGTTCCGATTGGGGCGCTGCGGAAGGTTGCAAGAAAGGAGTGATGTAGTCGGAGTAGGGAGGTTGGGTTAACCAGTTCTTCATCTCCGGGCAATCTTTGAGCAATTTTTGCCACATGAGCCCGTCTTCTTCCGGCGTGATGAATATCCATTCATCGGTTTCGCGGTCGTTAATGGCCTCGTTCATGTAGAGACGGCAGATGTTGTTGCTGTCAAGATTGAGTTGAACGGCGCATTCTCTCAATCGGTGAAGATTGGCGGGGTGGCCGGAGTCGTTGCGTGCGTGACGAAGGAGGTTGACACATTCCTGAAGAAGAACTTCCTTTTTACCCGGGGTGGCGGTGTCGGGCTTTGTCTTGAGGTGAGATTCGAGTTTGTTCAGTTTGTTTTCCGTTGTGTTGGCAGAATAAGGGGAGGAGGCCAGCTCTGCCAGCAGCATGATGTCTTCTTCCGCATTGATGCGCGAAATAATATCGCCGGTAAGTTCTCCGGCCTCTTCCATGAACATGCCGGAGATAACGGATGCGCTGCACCAGAGCAATCCTACACCGGCAAAACAGCAGAGCCAACGCACCATCCTGTTGGGAGGCGGCAGGACGTTAAAGGTGTCCTCATCTGCGGTTTCTGCAAATTTGTAGGGTATGCGTGAAGAGGAAGAAAGGGCGGTGTTATGTGCCGCGTCGCTTCCGGAGCCGGAGTGAGCGGTAGATTCTCCGTCTGTCGACGAATCAAGAACCAGACGCTCCGAGATGAACAGGGTGGGAATCTTGTTTTCCGAGGTGGCGAGTTGTTTAGCTGTTTCGCGGTCGGTAAAAAGACGGGATAGGCCATCGGCGGCATCTTTCAGGACGGCGTTGGTCTTGAAGGTCTTTCCCCAGCCTCGGGAGGAAGAAAGCCAGTCGCTCTCATGGCAGAGCATCAGAATATCTTCCGTGCTGCTGTCGTCGGGCATGACGACGGCGCATTCGCGGTCATAGGGAGCGGAGAAGAAAGCGCGCGCATTGCTCTTGTGGCCGGTGAGTTTTTTCCAAGTGGGTTGGAGGGAAGGGTCGGGCAGGGCTGCTGCCGTCAGCGTGGGCTCATCTTCGATGTAGATGGTGTCGGCATTCCACTGAGTGCGCCAGAGATTGATATGGCTGAGCGCCATGATAATGCCGGCCGGGGTGGGGCGGGAGGCATTGCGGCGCAGCGCTTGAACTTCATCTTGTGTAAGCGCGATGTGGTGAGCCGTCCATGCGGGGGCGCCCGCCTGTGAGGAGGGAATGGGTTGTTGGCAGGTCAGCACATGAAAGGTGCTGCCACCGCATACGATAGTGCGATAGCTGAAGATTTTGCCTGTCGAATTTTGGTCGAATCTAGGCTGAGCAGAACTGAGAGTTACGAGTTCATCTGCCAGCAATCGAGGCAGGGCATGACTGCGAGCTATCATGGCTCCGCGCGGAGAAGTATAGCCCGGTAGCAAGGTGCTGGTGTAGATGAACTGGTAGGACATGGAATGAGTGTATTAACTGTTGGTGCCCGGGAAAAGGGAAGGCTCCAGGCAACTGATAGCCCAGATAAGGGGGTCGGTCACGCGTAGAGGTTGGATGTTGGCTGAGCCGGGAGCCAGGTGGGTCTCGCCTGTCATTTCGTCGGTGAACTTTACGGGTGGCGCTCCGAGTGAGGAGGCGGCAAAGTAACATACTTTGTCGGAGACGGCTTCGGCGTTGGTACAGATGTTGGGGCTTACGCGGAACAGAAGTTCGCGGAGACGTGCGGAGTTTGTGGCGATGTTCTCGGGCTTGAGTTGTCCGTTGCGTACGCAGGGAAGCAGAGGTTCGGGACCCAACAGGCTCTTCCAGCAATCGCTCTTGCCGATGATGATGGCAAGCGGGGTGGTGATTTTTTGCCCCGGTGGAAGGTTGAGCGCTGTGCGGAGTTTCATTTCCGTCTCGGACAGGAGCAGACTTTGACGACCGGGCGGGGTGTAGCACTGTTGCAGTTGGGGGGCATCAATGTGCTTGAGCAGAGAACGGAAGGCTACATTGGATGTGGGGTCGAAGAGGAAGAAGATGGCATCTGCCACTTTCAGGTACTTGGAAGAGTTACCGGCGGTGTTGTCAGAGGGGTTGTTATAGAGAACGATGGAGTGTGCGCGGGCTCCTCTGTTGAGGGTGTAGATGAAGGGGCGCGGCATTTCGGTATAGCTGCCATCGACCCACACGCGGCGGTGCAGGCTCTTCTGGAGCTGTTGTTTGCCGAGGTAGGCATCTTCCGGCGAGTTAGCGGTGAACACTCTCATGCGCATTTCGTTGAGCGGCGCATTGGAGTTCGGGTCGGCATCTCGAAACGGCAGGCTGAACTCGCGGGGCATGGCTCGCTCCATTTCGTGGACGAGCGATGCGAGGTAGTAGGACTTACCGGATGACGGCACACCGATGAGGGAGAAGATGTGCTGGGTCATCTGCGAGAAGAAGGGCGGCAATTTGTGGTGGCAATGGGGGCAGGCCTGCTCGGTGCAGCGCGAGCCGCGAGGGTCGGACGCAAAGCCATGCTCGTCGAGCTGGGTCGGCAGGAAGCGCTGCATGGCTTCCGGCCCCAGCTTCGTATCGCCGCAGAGGGAGGGGTGCGTGGCGATGAAGAGTGCCTCTTCTTTGAAGAATGTAGCCCAGCAGGAGGGACAACGATGTTTGCCCTTGGGGGTATTGCCCTGAGTGTGTGCACGCTGGACTGCGCCATCGGTGCGGGAGACGAACTCGGCTACGCGGAGTACATCGGCCAGACGGAAAGCATAGTGCCCCAGTCCTTCAAACGTTGCCAGAGCTCCGTCCATTCGGGCTTGTGGGATATGGGGCAGCTCCAGCAGAGCTTTTGCTGAGCTCCATTCCTTGTTTTCCGGTGTGTAAACGTACCAGGTGCGGGGGTCGAAGCTGCTGAAGTCCGGTCGGTTGGCTTCTTCTCCGTACCACGCGATAAAACATCCGCTCTCCAGCACGAAAAGGTAGTGCGTATTCGGTTTAATCAAGCTGTTGCTTGTCAACTCGGCACTGTTGAGAGAATAGGACTTAACGCTGACTTTCGGAAAAAAACGACAGAAGCCGTTACGCTGGGCGAATGCCCCGGCTGATTCCGTAGCCATGATAACCCTGAAGGTGTTCTTACCGCCTTTGCCGATAGTCATAAAATCCCCGTCCGACACGCGTAACTTGCTTGTCAGACAGTCAAAGATATAGAGCTGGCAATTCATTTGGCGATGAGAATGTAAAGAACTGCTCAACTTATAGCACAGAGCGCCTGTTTCGTCAAGAAAATCCGTGTATTTGTCCACTTGTCTGACAGGCTTTTGAGCGCCATAACTGCGAGAGGTCTGAGCTAACGGGTAATAATCATGAGAGAACCCGTGTTTTTCTCTCGGGCTGAGAATCTTGTCATGCTGCGGGATTGACCTGAGTCGGCAGACGTGCTACTATGCACCTGCACAGACATGGAACAAAACCCCGAACAGATGATTCACCGCATGAGTGATGTGCTGGCAAGCCAAGTGGCTGCCGGTGAAGTGGTGGAACGTCCGGCCTCTGTTGTCAAGGAGCTGATGGAGAACAGCATCGATGCCGGGGCTGATATGATTCGCGTGGAAATTATCCGCGGCGGTATCTCGCTCATTAAGGTGACGGATAATGGGTGCGGTATGAGCCGGGCAGATGCTCTGATGTGTCTGGAGCGCCATGCTACGAGTAAATTACTGAGTTTTGAGGATTTGTCCTGTATTGAGAAACTCGGCTTCCGCGGCGAAGCTCTTCCCAGCATATCATCTGTTGCCGAACTTTCGATAACAACCCGACGCGAGCAGGACGTGGAGGGCGTGGTGATACGCTGCCGAGGTGGGGAAATGATGCCGCCGGCCGGTGCCGGTTGTGCGCCGGGTACGGAAATTTGCGTGAGCAATCTTTTCTTTAATACACCTGTCCGCCGCAAGTTCCTGAAGAGTAATGAGACGGAGGCCGGTCACATAGAGCATGAAATTAAGCTGCATGCTTTGGCTTACCCTCAGCTACGCTTTGTTTATGTACGCGACGGGCAGTTGGTGTTTGATTGGCCGGCAACGTCTGATTTGCGACAGAGAATAGCGGATTTCGCCGGTAGGGAATTGGCAGCGGGACTGCTCCGCATTAAGCCCGTACTCGGACCCGGGGTGCATGTGAGCGGGTATCTGATGCCGCTTTCGGAGGCGCGCCGCAACCGTCGCATGCAATATGTTTTCCTCAATACCCGTCCGGTGGAAGATAAAGTAGTAGCCCGTGCTATACGCGATGGTTACGGCGGCTTTCCGACGGGGCTTCATCCGGCCTTGTTCCTTTATCTGGAAGTAGAACCGGCTTTGGTGGATGTTAATGTCCATCCGGCAAAGAAAGAGGTAAGATTTTTGCGGCCGTCCGATATCACAACGACGATTATTGATGCGATATCGGCGACATTGGCGGAGCACGCCCGAGGGGGTGATGATTCTCTATCGCCAACTCAGCCGCTGCCCACGGTTGCTCCCGCAAAGGTTGCTCCGGTTTTGCCTAAGCCGGGGAGTAAGCCTGAGGTAGTGAATGAGCCGTCCTCGTTCCCTATTACGGAGCCTCAGAATATTCTGCCTGTTCTTGATCCGATATTGGAACTGAAACCCGTATTGGAGCCGGTGCAGAAGGAGTTGAAATTGCCGGAACAGCAGCCTGTTCAGGAGATTAAGCCTCATCCTTTTGCGGAGCCTCAGCCCACGTCGGCG
Source organism: Akkermansia sp. (assembly GCA_030535875.1). GTDB lineage: Bacteria > Verrucomicrobiota > Verrucomicrobiia > Verrucomicrobiales > Akkermansiaceae > Akkermansia. The sequence goes on along the minus strand of JAUNRC010000004.1, from coordinate 53,348 downwards.
CTGAAGCCGGTGATGACCGATGAGGTGATGGCTGCTGCAACGGAGCCGACGACTGAGCCTTATTCCCGCGCTAATAAGTTCCGTTACATCGGTGTGTGTGCCGGGCGTTATCTTCTGTTTGAAAACAGTGAGGGGTTGGTACTTCTGTCGCCACGTGCCGCACGGGAGCGCATTTTGTTTGAGCGATTGCTCAGTAGTCATGAGCGGCCGCTGCATTCACAGCGTCTGTTGCAGTCGGTTATGCTGGATTTGGACGCTCGCGATGTGGGGGTGGCTCTTGAAGTCAGTTCTCAGTTGGAGAAAGCGGGGTTCCGGATTTCTCATTTCGGGCAGCGAACATTGAGGGTGGATGGCGTGCCGATGATGCTCAGTCTGCCACGGGTGGATGAGTTTCTGCATGAACTTATACGTACTTTCTCCTCCGGTGAGCAGCGTCTTAAACGCAATCGCAATCCTTTCGAGCCTTACGCTCTTCAGTTGGCCAAACAGTATGCGGCAAGGGAAGATTTGCGCCCGTGGTTACAGGCTCCGTTACCCTTGCTGAATGAGTTGCTTAATTGCGAGATTCCGTATTGCACACCGGCCGGCAAGCCGACGATGGTGCCTATTTCACTCAATGAGTTGACCCGCAAGTTCCAGGCTTTGTAAGTGAACAGAAATTGTGGCTTGTCAATGGTTGGCGCTTGCTGTATGATGAAGTCATGCAGAAGTTGATTACCTTGATGGGCTTAGGTGCAGCATGTGCCACCACATTTGCCGGAGATATGGTTGATGGGCTCCGTAGCGGCGATATATGGTCTGAGCCGGTTGATGTGAATAGGCAGGTATTTGCAGGAGTGCGATATATGCGAGTTGATGAAAATACTGTCAGGGTTCCGAGTGATAAAGGATTGACTATTGGGCATTTGCGAATGGGTGAAGTGCTGTTGACTTGGGATGATGAGAAGATTTTGACAGCTATTCAGGTGATGATTTATAATAAAGGGGATGATGGCGAGGCAGATAAGGATATCTATGAAGAACTGCTTGAGGATAGCTTGCATGAATTGAATGCTATATTCGGGACAAAGGGGAAGGTGTGTAAGATTTCCCGCAGGGAAAGTGCTGTGGCGTTGAAGGCATGGGAATGGGAGACGGAGAAAGGGGTGGCTCGTCTTGAAGCTTCCTATACAGGTAGTCGAAAGAACTTCAAAGGAGAGTTCATTCGTCTGAAGCTCGGTCCTGACAAGGATTCTATCAGCAAAGGGAGCTCGGCTGATGCCGCACATCGTCGCGATTTGAAGAGCAATGTTAAGATCGATGAGTTGAGCGGGGATGTTTATATTGACGGCATTCCGATGGTTGATCAGGGTAGTAAAGGATATTGTGTGCCGGCTTCGGCTGCTCGCATTTTTGCATATTATGGCATGGATGGGGTAGATCAGCATGCCTTGGCTCAGCTTTGCGACAGTTCAAATGGTGGCACTTCGACTCAGGACATGAAATCTGCGCTCGAGGCCATCAGTCGCAAGTTCCATATGAAGGTTATTTGCCTGACCGGTAAGAATGAGACGAATATTATTTATGATTTTATCGCGGATTATAATAAAGCTGCTAAGAAATTACGTAAGCAGCAGGCTACTCCTATGGACTGGCCGGAAGTTGCGAATGATAGGGAGGTGTTGCTGCTGGCGCGAGGTAATAAGCGATATGTGAAGAAGTGGCTCGCATCTATTCGCAAGAATATCGATGCCGGGGTGCCGGTGCTCTGGTGTGTGACTTTGGGGATTTTTCCTGAGCAGGGGCTCCCTCAGCCCGATGGCTCTCACATGCGCTTGATTATCGGGTATAATGAGGAGAAATCCACGCTGATTTATTCGGATTCCTGGGGAAGTGGTCATGAGAGGAAGTCTATGCCGCTGCGGCATGCCGCTGCCATGACATTCTCTTGCTATGTGTTGCGACCGTCTCGTTGAGTGAGCGTTTATCTCATTTAAACAGAACGGCGGAGAGGTGGGCATCTCTCCGCCGTTTTTGTCGCACTGTGGATGTGTAGTTAGGATGCTTTCTTCTTATCCATACCGATGGTACGGGCGGTCCAGTCGCGCATGCGGGCGAAGATGGAGTAGATGCCGGGTACCATGAAGATGCCGAATGCCGTCGCCAGCACCATGCCGTAGAATGTGGTGATGCCGATTTCCTGACGACTGGCGGCACCGGAACCTGTGGCGATAACCATGGGGAACACGCCGAAGATGAAGGATATGGCGGTCATAAGCACGGCGCGGAATCGCATGCTTGCACCATTGATGGCAGCTTCCTGCACGCTGTTGCCGGCTTCATGGTCTTCTTTACTGAACTCAACCATGAGAATGGCATTCTTAGCAGACAGACCGATGAGCATGAGAATGCCCAACTGTACATAGATGGACAGTGAGAGCCCGCAGAGCTGTGCTCCCATGAAGGCACCGAGTGTGGCTACGCTGACAGAGAGCATGACGGGTACCGGTGTCGTCCAGCTTTCGTACTGGGCAACGAGGAAGAGGTAGGCAAACAACATGGCCAGACCGATGAGTAAGCCGATTTTGCCGCTGTTCTGACGCTCCTGATAGGAGAGGTCTTTCCATTCAACCGCCCATTGGCGGTCGAGCCCTTTCGCGCGCTCTTCCTTGTTTATCTGAGCGATGGTGTCTTCGATCAGCTTCATGACCTGACCGGAGCCTACGCCCGCCTGCGGCATGACGGTGACATCAGCACTCATGTACTGATTGAAGCGAGCGTAGTTGGACGGACCCAAGCGGTAGGACAGGGTGCAGACTGCCGAGAGCGGTACCATTTCACCCTTTTCGTTGCGTACCATTTGGTTGAGAATGTCATCGGCCGTACGACGATCCTTCACATCGCCCTGAATTTTTACCTTGAAGTTAAAGCCGTTGAGTGTGAAGTCATTGACGTAGGAGGAGGCCATCACACTCTGAAGTGTAGTGAAGATGGTCTTGACGGGTACGTTAAGGGCCTGCGCTTTCTCTCGGTTGATTTCGAGGCGGATTTGCGGAGTTTCGGCATTGTACTCCGAGCGAACCATCATGATGAGGTCGCTGTGCTGTTGCAAGCGGTTACGGACTTCCTTCACCATGTCACCCAAGTCTTTGGGGGTGGCATTGCCGCGACCTTCCAGTACCATCGATACGCCGCCGTAGAGACCGAGGCCCTGAATAGCCGGAGGTGTGGTGGCCATAACGGAGGCCTCGGGGATGTCCTTACAGGCCTCGCTTATTTTCTTAGCCATGGCTGAGGCATGCAGGTCGGGGGTGGTACGCTCGCTCCAGGGCTTGAGCATGACGATGACCATGCCGTTGCCTTCACCGGAACCGGAGGCGAAGCTGAAGCCGCTCGTTGATGTTACGAGTTGAATGCCGTCGAACTTGGAGATGCGCTCTTCAATTTGGCGCATGACCTTATCTGTTCTCTGTTTGGCGGTAGCGGAGCCTTCCAGATTGACGATGCAGAATACGGCGCCTTTATCTTCGGTGGGTATGAAGGAGCTGTTGAGCATTTCGGGGGCGAGAAGGCTCAGGAAGTCATATTGGCTCTTTTGCTGTTGTTTGGCCTTAGCTGCCATCATGGCTGCGGCTCCTTGCTCGGGGGCGGGCCGGAAGATATTGTTCCACCATTGAGGAGCTCCGGCGTAGTAGATGTAGTTGCCGTAGATGACAAGTGCCAGCAGAAGAATGGTCAGCCATGCGTTGCGTACGAGAATACCGGCCCCCCACAGGTAGAAGCCGCGGCACTTCTCCATGACGTAGTTGAAGGGTTTGAATGCATAGATGGACAGCTTGGTCTGTTTGACTCCGGCCGGACGGAGGATGAGGGCGCAGAGTGCCGGGGAGAGAGTCAGGGCATTGAAGGTGGAGATGCAGAGGGCTACACACATGGTGAAGGAGAACTGTGTGTAGATAACGCCTACCATGCCGCCGTAGAAGGCGATGGGAACATATACGGCAAGTGTGACCAGAGTGGTGGCGATGATGGCTCCGGTAATCTGCTTCATGCTCTTAATTGTAGCCTCCTTCGGGCTGAGATTCTCTTCCTGAATAATGCGCATGACGTTCTCGACAACCACAATGGCATCGTCCACCAGTGAACCGATTACCAGAATAAGACCGAACATGGTCAGCACGTTAATGCTGTAACCCATGACATACATGAACGTGAAGGCTCCCAACAGCGATACGGGAATGGCCAGAGCCGGAATAAGAGTGGCACGCCAGTCCTGCAGGAAAATATAAGTTACCAGCACCACAAGGAAGAGGGCTATCAGCAGGGTGAGCCCGATTTCTTCCATGGTGGCCTCAATGGCTCGGGTGGGGTCATAGCCCATCGTCCATGTCACGCCATCGGGTAACATGGGTTCGATTTCCTTCATTTTTTCTTTGAGGGCTTCGACGGTAGCCAGCGCATTGGCATCGTTATTGCGCTGCACCATCATGCCGACGGCGTTTTTACCGTTCAGGCGGCTGTAACCGGAGTTGTTCTCTGCGCCGAGCTCGATGGTGGCAATGTCTTTGAGCTTGGTGACATGTCCGGCTTCGCCTCGTTTGACGATGATGTTGCCGAACTCCTCAACGGTTTTGAGTCGTCCCGTTGCGGTGACCTTGTATGTAGCGTAAGCGCCTTCGTCCTGGGAGCCGACGGAGCCGGCCGCTGCCTGAATATTCTGGGCGGAGATGGCGGAGGAGACATCAGCCGGGGTGATGTTGAGAGCATTCATGCGGGTGGTGTTCATCCACACACGCATGGAGTAGTTGCGGCTGTGCATGATGTCCGCCACGGACACGCCGTCCACCTGAGTGAGCGGGTCTTTGACATTCATGCGCAACCAGTTGGTGAGTTCCAGAATGCTCATCTTGTTCTCATCGCACATGAAGTTGAGGAAGCAGAGCATGTCGCTGGAACGCTTGCGGACGTTGTAGCCGGTTTTCTTTATGTCTTCCGGCAGTTTGCTTTCAACCTGTTTAATGGCGTTGGAGACGTTCACCATGGCCATGTCGTCATTGGTTCCGGTCTCGAAGATGAGGGTCAGTGAATAGGAGCCGTCGTTGGTGCAGGAGGAATAGAAATAGAGTAAGTCATCCATGCCGATGAGGTTTTCCTCAACGGGGGCTGCTACAACCTGTGCCAGTTCTTCCGCACTGGCTCCGGCATAGTTCATGCGTACCGAGATGGTGGGGGGCGATACTTCCGGGTACTCTGACACGGGCATCATACTCAGGCACAGGAAGCCGGCCAACATCATCACGATGGAGACGACGAAGGCGAACTTGGGACGGTGAATGAAAAATTCAGAGAACATGGGAAATGGGTGTTACTTGTTATTATCGGTTGAGGGGGCTTCCTCTTGTGCCGCAGGTGTGACCGGCGTGCCGTCTTCAATATCTGCCAGAGGGGAGGTAATGCACTGATCGCCTTCTTTCAGGCCGGCAAAGATGGGAGTGAGGCCGTTTTCATCGGGTGTGCCGCAAAGCACGCGTACCTGTACGGCTCGATTGTGGCGCATGGCGTAGACGTAGCGGCCGCTGGTGTCGGTCAGGATGGCCTCGGCTGCAACGGCGGGGACGAGTTTATCGGACTTGCGGGTGACGTGAATGGTGACGACAGCACCGGGTTGCAGTTCGCCGTTTTCATTGCGGAAGACAGCCCAGAAGTTCTGCGTGTCGGTCGCGGTTTGGATGATATTGTCACTGAAGTGAACTTCACCTTTTTCGCTATGGGTGATGCCGTTTGCCGTAACGAGTGTGATATCTGAGTTCGCCCGGAGCTTATCATCTGTTCCGTAGTTGGAAAGGATGGCGTTTTCGCTCAGGGAGAATCTGACATAGATGGGGCTGATCTGCACAAGGCTGGCCAGCGGTTGCTTCATGTCAGATATGTAATTACCCTTTGAGAAGAGGACTCGCCCGATGCGGCCGGAAATCGGGGCGCGCATGGTACAGCGCGAGAGGTCATCCTCTGCAATGATGAGGGCAGCCTCGGCCTTTTTCTTTTTGGCGATGAGCTCATTGTAGGTTGCGCGAGCGCTCTCGAGGTCGTCCTTACTGGTGGCATCGGTCGCGGCCAGAGCTTGCTGGCGTTCGTACTTGCGCTTGGCATCGTTGAGTTGCACGGTGAGCTGGGCGATGGAGGCTTTGCGGGCATCGACGACGGCTTGATAGCGAGTGGGGTCAATATTGAAGAGGATATCGCCCTGTTTGACCCGGTCGCCTTCGGTGAAGTGCGGCTCAGCAAGTACTCCCTGTACAAGCGGGCGAAGGTTGACCCGGTTGATTGCCTCGACGCGGGCACCTTGGCAAACCAGCTTGGTGGGGTCCTGCATTGTTACAACCGGGGTGAGTTTGACTTTCGTGGGGACTTCTTCGGCTATACTGTTGCCGGAGTTGTCGATGGTGCTGTCTTCCTGTGCAAAGACGGGGACGACCGTATCTCCCACACGAATTTTGTGCGCGCCGTCTGTGATAATGACTTCTCCTTCGTTGATGCCGCTGTAAACAGATTGCAGGCGCCCTTGTACGGAACCGACGATAACTTCGCGACGAGAGACGACATTTTCATCGTTCAGTACATAGATGTAGGCTCCGTCCGTATCGTAATGCACGGCGGTGAGCGGAACCATGCAGACTTGCTGAGTGTCCGTCAGGCTGACGTGCATGGCACCGATGCCTCGCGGGGTGAGGGTATTGTCTTTATTCGGAAATTCTGCCCAGAGGGTGTAAGTGTCTGTCCCGGAGGTCAGGATGTTATCGACGATGGCGACTGTCCCCGGGTGGCCGTAGCGGCGACCATTGGCGGTGGTAAGTCGTACGTCTGCGATATTGCCTATTTCCTTGGGGCCGCGGAAGATGCCGTTGACATCGGATTGACTGAGGGGGAAGCGTACATAGATGGGGTCCATCTGCTTGATGGTGACCAGCGTCTCCCCCTTGGTGATGTAATTGCCCGCGGAGAACTCAACGCGGCCGATTCTTCCGGTAATTTCGGCTTTGATGGTGCAATCGTCGAGGTCTTTGCGGGCCTTTGCCAGATCGGCTTCGGCACCTGCTCGGCTTGCTTTGAGTTGTTCGAGTCGAGCGAGTGCACTTTCCGTTGTTTCGATGGAAGTGGCCTGTGCTTCGACCAGGCGGGCAAGGCGTTTGTGGTTTTTCTCAGCGTAAGTGATTTGAGCTTCTATCTCAGCGAGAGCCGCTTCGGCCTGTTGTACGGCAGCCTGATAGCGAATGGGGGAAATTTCAAAGAGCACATCGCCTTCGCGGACGATAGCACCTTCCTGAAAAAGCGGGGGACGCAGAAAGCCTTCCACCGCAGATTTGACGGCAACGGAGCGGATGGCCTCCATGTGTCCTATGCTCTTGCGCGTAATGCGGTCCTTGCCGACTGTCACTTTTTCAACCTGAACGTGCTCAGTTTTGCCGGGCATTTGCCCGAAGGCTGCCCCGGTCATCAGCAATAGCAGTAAGAGTGTGTGTCGTGACGTTTTCATGTGTGATATCCTAATCGATGCTTTATAACATTCAAGATTTTTTTTGTGACGATTGTTTCATACTCATTATCTATTTTCCGCGGCAGATGGAACGTAGGCGGAAGGCCGCAACGAAAATGGGACAAATCCCCATGATGAGTAGGTAGACGGCATTGCGCTTGATGGTGGAGACTGAGCCTTTATCGGTCTCCTGATCAATGGCTCCGAAGAGTTGGGCCTGTCGTGGGGAAAGGAAGTAGCCCTGATGTTCATTTTTTCGACCGTCTTTTCGGGCTGTCTTTACGCCTTCTTTGATGACGTTGAGCTTGCGATTAGCGAAGAAGAACTCGACGGGTTGTTCCTTGTCGCTTATCGGACGTTCTTCCAGTTCATCGGTGAGGCGGTCGAGGAAGTCTTCGTCCTGATGCAGTGCGGCCTTGCGTACGCGACGAAGGATATCATCGGCCTCATCCACGTTGCGTGCAGTGGAATTGAGCATGAGTGCCGCGCGCTGAATGAAGCGAAGTTGGTCTAAATCGCCGTGTTTTTTCAGGTAATCACGCCGTTTGTTGACTCGTCCGCTTTCTATTTCCCACAGATTACCTTCCGTTTGGGTGACGAACATCATTTCAAAAGCGTAGCGCAGGGGACAAAACTCTGCGATGAAGGGTACCGGTTTGGAGGTGATATTGTGGGTGGTTTCATCCTGATATGCCACTCGATGGCGCAGGCTGGAAAGGCGTTTTTCGATTTTAGGCGGAAGGATTCCCGCTATATCCGGACTGAACTCATTCATTTCTTCGAAGCGTACCAGAGCTCCGGCCAGTAGGATTTGCGGCACAAGCAGCAGCGGCACGATGTTGAGAGCTGTACGCTCCGAACGTACGAGGGCTGATACCATCAGAGAGAGCGAAATGCCGACGAAGGCAGTCAGGGTCATGACTCCCATGTGTTGCCAGAACATGTGCTTAATACCGAGAATGGCATTGCCTACCCAGAGGTAGAGGGCACATTGGAGAGCTGCTATGCCGGTGAGTACGAGAACTTTGGAGAGCAAATAGCCTGAAATGAAGAGCTTGTAGTTACTTTCGCGCCTCAGAAGTGGTCTGTCTCGTAATATTTCACAGGCCGAGTCTGTCAGCCCGAAGAACATGGCCAGCACGAGTGACAGGAAGAGGTACTCATTGATATGTAGTGATTTGTAGAAGGTATAGGGTACATCGCTGGCTGCTCTCAAGGTGCCGGCTATCAGCAGAGCAAGAACCGGGCCTTCCATCAGAACGGCGTATAGTCCCATGCGGCTGCGCACGCGACTCAAGAAGGTGCGGGTCATCCACAGATGGAAAAGACGCCAAAGTTCCAGAGGACTGCGGCGAGGCATGCGAGGGATATTGCGGTACTCTCGCTCGGGATGTTCCTGCTGCGGGGTATCTTTTTTGCGGTAGTAATAATTCTCAAACCTCTCCTGCCACATGCCGGGTTTGGGTTTTTGGCTGTTACCCAGGCGGCTGTAAGGAGCCTCGAGAACTTCAAAGACATAATCCGCGCCGCCTGCAAGCGTTGCCTCGCGCGAGACTTTCAGTCCCATTTCATTAGCGGCTTTGCGGAAATATTTAACCATTTCATCCGGAGTTCCCCAGAAGGCCATTTGTCCGTTAGCATTGAGGACCATGACTTTTTTGAAGCGATTGAGGATGACTTGCGCCGGGCGGTGCAGGGTGCAAAGGAGAATACGACTGACGGCCATATTCTCCAAGGTGTCGATGACGCGCTCCGCATCGCCGGAAGAAAGGCCGCTGATGGGCTCGTCAATGAGGAATACTTCTGCTGTGCCGGTGAGGTCCAGACCAAGGTTTAAGCGTGTACGCTCACCATCGGATATGGTTCGCTCTCCGGCTCGTCCAACGTTACGATTGGCGAGCGCTCCCAAGCCAACGTAATTGAGGATGGAAAGAACGCGGCGGCGGCGATCTGTTTCGTTAAGCAGGGGGCGGCGTGCGATGGATGCGTGGTAAATATGCTCACCGACCGTCATGGCCTCGTCCAAAATGTCTTCGCGGGGGATATAGGCTATATGACGGCGTAAATCCGTGGTGGTGGGTGAAAGGCGTTTTTGGTTATAATGGATGCTGCCGAATGAAGGTTCCAGATGACCGGCCAGCATGCTCAGCAAGGTGCTCTTGCCGGAACCGCTGGGGCCTAGTATACAGGCCATTTCACCTCTTCTCAGGGTAAAGTCGATGTTGTCCACCACGCGTCCGCTGCGTACAAAGTCTCGGGTGAGTCCCTGTACCCGCAGCGTGTGAATGAGAGATGACTCTTCATCCAGCACACCGGAAGAGAAACGGCAACGAAGATATTGAATGGTACTCAGTCCGATTAAATCTCCGTCATTGAGAGTTGTTTTTCCTTTTACTAACTTGCCGTTAACAGTCAGGGTGTTGGAGCCTTCAATAATGGAGAGGGTACCGGTATTATCCGTGCGTGAATAACTGACTTCAAAAACAATAGCCGGAGCAAGCCCCGGGGTGAGCATGAGTGCTGCCGGGCTGTTGAGGTACGGGAGATTCGTGACAAGGATTTTACGGGAATCCGGGGCGAGTTGGTAAGAGCGACCGGGGGCTTCGACATTGTGCAACTCCGCAAAGCGGTAAGGGCCCAATCCTTTGACCGAGAAAGGGGTATAATAAGTTGTGCGGAATGTCTTTCCCGGTGCAAGCGCTTGTCCATCAAGAAGGAACTCTGCCTCCTTGCTGAGAATTTCCAGCTCAACATGCAGACTGAAGCGTACGCGAGCCAAGGCATTTCGGGGGCGTTGGCGTACGATGTTGAGCTCATCATCATCACTGTACAGGTAGCCGACATAGCTCACACCGCTATAACGGTTTTGAATAAGGGAGCGTATGGTGCTGTAACTCAGAGCCCATTCTGTCAGCTCAACATGCTGGCCGGGGGAAAGAAGTTGCATATCTCCCCGGTGCAGCACACGCCCGCCGATAGTGATGGGTTTGCGGGAGTCGTTGATGATGAGCAGAACATGTACGCAGTGCAGAGCTCGGAACTCCATTCCTTCGTCTTCTCGGGAGAGGGTGATATTGCCTTCTTCCTGACGGTCTGAGAAACAGAGGCTTTGGATGGGGTGCGGAGCTTCCGACCCCGGAGTGCGAATGACTTCCTCCAAGCGGGGCGCGAGGCCCGGAAGATTGAGTCCGTTTGTAACTCGGTTGAAGAGAGTGGGGTCGGTCAAGTCACCGCCTACGCGGTAGAGCATGGCAAGGATTTCGAGAGAGAGTGCCATTCTCTCTTCCTCTGTACGCTGAGCTGCGGCGAGCGTGAGGGTGTCATCCAGCGTATAGCGTGCTTGGTAAGCGTGTTGGAACCGAGCAGCTAACCAACTGTGCTCAACATTCGGAAAATCATAGCGCAACATGTCCATGGTGGTGTCCATGTCGTCTATGCCGATGCCATCCACCCTTGCCATGATAGAGGCAAAAAGGTCAACGACAACGCCGGCGTGACCGCGGCGGGATTCTTCACGCGCGGCTATACGTTGCGGTGAGTGATGAAATATAGCGGCTAAGTAACTTCGTACAGCGACGAATTGTCGCAGTAATTTGAGTTTAAAAGAATCTGCAAGCCTTGTTAATTTATTTATCATGTAGGCTCATAGGATGTTTTTCCTGCGCCGGGGCAGCGCTGCTCCCAGCCGGGGAAGTTCCATTTGTAGGGGAAATCCTTACATTGTTGCGGTTTGACGGGTTGTATGCGGCAGCCTTCATCGGTGAGCATGCAACATGGACCGTTACCATTGTCGGCATCGATAAGGGAAAGGCCTCGGCGGTTGCGCTGTAATCGACAATATTGCTCGATGAAGGCCTCTTCGCTCATATTGAGATAAGCGGCAATAGCTGTAATGTCATCCTCCGTCAGACAAACATCGCCTTCCCAGCGACAGCAGGCTCCGCAGCGCTGACATGTGTGAACGATTGTGCCGTCGTTTGTACTCATGCCTTCGGTTGTTTCTTGATTTCCCAAGGCTTGTGCTTGGCCTCCGTAATGTGGGGCGGTCGTACGTAAATCGGCTCGGCCGGCTTTGCCGCAAGTTCTTCCTGTTGAGACGTTGAAAGTGCCAGCCAGCTACGAATCAGCCCTTCAGCCGTCGGGGTGACATTGCAGCGAGCTGCTGATATTCCGGCGGAAAGCATGGCTTGTTCGGACTCTGTGCTGAAAAGGAGAGCTCCATTTGCTGCCTCCTGTTGTAATTCTGAACTTGTGACAACGGAGATATTTCCGTCAGGTCGGCGCAGAGTCCAGCCTCCGCGGCGAGCGTCTGCCACGATGCAGGCACCATTGTCGGCTGCAAGGTCGTCCCATGAGCCAATTGCAACCATACGGGAATGTTTGACAGTGGAAAGTCCTACGGCTGCGGCCAATGCAACTCGCACTCCTCCATAGCTACCGGGACCGGCTCCTACAAGAATGAGGTGTAGCGGTTCTGTTGCCAATTTCTCCAGAGCTTGTGCAAGAGCGGGGAAGAGGTGCTCATCATGATTTCTGGCGGCTGTCCAGTCTGAGCAAAATACGCTCTCGCCATTCTTGGAAAGGCAGACGGAGGCATGAGCCTGTGAACATTCTATGGCTAGGATATTCATGCAAGGGTGAGTTTGGCTGTGGTCCACTTACCACGCGAGACGACTTTTATTACTTTAAGGCCGGCTGCCTCGGCAGCATGTAGAGTCTCGTCTTTTTGGCTGTTAAGAATGCCGGAGATGATGAGAACTCCATCTTGTTTCATGGCTGCAATCAGGCGGGGAAAGGCTTTCTGCAAGACTGTCGAGAAGAGATTAGCCAGAACGATGTCGGCTTGTTCGCCGGGGGCAGGGGTCCATTCGAACACATCAGCCTGGAAGAGTTCCAGATTATCGGCTCCACCGTTACGATCGATATTGCGTTGTGCCACTTCGACGGCAATGGGGTCGAAATCGAAACTGATTGCCTGCTTTGCTCCCAGTCGCAGGCCTGCCAAAGCAAGCACGCCCGTACCGCAACCGATGTCGGTGAGGGTCCATTCTGATTGTCGCCCTTTGATTTCATCGCACAACATGCGCAGACATGTTGAGGTGGTGGCATGATTGCCGGTACCGAATGCCCGTTCGGCAGGGAAAGTCAGGATGATACGTCCGGGATATTGCCGGCGGAGCTGTTCGAGAACGTCAGGCTCATCGCTTGCAGAGATGACCAAACGATTACGGATAATGAGGGGAGGGGTGTTCTCGGGGGCGGTTGCTGCAACCCAGTCGATGGTGTTGATTTGTTCTGAATGGCCGCCATAACAGGCTTCGAGTATCAGCGCTTCTTCTTCTTTCTCGGTATAGACATCTATGTTGAGCCGTTCAGCCTGAAATCCTTCACTGAAGACAGCTCCGGGGAGATTACCAACGCGTTGCTGCCATTCTTCTTCGTTACTTTTTGCAATCGTTTTTTTCCAAAGCCACATGATGTGTAAGCGGTTTAATGGTAAATGTAGCGGTGATTACATATCAAGAATGTTGCCTGCTAATCCCTGTGCCTCCGCAAAGGGGAGCATGAACAGCTCGCCGGTTTCTTTGATTCGGCCGTAGAAGAAAGGCTTATCGGATGTTTGGTCAGATGGAGCTACTTCGATGGTGATGGAGCTTGCGTGTGTCTTGCGTTCCTGCAGCGCGAGGGCTCTGAGGGCGGCATCGGTTGCTGTGTTTTCCTCCAGTGCTTCCCGGGCTTTATCGGTGCGGGAATCTCCCATGGAGGGAGCAAGGCTTTCGTGGTCCAGGTCGTTAACATCCATCACGACAACATCGGCATCGGAATAATCTGTTATCTCCAAGTCGAGACGTACGCTGAAAGCAGGTGTGCGGAGCGCTTCCAGAGCATATTCATCGTCTTTGTCGAGCCATTCCGAAGCTTTGAGTTTTTGGAGTTGGCGGATGTAATATTCTGCACGATGGGGGTTAATTCGGGGTGTGACGTCTTCATCTCCGAGTTTGCCTGACCAGGTTTCACCGATATAGTCATAATCGAGTTGTAAGGGAGCTTGTTGGAACCCGAGAGTCAGCTTACGAAGTGCCGATATGGGGAAATTGACGAGGTTGCGGGCTCGCCATTTGTTGGGCGAAAGAGAAAAGGTACGCGTCAATCTTGTGCTGAGCCAGAAAACGGAGTTTCCATTGCGCTCCATGCCTACCCATTTTCCTTTGCCTGTCACGGGGTCGCGGTAACGGGCTATGTAGAAGATGCGAGCGTCGCGATCTTTTACCAAAGGCAAATCAATGCCGAAAAGAGTTGCTCTGTAAAGACAGGATTTCGGACGGATGTAGAGGCTGTAGTAGGGCTTATCCAAGCCGTAACGGGCCATGAAGCTGCGGCGGTCTTCACCCGGTTGCAGGTCTGCTTCCACCCCGCGCACGGGAATGCTCCCCAATCCGTTGATAAAGCGGCGTACTATCAACTCTTCCGCTGCCTCGAATGGAGCTTTGCCGACGGAGTACATCCATATATCGCTCACTTCACTTTCCTTATCGCCGGGAATAAGCAGAAGTCGCAGGGAATCCGCACTGTCACGAGCCTTGAGGACCACTCTTTCAACGTCTTTGTCGATGATGTCGGTGAATTTTAAAGACCGCAGTTCATCAAGTGACAGGGGCAGATCTGAGGTATATATCGTTTCATTACCGGAACGTAGCTGAGCCATGGCTTTGGTCGGCAGTACAGGCAGATTGCAAATGCTGTTGACAATGCGGGAATAGCTGCCTTTGCGACTTACGCGAGGCTGAGCCTGCAAGGTGAAGACGACGGGTCTGTTACTAACTGTGGCATGGCAGAGTTGCTGGCCATCCGTAGGGGAGGCAAAGCTGTCGTAAAGGGTGAGCTTAATGGGCTCATCCTGAGTTATTGATTTGATTTCAATGGTAGATGAGGGATTGCCGTTGATTGTGCAATCTGCGGCATCTTCAACCTTAGCGGCAGAAATTTGAGCAAAAGAAGCGATTAGGTTATTTACCTTATCCTGATCTGCTGAGGTGATGCAAGGTGAAGTGATGTTCCATGGTGCCTCGGCGCTGGCTCGTTTGATGAGCAGGGGGGCTTTTTCTCCTGTGTGAGTTATCTTAATCTCGCGGATGGAATCCGGGGTGAAGAGCAGGGGGCGGGGGTCTCGGAGAGCAGACAACCCATCTTTGAAGATGTTGAGAATGTTGCCGCTGACTACGTGTATGCGTTTATCTTTGCCATAAAAATCAGTTCTCAGGTAGGAAGTCGGCATGACGCTTTCTCCGTCTCCGGCATCTGCCAACCAAGGCGAGACATTACCTAAAGTGTAACGTGCAATGGTGGTTAAATCTTCTTGCGAGTCTTTGACTTTCAGCGTAATGGTATGAGGGTTGGATTGTACTCCGTATTCACGCAAGCGACTTCTTGTGTGCTTGTTGAGTGGCAAGGTATCAACGACGCGAGCTTTTTCTGTGAAAGTAAGGATGGCGGCAGCTACTGTCGGGTTTAATCTGTCGCGGAAAGGTTTATTAATCCACCATGTACCGTCTTCTGCTTTGGAACATTCGATAGTGTCGTGCAGGTCGCGAATTCGCATCCAACAAACGTCAGAAAGTCTGGTCGTGTTTTCAGTTGAGAAGAGAGACATGCCCGGCTTAAAGCTGTACCAACCTGTCAGTCGTGCCAAGTTTCCGTCAATGGTCAGAAAGACGGAGGCCGTGACACTCAGGATAGCCAGAAGGGCCAGAAAAACTGTGGTAATGATTCTCATGTGAAGTAATGAAATCAATGACGACGAGTGTTCCAAATGGCAAGTGCCATCAGAAGAGCCAGCAACGGCATGATAATAAGCGTAATGTGTTCAACGGCGCTGCGCGTATGCCGATTGAGGTCAATCTTCATGGTGAGGTCCTGATTGGAACTCTTACCGGCATATTCGGGGCGGTGCATCATCCAAGCCCAGAGCGAACGCATGTAATCTGTCTGCTCTTTGCGAGCATTTTCGCGGGTCAACATATCGATGTTGCCGGTGACAATCATGGTGCTGAGGTTATTGGGGTCATTGTTGCTACCTCTGGTGACGGCCGCTTGCAGGCACAGGGGGCCTTCCTTATCTTCCTGCGGATGGAAGGACGGCTCCAAATCGCGGCTCGTCTCACCATAATATTCGGCTGTACTCATGAGCAACGGATAGGTGGTGAGCTTGCGGATAGCGGCCATGTTCTCATCTCCGTGTTCGAGTGTGAGTGACATGGATTGTCCTTCAATTTGGGTTGTGTTGTTCCAGAAGGCTTTGGTGCAGTTGAGTCCCTTGGGCATGACCGCCGAAATATCGTAGTAAGCGCGCTTGCGATTGCGCAGCAACACGCGGTCAGCGTTGGGGCGCACTCCCTGTTCGCGCAGGAAGCGATAGAGCATGGGGAGCTTGGTATTGGTCGGGTCGAGGGCAATGAAGACAGCATGGCGGCCTTCGCGCTCCCAGAACTCACGAATGACTCTCATTTCATTTTCAGTGAAATCAGTTTGCGGCGAAACGATAATGAGGCCTTCGGCATCTGCCGGGAGAACCTCCGCCTCGTTGAGATTAACCCATGAGAGCTGAATATTAAGGGAGCCGGTGATGAGGCCGAGTGTCTCGAGCAGAGATTGGTCATCGCGCGATACTCCGCCTTTGCCTTCCACTACATACATGCGGCGCATGTCGCCCTCAACAGCCTCGGTAACGGCGGAGCAAAGTACCTCATCCATCATGAGTGCGACAATTCGCTTGGTTTCATCCGGCAGTACTTCATATTTCATGAATGAAGCGCCCGGACGAATACGGACATGCTTGCGGTCGCTGCGGTCTTCTTCAAAGGTTTTGAGGGAGACTGTATGGTCTTCTCGGGCATCTACCACGCAGAGGTTCTGATCGAAGCTCACGCCGTATATCTGCGAAATTTCGCGTGCTCTGTTGGGCTCACGGAGGGGGTCGAAGCAATCAATGATGATTTTACCCTTGCCGTGGCGTTTGTATTCTTCCAGAAGGGAGTACATACGGGCATAGCCTGTGGCTGTACGTTGGAATGCGAAGATGATTCGGATGGGCGTTTCTCGCTTTTGGATGCGGTCGCTGGAAAGGACGTTGAGAGTACGTTCGGAGATAGAGTAACTCTCTTGCTCGGAGAGGTCAGCTCGGGCATATTCTCGGCAACCGATGTAATTGCATGCCAGTACGAAGATGGAAAGCAACAGCAGATTGAGCCAAGCCAGAGGATTACCCTTGGGCTTTTTGGCATCAGGATGGCCGGTAAATTCTTTCTTTCTCATGGAGTGGTACGAGTCTTAAAGGTTTCGGGTGGTCGGTTTATCGTGTCCAGCGTCGATAATCCACAACGCGTTTAGTAAGGGCTAAGGTAAAGATGGTCAGAGAAATGTAGAGAACGAAGGGGCGTGTGTCGATAACGCCGCTGGCAAAGGACTTAACCTGTTCCGTGCAGGAGAGGTAATGGAAAATGGGAGCAGCCGGGAACTCTCCCCACAATTCCGTAACACGTCCCATGAAATAATACATAATCATGAGGCAGGTACTCAGAATGGCCGAAATAATCTGGCTGCGGGACATGGCGGAGCACAATATGCCTAAGGCTACGAAGAATGCACCCGTAAGAGCCAAAATGGTGAAGGGGCCTACCCAGTCGGCAATCATGTAGGTTATTGTGCCCTCAGGTTGTATGCCGTAGCGCAACTCTGTGTATAAATTACCCAGTCGGCTCACACTGGGATAAAGCAGCATGGGTAACCAGAGAATGAGATAGAAGGTGTAAGCTGCAAAGTATTTACCCAGAACAATTTGAGTAGTCGTAACAGGGGCGGTCAACAGCCCCTCGAGTGTACCCTGACGTTCTTCTTCCGCTAAACAACGCATGGTGATGAGCGGGAAGATGAAGATAAAATAAAACCAAAAGTTGAGGTTGTCGAGCATGTGGTAAAGTACACCGTTGCCCGTCGCATGGCTCATAATTTGAAGAACAGCTTGAAGAATA
Organism: Akkermansia sp.; assembly: GCA_030535875.1. Taxonomy (GTDB): domain Bacteria; phylum Verrucomicrobiota; class Verrucomicrobiia; order Verrucomicrobiales; family Akkermansiaceae; genus Akkermansia. The sequence continues at coordinate 35,807 of JAUNRC010000004.1, read as the reverse complement.
AAGCCTTGCAGAGCCATCGTGCAGCCTAGCACGACCCAGCCGAAAGGAACGCACAGGTAGCCGCGCAATTCCTTGGCGTAAATCGTTCGCAAGGTTGAAAAGTAACTGGTCGTGCGCCGGATTGTAGTATTATCGCTTGACATTGTTGATATTGTAAAAATTACGATTCGAGGCGAGCAGGGGGTGATGATTAGTCTCGGCGGGTCATCTCGACGAAGACGTCCTCCAGACTGGGGATGTGGCGGTAAATATGGCGCAGGATGCAGCCGTGCGAGGTGATGATGGCTGCGGCTTTCTCTCGGGTATCCGTCCCGGGCTCAGCTCGCACCAATAGGCGGTGCCAGCCATCCTGAGGTTCTTCGATGATTACTTTTTTAACGGGAGCAAAAGCCTCGAGTTCAGCCACAACTGCGTCAAGGTCACCCTTGAACTCTAACGATACGCGTCCGGCTGCTCGCAGACCGCGAGTGAGGTTCTCAGGGGTATCGGCAGCTTTGATTTCACCTTGATCGATGATGATTACCTTATTGCATATCATTTCCACTTCGCTGAGGATGTGGGTGGAGAGGATGACGGTGTGATTTTCGGCGAGAGCGCGGATGAGTTCGCGAATTTGACGAATCTGGTTGGGGTCCAAACCATTGGTCGGTTCATCTAGGATGAGGAGATCGGGATTGCCGAGAAGTGCATCCGCCAGTCCCACGCGTTGACGGAATCCCTTGGAGAGCGTGTTGATAAGATTTTTGCGTTTGGGGGTGAGTCCGCATTTTTCAATCACTTCGCCGATTTGCATGCGTACGGACTTTCCGCAGATGCCTTTGAGACGTGCACGATAATCAAGATATTCATACACTCGCATTTCATCATACAGCGGGACGTTCTCCGGCATGTAGCCCAGATGACGGCGCGCATCGAGTGGGTGCGTCAGAATGTCGTAACCGGCTATGCTTGCCGTACCGGCTGTCGGCGGCAGATAGCCGGTCAGCATTTTCATCGTGGTCGTTTTGCCGGCACCATTCGGACCGAGAAAACCCACGATTTCGCCTTTGTCAATCGAGAAGCTCGCATCTTTCACAGCCGTGAACCGACCGAACGTCTTGTGTAAATGTTCTGCTGTCACCATGCTCATACGCGCAAACTATTCTACCAGCTTTTCGCGTGTTTTCAAGTTGAAAGTGTGATATCGCTGACTTGCTGTCATTCTAGGCAAATATAATTTTGCATTACATGTATTATGCGAAGTTGTAACTTTTCCCTTTTGAGTGAGATTTTCGTGTACTGCGAGCTAAATATAACTTGACAGCGAGCGAACGAAGTGTAGAATGCTGACATGGTAAAGTGCACGATGAAGTATGTTGGCGGTCTGCATTGTGAATTGCAGCATGGTCCGAGCGGAGCCACAGTCAGTACGGATGCTCCCGTTGACAATCACGGCAAAGGAGAATCGTTCTCACCGACGGATTTGATGTGTTCAGCCATGGCTGCCTGTATGGCCACCATCATGGGGATATATGCGGAAAAAGAAAATTTGAATCTCGAGGGCTTGACCATCGAAGTCAGTAAGGAGATGAGCGCAAATCCTCGTCGTATAGCGCGCATCGGTACGATTATCACTCTTCCGTTGCCGGCAGATACGCCTCACAAGGCTGCACTTGAGGAATGTGTGCTGGGTAGTCCTGCCATGCGTAGTTTGCACCCCGACATCGAAGTTCCCATTACCTGGAATTGGATTGGCTGATTAAGCATGGCATGAAGCGCTTGAACTACATCTACTGGGCTGTGCCGCTCTATGTATTGCTGAGTTGCGGTTCGTTGTTGACCGGGCTGCTTGGCAACGGCGTATTGATGCTTGTTGTGGCATTTACCTTAATTATTGTCACATGGGGTGTGGTGTGGATGCGCTTATTTACCGGCGGCCGCTTGCGACCCGAGTTTGCTATATTGGGCGTATTGCCGCATTCTGCGTATTATTTGGCGACCTTTTTTCAATCGCGGCTGTTTACGGATCCGAACTGGCAGAATATGTTTGGCTTGTCGTGGCTCGTTTTTGCCATCATTATGATTATCAGCCTGCGCCCCGGTCGTGCTGATGAGCATCGCGAACGGGTGGCAAAAGACCGCACCTTTATTCTCATGAGTATCTTAACCGTTGCCTATTCCTTTGCAACGATGTCATCCTTTGCTAATCAACTCTTTTATCTTCAATAAATTATATGAAAAAGACAATAACCTTGATCTCGTATGTGGCAGTAGCTGCTGCCATGACTTCTTGTTCCAGTGATGATGGCTGGGCAAAGCCCCGCATTATCGGCCGTGAGCCGGTCATGGCTCCTGCTCCCGCTCCGACCCCGGCACCCGAGCCCATTGCAGCTCCCGCTCCGGCTCCTGAGCCGGTAGTAACGGCTCCTGTTGTAGCGGATATACCTGCACCTCTTCCTCCTGCACCGGAGCCGCCCCCTGCTCCGGCACCTCGTCCGAAGAAGGTAACGAAGCAAGCTGTGGCAAAACCTGCACCGGTAGCCAAGCCTGTGGCTCCGGCAACTGCAACGGAACCGGCGCTGGATCCGTCGTTGATTGCAGAGCCGACTCCGGCACAGCCGGGTGCTTTCTCCCAGAATCAACCTCAGCCCGAGACTGTTATACCTCAGTCCCCTGCTCCGGCTCCTGCCGCTGCTCCGGTGGTGAAGAAACCCGCACCTCGTCCCGTTGCTCAGAAATTGGCTCCGAAGCCTATGCCGGTCATGCAGCAACCTGTTACGCGTCCGGTGGCTCGTCCGGTCATGACTCCTGAGCAGAAAAAGAAATATCCTGTCATGCCCGGTCAGCATCGTGCACAGAAGATGCGCGGTGATTATTATTAATCTCTTTCCTTTATGCCTAAACAGCGACTGGACGTACTTGTTGCATCGCTGGGCCTGAGCGATTCTCGCGAACAGGCCCAGCGCCTCATTATTGCCGGTGAGGTGATGGTAAAGGGGCAGGTTATCACGAAGCCCGGCACAAAGGTTGACGATTCCTTACCTGTTACGGTTAAGAATAAACCGAAGTATGTCAGTCGCGGTGGCCTTAAACTGGAAGGTGCTTTAAGAGCCTTTCCCGTTAAGGCTGAGGGTAAAGTATGTTTGGATATCGGTTCTTCAACCGGGGGCTTTACCGATTGTTTGCTTCAGAATGGTGCCTTGCGTGTACATGCGGTTGATGTCGGCACCAACCAACTGGTGTGGAAATTGCGCAATGACCCTCGCGTTATCGTGCGCGAGCAGTTTAACGCCCGCTACATGACCCCTGATGATTTGGGAGAAAAGGTGGAGCTGATTGTGAGCGATGTATCTTTTATCTCTCTGACGAAGATTCTCCCGGCTGCCTATAATTGTTTACAGGAAGGCGGCGATTTGTTGGTGCTGATAAAGCCTCAATTTGAGTTGCAACCGGAAGATATCGGTCCGGGAGGGATTGTGCGTGACGCGGCTTTGCACCAACGCGCAGTTGATAAAATCCGTCACTTTGTGACGGAAGAATTGCACCGGGAATGGATGGGGGTGGCGGACTCTCCTATCACCGGCATGGAAGGTAATAAAGAGTTCCTTGCCTGGTTGCGCTGAGGATTGACTTCTTCCGCGATTAAGCAAAGAACTTCAGGGCCTCAGCGTGCACGATGGGGGCGGTATCCTGCACGCTGATGTGAGATGACTCGAGTGCCATGTGCGCAGTCTCGGCATAAAGCGGCCCACGCTCTCGATAGAGCCTTTCCATAATGGCCACTCGATTGGGTGATTGCAGTAAGGGGCGGTTACTGCTGCGTGAGGTGCGTTCCAAAAGAGTGGGCACGTCCACATTAAACCAGACGGTAAAGCCCATGCGTTTAAGTATTTCTCTATTGACGGCTTTGAGTACAACTCCTCCGCCGGTGGATATGATAACGGAGCCTTTGGGGGTACCGATTGTCCCTTCTATGTAACGAAGAAGCGCCGTCTCGAGCGCACGGAAATGTGCTTCTCCCTCATCTTTGAAAATGTTGGAGATGCTCTTGCCGATTTGTTCTTCGATGATGGCATCCATGTCAATTAACGGCATGCCGGTCATCCTGCTGAGCTCCTTACCAATCGTTGTCTTACCACAGCCCATCAGCCCTATCAGAATGATAGGGCGGCCTTTTGTATCGATTGGCAGACAGGGTTCCATAAGCGCGGGTGATTTTAGCAGATTTTTTGTGACTTGACAAGAGTGTATTGCTTGAAATCCGTGCTCGCTTGTGCTACACTACCGCCGAGCCATGAGAGAGGAAATTCCCAAGAATGAAGATGTTATTATTGTCCAACAGACCGCGAAGGTCATGAATCATTTGGGCAATTCTCTCCGTCGTCGCGTTCGTCCCGGTTGGGTTATTACCTGGTATTTATTGGCCTTGGTGGCAATTTCGGCGTGGACTTTGCATCTTCTGGGCTATCTTGCCCTTCCTTTCTGAGCTGCTGTTTGAGCAAGTCATTCAGGGAGGGGTGTCGACCGAGTCCCCTGCTCATCATGAGAGAGAAGGCGTTGTCGTGAATGTAGAGGAGCCCCGCTTCATCTGCATCTCTGCCGTCAAATCGAATGTTGTTATCCGCTCCTTGACATTTATTCCAACGACCTCCCAATTGAGCGATATAATCATGATTTGATTGAGAGTTGACCACATAAGCGTTGCCCCACCAGATTACGGCAGGCGGACGCTGAGGCGTGTAGCTGCGGTCTGCCGGATCAAGTGTAATGAGGAAAAGTCGTCCATCTTCCCGTCGGAGCAAATGGGCAGTTCTCAGTGCCATGCTTGCCCCCATGCTATGGCCGATAATGACGACATCTGCCGCAGGGTTATAACGGCGATAATCTTCGATGTGACGGGCCAGCGTCGTTGCTCCGTCATCAACGGATTGCGGGCAGCCGGCATGCCAATGATAATATGCTCGGCATTCCCTCTTGCTCAAGGGTGGTAGATATCGGAGCATGTGCGGAATGATGCCGCTGATTTCATCACCAAAGCCACCGATGAAAATAACAGCCGTCCCTTGCCCCTGTGCATGGAGCTCCTGCTGGGGAATGGGTTGTCGCAGTTGCGGAGCCGCTACATGCAGCGTCGGCTGTCCGGCCCAAATGAGCGGACAGCCGATAAGCAACAGCGAGGCTAGATATTGAAGTTTAGCGAACACGAGGCATGATGGGCATGACCGGATGTTGCTCAGCTTGTTCCGCAGGCACTTCCGGGGCATTGTCCGGTTTTTCGGCTTTTTCCATCTTAGTAACGGGACGGAACGGGGTCATGCAGCAGCCGATTTCACCATAGTAGTGGTTTTGCGTCAGACGCACCGTATCGCCGGGTTGCAGGGTTTCAATAAGTTTATTGACGGCTTCATCCTGACCGGGAATGTCGTTTTTCATGTCAATCATGATAACGGAGCCGACCTCGGCTTTATCATCGCCGTACTTGCCGGGTTTGCTGTAGTTTTCATTTACCAGCACGACGAAATTAGCTACCTTGGCGGCATGATCACAACGGTCCGGGCAGAGAGCTGTACGGAAGTAGCAGGGGCGTTCCTGCGTGCCCATGTACTGAGCGACGACGGTGTTGCTGGCAAGCAATTCGGCTTTTTCAGGCATGGGGGCGGCGAAAAGTGCTGAAGCTCCTATCATTCCAAGGGCTAAGCTGAGGTAATGATTGTTCATGATTTTGTTTGGTTGGTTGTAAGACTTTTTTTCTATAATAAATGTTCAATTTTCATTAGACTTTCTGAGTAGGCAACAAAAGCCCCCTGCTCCATAGCCGTGGTGCGGTAACAGGCGGTAACAGGGAAAGTCTGCCAGTGCAGACCGGAAAGCGGTCAGCGCCGGAACTTCGACGGCACTCCACCCCTCCACGCGACGCAATATATAGCTCATCACCTTTTCGTTTTCATCCGGGTCGTATGTACAGGTGGAGTAAAGAATATGACCTCCAGGGTTCATACTTTGAACGGCTGCCAGTAATATTCCTTTTTGGCGTTTAGCATTGCCGTTCACCATCTGAGCTCCCAGACAGCCGGGATTGCGTATACCTTTGCACAGCAGCGATTGTCCGCTGCACGGAGCATCTGCCAGCAATAAATCAAAGCCGGAGCCTTGCGAGGCCCATTGGTCGGGGCGTAAGCCTGTTACCTCAGTATTGCTCAGTCCGCATTGAGTGATATTCTGGCGAAGAATTCCCCGGCGCGAAGCATTGACTTCGTTTGCCGTATGGTGTGGTACAAGACCATAGCGAGCTGTCATGAGCATGGTTTTACCACCGGGGGCCGCACAGAGGTCCAGACTGCGAATCGGAGTCTGCACAACGGCAAGAGGTGCGCTCTCCCAGCAGGATGAGAGGTCAAGTGCGTAGTACAGACCTGCCTTATAATCAGGATGTGAGGTGGGGCGCTCTCCTTCTTTGGGGATATAGACTCTCGGCGGCAGCCATTCGATGCCCTCAGTATTCAGGCAATCAAAGGGAGGGACATAATCGGCGGGAGCCAAAGGGGTCAGAACAATGGCCGGGCGGGAAGATGTTCCTGCACGCATCGCGGAGATGAGGCGGCTTGCTGACGCCTCATCCAATTGCAGACGGGTGCAGAGACGTTGCTCGGCTTTGCTGATTTCAGATACTTGCACGGATTGCGTCAGGACTCTTCGTTATTGGCTACGCTCAGTGCCAGTCGCGCTGCACCGATGATGCCGGCATCGTTACTGAACATGGCGGGAAGAATCTTAATCTTCTCGTAGTGCGGCGGATATAATTGAGCTTTGAGGTGGCGGCGTACCGGCCCGAAGAGTAAATCTCCGGCTTTTGCCACGCCTCCGCCGATGATGAAAGCCTCGGGGTTGAGGATGTAGTGGCAATTCATCAGACATGCAGCGAGCTTACGACCGATGTCCTCCCATATCCCGAGAGCGATGGGACAGCCGGCTTTTGCAGCCAGTTCGAGTTCCATCGGTCCGCATTCGTTCAAAGATTTCGGCTGTCCGTTGGCAGCGTAGGCGGCCTGCGCTTCGGCCGTAATTTCGCGATGGCCGATATAGTCCTCGATGGCACCTTGATTGCCATAGTAACCGATGCGGCCCTTGTAATCAATCGTCATCTGTCCCAATTCACCGGCTGCGCTCAGGTGGCCGCGAACAAAATGTCCGCCGGCAATCACGCCGGAACCGATTCCCGTACCAAGCGTCAGGCAAACGAGGTCATTCATGCCGCGACCGGCACCGAGCTTCCATTCTGCGTAGGCCATGCAGTTGGCATCGTTATCGACGGCAGCAGGCAATCCTGTGGCTTCACTCAGAATATCGCGAATGTGAATGTCGTACCAACCGGGTACATTGGTCAGAGAGTCAACTATGCCTGCCTTGTGGTCAACAAAACCGGGTAAGCCCATTCCGACGGCTTTTACAGCAGGGTACAAATCCATAATCCCCCGCAAACGATTGCCGATTTCTTCAACAATGCAGTCAGGCGAAGCGTAATCTCCTGTTTGCATGGGCTGTCCCTTATAAATGATTTCTGTCCCCTGCACTACGGCAAATTTGATGGTAGTGCCGCCCATGTCGACGCCGATGGAAAGTTCTTCTGCTGCCATACGTCGAATATTCTATCACAAGCCTTCCCCGAGGAAAAGCGAAATATCAGGTCAATACATGAAAAAAAACGCTGCGGCAGATATTACCGCAGCGTCGGATGAAATAAGATGGAGCATTCCTTATTTTTTCGGAACAATCACGCGCATATCCGACGTGATTTTGTAGGCATCATCGAGCTTTAGGTATTTGAACTCGTGCCCTTCACCCCAGGAGTCGGTAAAGATGATGGAGCGGGTACGTTTGTTGTAGCCGATAATCAGTCGCATGTGCGAACCTTCATATCCTTTGGGAATGCCGGCCTCATCAGCAATGCCGAGTTCCACGCACCACAGAAGCGGTATGCCGTCGTCGATGTGGCTGCGCACTTCCTTGTACCAATCGTTGCGGGCAGAACGAGCCCCGGTTATCGCTATGGGACATCTCAGTTCATATTTGAACTTCTCGCTGATTTCCGAAAGACCTTGTACCATTTTGCAAAGGCTGGTACCTTCGCGCCCGTGAGAGTCGAACATCTGAGCCATGGTGTGCATGTCAACGGCATCCATACCATAGTAGGCGAATACGCGAGCCGTTGTCGCCGGCACACAGTATCCTTTCGTTCCCTGATCAATCATGGGAATGCCGGCAATCCAGCGGTCACGGGAACGAGGGTCATCCTTGACATTCTTTTTGATGTCTTTCTTTTTACTGATGTTGTCCGCTCCGCCGGTGGCGATAGCATCTCTGTCTCGTCCGATTTTCAGACGAATGAACTCCGCTTTGAAGGGGCTGCCGTCATCTGCTGTATCGGATGATGAGGCTTCCATCAGAATGACGCCTCCGTCCCATTCCCAGTACCATTGGCGCATGCCATCCACACCGACATGGTCAATATCGGCCTCACTTACATCAGCTCTCAGTTCCGGCAAACCTTTTGTGATAGCGGTTAATTGTCGAAAAGAATCTTTAATGATGGTGTTGAACTCCCCTTTCTCTCGGTCACCGTCGTCACTTCGGGTGTATATCCAAGCGTCTATGCGTTTGGTCTTGTTTTCATCATCCCAATAGACGATGGTTTCGCCGAACTTGAGATTTCCCATGCCGAGCTTACTGTCCTTGAGGTCAATTTTCTTGACTTTCCGAGGGCATACTTCACAGGAGGTTATGCTCAGGCGCGGCATCAGGCAGATGCTGTGATTGTCAACAGGTCTGTAGCGCAGTCCCACAAAATCGGAGGAACAAATGGTTGGCCTGTCCTTCTCCCAGATTGAGCCATCGCGCAATCCGTCAGTCAAATCTCCGGCTACGGCCGGTATTGCCATCACGGAGAGTAAGGATGCTGCTAATTGGATGGAGCGCAAAATCTTCATAGCTGTATTCTACTGATTTTTTGGTTCACTGGCAAGCATTTAATGTTCAGCGCGTCGTGCGATACATTCTTTCGGTGTTGCAAAGCAACTTCCGACGGCGAAGGTGACAATGGTGCCGATAGTCACGCGCCACGGGAAAGCAATGGGGGTAATCATCTCTTTGCTGCCGAGTATTTCCAGCGTAATGACAGCGGCAAAGCCGGCCAGCATCGCCAACACATTGCCGAAATCATTGCCTCGGCCACGCGTCAGCATACCCAGCAGGAATACGCCGAGAAGCGAGCCGTATGTATAACCGAATATACCCAGAGCAATCGGAAGAATACGTGCTCCCGGATTCATCACCACGTACCATGCTGAGATAGCTCCCACAACTATCAGCAGTACGGCAAAGGCCACAGTCAGCCAACGAACGGCGCGCAGAAGTTGTTGCTCGCTTGCTGCGGGATTGAACACATCACGGTACCAGTCGCGGGTAGCGGTTGTGGCCAGCGCGTTGAGGGCTGTGGAGAGGGAGCCCATGGCTGTTGCCAACAGCGCTGCGACAAGCAGACCGCGAATACCGGAGGGTAGATGATGAATGATAAAGTAGGGGAAAATTTTCATCTGTTCCACCTGCCCCGCTGCGTTTCTGGGCAGTTCCATGCCGTCAGTGGAATAATAGACAAACACGAGCATACCGCACACAAGGAAAATAAGCACGACGGGAATGTCTACTATGCCCGAAAGAATAACGGCTCGGGTACCGGTCTTGCTGTCTTTGGCGGCAAGCATGCGCTGTACCATGTCTTGGTCGGTACCGTGAGTGGCCATAGCAAGGAAGGTGGCACCGAGGAATGCAGTCCAGAGGGTATACTCGCTGCTAAGGATGTTACGGAGGTCGGTGATGAAACCCTCTCCGCTGATGCCGAAGTCAAACACCTTACCGGGTTGCAGATTATTCACACCGCAGGGATTGTTGGTCGTGTCGCCGATGATATTGCAGATGTTGTGGAAAGTATCAACGAATGAACTTTCGCCTTTTATGCTGAAGAAAAGCAGCAGAATGGTGGTGGCAACGGCTATGATAAGGATGCTCGCCTGTAGAACATCTGTCCACACAACAGCCTTCAGCCCACCCAGAGTGGTATAGATTGAGGTAACAACGGTGATAAAGGTCAGAGCTCCGATATATATGAGAACTGTCTCAAGGGGACTGGCGCTCTCCTGACCGATGATGAACATATAGGCAATCACCAGCAAAATGCCCGCAAAGTACAGGCGCACTCCGCTTGCCAGTACACGGCTGATGAGGAAGGTTACACTTGCCCAGCGGCGGGTAGTGATACCGAAGCGCTTCTCTAAGTATTCGTAAATGGAGACGACCTTATAGTCGTAGTAAGGTTTCAGGAAAAGTTTACCGACAATGATTCGTCCGAGAATGGCACCTATTCCCAACTGAGCATAGGCAAAATTGCGAAGCACAAAGCCTTCACCGGGGGTGCCCAGGAAGGTCGCAGCGCTGATTTCCGCTGCGATGATGGAGGCAAGGATAGCCCACCAAGGCAGACTTCTGTTACCCAGAGCGTAATCTTCCAAGCTATCCTGTTTGCGACCGGCATAGAGGCCGATGCTGAAAATAGCGATGAAGTAAGCGACTACAACAAGTGCGTCTATCATGATAAATGAAGAAAAGCGAAGTACAAAGAAGCGCGTTTCACTGACGGGCAACCTTGTACTTCGCCGAGATGTTTAATGGTCGATTAAGCCTGCTTTTTCTCAAGGGCTGCCGCAACAAGTCCGTTGAAGAGAGGATGCGGTGCCGTCGGGCGGCTTTGGAACTCCGGGTGGTACTGGCAGGCGATGAAGTAGGGGTGAGAGGGCAACTCTACGACCTCTACCAAGCCGTGTTCATCGTTAACGGCTGAAATAACCAGACCGGCTTTTTCACAGGCTTCGCGGAAGTCAGCGTTGAACTCATAACGGTGACGATGACGTTCCGAAATGATTTCTGCACCGCCATAGAGCTTGCTGCACAGGCTGTCGGGCTGAATGTGAGCCGGATAGGCACCCAGACGCATGGTGGCCCCCATATTGGTAATAGTCTTTTGTTCTTCCTGCAGGCAGATGACGGGGCTGTCGGTGCTGCGGTTGAACTCGGTGGAGTTCGCGTCTTTCAGACCGAGAACGTTACGAGCAAACTCGATAACGGCCACCTGCATGCCCAGACATATACCAAAGAAAGGAATGTTGTTCTCGCGAGCGTACTGCACTGCCTTAATTTTACCCTCCACACCGCGCTCACCGAAACCGCCCGGCACCAATATGCCGTCCACCTCACCAATCAGTTCGGCGCAGGTGCTGCTCTCGAGAGCCTCGGCATCCACTCGCACAATTTCCACGCGGCAGTCATTGGCGGCCCCTGCGTGGGTGAAGCTCTCATAAATGGACTTGTAGGCATCCTGCAACGAGATGTACTTGCCCACTACGGCTATGCGCACACTGTGAGAAGGATGAATGACCCTGCCCACGAACTTCTGCCACTCATCCATCTTGGGCTTGGGAACGGTGATACCGAGCACCTCTGTCACAATGCGGTCTACGCGGTCACGACCGAGATCAAGCGGACATTCGTAAATGCTGTGCTTCACGTCACAGAAGGCAACCACATTGCGCGGCGGTACGTTACAGAACATACCAATCTTGCGCTTTTCTTCCTCCGTGAGATTGTCCATTTCTGTACGGCATACGATAATGTCGGGCTGAATGCCGATTTCACGCAATTTGGCAACGCTTTGCTGCGTGGGTTTGGTCTTGGTTTCGCCTGCGGCCTTGATGTATGGCAACAGCGTGACGTGGATAAAGCAGCAGTTCTGACGACCGACTTCCAGTGCAAATTGGCGCAGAGCTTCCAGGAAAAGATAGCCTTCAATATCACCAACCGTACCGCCGATTTCGGTGATGATGACATCGCATTCGCGGTTGGCCTCCGTCAAATCATAGAGTCGCTGCTTAATTTCGTCCGTTACATGCGGAATGTACTGCACTGTCTTGCCGAGGTAGTCACCGCGGCGCTCCTTCTCCAGCACATGCTCAAACACCTTGCCGCTCGTAAGGTTGTTCAGGCGCGAAAGCTGGCAGTGGATAAAGCGCTCATAGTGACCGAGGTCCAAGTCCGTCTCGGCTCCGTCATTGAGAACATATACCTCACCATGCTGGTACGGACTCATGGTGCCGGGGTCAATATTCAGGTAGGGATCGAACTTCTGCATGGTCACTTCAAGGCCGCAATGTTCAAGCAATGTGCCGATAGATGCTGCTGCAAGTCCTTTACCAAGGGAGGATACAACGCCGCCGGTTACAAAGATATATTTCATAATGTCGATAAGTTAAGATGTTCTCTGCTGCCCTCATCCTACCAGATGTTATGTCAACTGTCGAGCCGTTGAATATCGAAATACCTTGATTTATACGCTTTCTTTTATTTGTGTTTGTTTTATTCTGTTGAACATCAATGCTTAATTTTATTTCTTGCATAAACAAAGGAAAAATGGTAGACTTAATTAACCTGATTTATAAAGTTCTGATGTCACGAGCCATTCAAGCAGTACGCATAGCGATGCATGAGCGAGGGGAAGCCACCCGCCCTCAGTTAGCGACAGCTACGGGCTTGAGTCTTGTCAGTGTAGGCAAGGCCGTAAATGAATTGTGCCTTCGGGGTGAGTTGCAAATGGTGGGAGAAATTCCGTCGGGCGGAGGGCGCCCCGTGCAATTGTATCGGTACAATACGTCCTATGCCGTGCATGTGGTAACGGAAGTTACACGAGAAGGTCAACGGTTAAACTGCGAGTTGAGTGTACTTGATCTGCACGGCAACAAGAAGTCGGGACGTCGGGTGAACTTCACTTACCTTGAAAAGGAAAGCCTGGATGGAGTGATGGCTGAAGCGGTGCGTCGAAATCGCGTGCGCAGCATAACTATACCGGCGGCGCCGGAGCTCATACCGGCGGGGCTGCCGGAACATTTGGCTGAGATTTATCATTGCGAGGTAGCGATTCCTGATGTAGCGGAATTACTTGCCGCCGCCGTACCGAACGAGACTGCCGTATTATATTTGCCTGAGGGTGGTGCGCCGAGCTGCGCCTTCAAGCGCCGGGGGCGAGTGGAGCGCAGCGGCCCCCTGCACCTTCTGCCTTTGCCTGAGCTTTGGCAAACACTTGATTATAAAGATCGTTCGTTGGTAGCAGAGATGACGGCGCGATATATCCAGATAGTTGCCTGCATGCTGACTCCGGCTCGAATCAAGTTGTACACGCCGCTTTGGAGCAGTCGTCTGACGGAGCGTATACGCTATACGGCGGCAACAAAAATGAAAGAATATCTGCCTGAATTGAGTTTTGAGCACATGAGCCACAATCTGCTCTCCCGGGCAACGACTTCAGCCATAATAAGATTGACAAAATAATAATTTTCGATAGAATCGATTGGAGTATGAACAGATGTTTTTTATCCGCCTTATTGTGTGCTTTCGGAATGAATGTCGTTACGGCTGCTGACATACCTGCTCATTTTCAACAGAGAGCCAAGGAATTGTTGGCCGATAGCATTGCTTTGGAACCTTGCGAACATCAGGTGAATGTTATTTATTTTGTCGGCAGTGACCGTGAGCCTATTGCAGATTATGAGCGCCGACTGAGCGAACTGTTGCTCTATCTTCAACAGTACTATGGGCGTGAAATGGCGCGCAATGGTCAGGGTAATCGCTCTTTCGGACTGACCATTAAGGAAAACGGCGAAGTAAACATTATACTTATCAAGGGGAAGGAAGTACACACTCATTATGCTTACGGTAGCGGACACAATGCCTGTTTGGAGGAGGTGAACCGCTATTTTGATGAACATCCGGAATTGCGTACAAGTCAGCATTCCTTCGTCATCATGCCGACTCATTATGATGAGCAGTACAATGATCTTAACCCGGGTGGCGTTCCGTTCTACGGCTTGGGAACTAACTGCTTTGCTCTCGATTATGCTCACTTTGATATTAAGCACCTCGGGCAAAATACGAAGGAAGGGCGCCTGTTGACGAAATGGTACGGAGGTTTTGCTCATGAGCTGGGACATGGCCTGAATCTCCCTCACAATGACGGCACGGCCAGTCAAAACGCTGCACTCGGCACCCCGTTGATGGAAGCCGGCAACTACACCTTCGGCTTTAAGCCGACTTATATGACTTTGGCCAGTTGCCGCATTCTGGCAAACTCTGAGATTTTTGCGCCTGTCGGGTCGACGATAAAGTTTTATTCCAATAATCAGGAGCCGACCATCAGCTCAGCTTCATTCAGCCGCTCCGGTGAAGATACCCTTGTGCTCAAATTAGAGCTGTCGCCGGAGGTTGTTAATGTGAATGCCTATGTGCAAGATCCTCCTTTTATTGTAAATCGGGACTACGATGCCGTGGCTTTTGCCTGCGATATGGGTAAAGCAGCAAATGGTAACACTACTGCCGAAGTAAATATTCCGCTTGCTGAGCTTGCAGAATTGAAAAATGTCAAGGGAGGTGAGATGGCATTGGATATCCTCATGCAGACCAATGAAGGCAGTCGCTTCCGTTGGCGCGTGCCATTTGATTTGAACAACGCGCCGGCTGACAGCTCCATTGATATGGGTAAGCCGGTCATTTGGCGGGGATATTGATATGAAAGCGGCCATTGCAGTTGATTTCGGCGGCACAAGCATAAAGATGGGGGTCACTCAGGGGACGACGATTCTTAAGAAAGCCGCTCCCCTGCCCACGGCTGCATACGATAGCCCGTCTGCTATCATTCAGGCAATGTGTGCAACGGCTCGTGAGCTTTTGCAGCAGTGCCCTCAGGCGGCAGCCGTAGGTCTGGGCATGCCCGGATGGACGGATTTTCACAGAGGCGTGCTATATCAACTGACCAATGTTGCGGTCTGGGACCATGAAGTTCCCGTTCGCGACATCATGCAGCAGGAACTGGGCTTGCCCGTTGTACTGGATAATGATGCAAACTGTATGGCCTACGCGGAATGGAAGGCGGGAGCGGGCATCGGTAAGCAAAGTTTGGCCTGCCTGACCTTGGGAACCGGAATTGGCGGCGGAATTATCATTCATGACAGAATGCTGAGAGGGTTGACGGTATCTGCCGCGGAACTGGGGCAAACCAGTATCTATTGGAAAGGTCGTCCCGGTCCATTCGGAAATAAGGGAGCCATTGAAGAATATATCGGCAACAATGAGTTTGCCGCGGCGGCCGTTGCTGCTTATCGGAAAGCCGGAATCCGACGCCGTACAGAGGACTGCGCGCCGCATATATTGGAGAAAGCCGCTCGGAGCGGTTGTCCGATTGCGCAAGGCTTGTACATTGATTTTGCTGAAAAATTAGCGACTCTCATCATGAACCTGATGTATGCCTTTGTCCCGGAGGCAGTCATTATCGGCGGTGGGGTGGCCCGAGCAGGTGATTTGTTGTTTGAGCCGCTGGAACGAGCTTTAAAGGCTTCTTTGTTCCCGGTGCATTACGCTGCCTTACAGTTGCTACCTGCTCATTTCGGGGCTGATTCCGGCTTAATCGGGGCCGGTTTGATGGCAAGTGACTACGTTGAGGGAAAATTATCTTAATATTTTGAACGTCTAATCATTTAACTCAGTCCAACATATTGTATGGAAAGCACATCTCCTCTCGTTGAAAATGCACCTCCTGCCACTACATCGCAGAAAAAGGTGCCGGAAGTGATTGTAAAAGACCCTGCATGGTGGCGCGGCGGCAGTGTGCCGTTACTCGTGCTTGTCATGGTTGTGGCAGCCGTTGATTTAGCTTGGCCTCGCAGCGAAGGTATAGGCCTCGGTGCGGCTCTGGGATGTTTTCTTGCCATCAATGCCCTGCTTCTTTTGCGGCGCGATTTCAGCAAAGGGGAGTACTGGTTCTTGCAAGGGCTGGCCTGTGTCAACATGTTAGCGCTTTTTTGCAGCGGTCATTTCATCAATTGGTTCACCTGTCTTATTCTTCCCTTTATCGTTGTCATGTTGCCGACTACGTGCAATTATGCCGAGAAGTCGGTTCGTTATCGCAACTGGTGGACCTTCTGGGTGGCTAAACGTTCAAACGGTGCGCAAGCCGGACGCTTTGCCGTCTTGCGTTCGCTTCTGCCGCTTCTTATCTGCATTGTTATCGGCGTTTGTTGCTTTCTTACGTTCCTTGTTATCTTCGCCACGGGTAACCCCCTTGTGGAGCAAATCTTCGATATTATCGCCGACTGGTGGAATAAATTGCTGAACTTCCTCCATCTTAGCTGGGACTTCTGGCTGCATGTCGTATACTGGATTATCGGTTTCATTTGGTTTGGTTTTTACTGCTTCATGCGCCCGGCCATTGTAAAATTGCCGAATATTCCGTCTGCGGAAACGAGTAAGAGCACCGGTAGCACCATTCTTCCATACTTACCGCTTTGTGTGCTGTTAGGGGTGAATGCGGCGTTCGCCATCGCGACATCGACGGATATTGCTTTCCTCTGGTTCGGCAAAGTGCCCGAGGGAATTTCGCAGACTGCATATCTCCATGAAGGCGCAACATCCATTACTTGGGCCGCCGTTCTGGCCGCCGCTTTGCTGGTTCTTTTGTTCCGCCGCAATGGTGTTGCCCGTCGGGGTAAGGTAAGCCGTTTATTCGGGTATATTCTTGTCGCACAGACGGCTCTGTTGGCCGTGAGTGTCTATATGAGACTGTACCATCAAATAGAAGATTTCGGCTTTACCGTGCGCCGTTTACAGGCTGCGGAAGCTATGTTGATGGGGCTTGCCGGCCTTGTGGTGCTGGTCTTTTATATGTGCTGTAACGGAGGATTTTGGCAATATGCCAAGATTTGTCTGGGGGTGATGGTGTTGATGTTGATTGTATTCGTTTCCTACAGTCCGGCACGTCTTGCCGGCAACCTTAACCTGATGTATGTCAACAGCCATCCTCATTGGAACTTCAGCGTGGATGATTTTTCCATAGGACGCTTTGATGAAAAGGAAAACCTTGCGTTTGCCGAGTATGTCTTTAACAAAGCCAAGGCTGAAGGTAAACTTGCGGATGAGAACTCCTTCGGGGCGTTGACGGAAAAGAAACTTCATTACGCTGCACATAAAATTGAGGAACGCGCCGCCGCAGGCTCATGGTTGAACTATAACCTCAATTTTCACGAGGATATCCCCGCTGCTGAGCGAATCCTCGGTAAGCCCATCACCATCAAATTAGTGGAAAGCGAGGACTAATTATTACTTCGTTTATTTAACAAAAAGCCCCCGAAGCAGAAATTGCTGCGGGGGCTTTTCTGATAGGTAAAAGCGCTTTTACTCAGCCCAGGTAAGGACAACCTTACCTGATTTGCCGGAGTTCATGACATTGAATCCCTCTGCGAAATCCGTATAGGGCATGCGGTGCGTAATGATGGCGGAAACATCCAGACCGCTGCGGAGCATGGCATCCATCTTCTGCCAGGTCGCAAACATCTCGCGACCATAGATACCTTTCATCTTTAGCCCCTTCCATACGAAGGTGTTCCAATCAATGCCGGAGCCGCCGGGTTGAATACCCAGCAAGGAGATGTTGGCGCCATAGGCGGAGTGATTGATAATATCCTTCAGGCAGGCAGGAGCACCGCTCATTTCCAGACACACGCCGTAGCCTTCATCAATGCCGAGATCTTCGCGAGCTGCAGCGATGCTGTCACCGCCGATAACATTCACCGTGCGATCAGCACCTAATTTGGCTGCCAAACTGAGCTTGTAGTCACTCACGTCCGTAATGGTAACGGTTCGGGCCCCGGCTTTCTTACAAACGGCTGCAGCCATGGAGCCGATGAGTCCTGCGCCGGTGATGAGCACATCCTCACCTACCAAGTCCCAGGAGAGTGCCGTATGCGTAGCGTTGCCCAAAGGGTCGAGGATGGAGGCAATTTCCATGGACATATCCTTGTGGATGCGAATGACGTTGCTCTGTGGAATAGAAAGGTACTCGGCAAAACATCCGTGACGATTAACGCCGACCCCCTTCGTGTTGGGGCAAAGGTGGAAAGCGCCGCGACGGCAATTGCGGCAATGACCGCAAACAATATGACCTTCACCGCTGACAACTTCGCCGGGACGGAACTCTGTAACGGCTGAGCCTACTTTTTCAATCACACCGCAGAACTCATGGCCGACGTGCATACCGACCGGGATAGTCTGTTGTGCCCAAGGGTCCCAGTTCCAGATATGAAGGTCAGTACCGCAGATGGCTGTTTTATAAATCTTTATGAGAACATCGTTAGGGCCGACTTCAGGCATCGGAACATCCATCAGTTCGAGTCCCTTATCAGCTTTGGTCTTGACAAGCGCTTTCATGGACGGAAAGTTTACGCCTTTCATGCGAAATTGACAAGTCCAATCTTGACAATTATTGTCATGAGTAGATAAAAATGTGCTGCAACAGCTATTGAACCGAGAACAGACAAAATTCATCTCATCGTGCATGATGATTCTTGATGCTCTGCGCTACTATTTTTGTCGACCGAAATCAGAACAGAAAGCGGATACGCGCCCTGCCCCCGATATTGATTTGAGCCGATATCTCGGGCGATGGTACGAACTGGCGAGATTCGACACTCCCTTTGAGAAGGATATGGAAGAGGTATATACGGAATATCGGGCTAAGTCAGGCGGAGAAATCAGTGTTACCAATGTCGGCATGGGTAACGATGAACGCTACCGCGAGGCACATGCCATTGCTTATCCTACAAGTAACGGTCGATTGCGAGTGTCTTTCATTCCGTTGTTGCGCTTTTTGTCCACTCCTTATAATATCCTGCGGGTTGATGAAGATTATCGCTATGCGCTCGTTTCGAATGATAGCGGCTCCTGCCTATGGTTTCTCGGGCGTCATCCGGTCGCAGCGCCGGAGGCATTTGAAGAGTTGAGACGCGAGGCTATACGACGAGGCTTCGATCTTCGTGAATTACATTACACTCGGCAGCACCGGCCATTCCCGGACTAAAGGGGTATAAAATCCATTTTGGCAGATAAAAAGATTCTCTCAGTCACATTCTGCCGATATTTTTCCACACATCAAGCCACAATTCTGCATTTTCTGTTGGTCAAGGTTAAATAAATGTGCTAAAATGGCTGCACATGAGAACGGCTGATTGCAAACGAACCACAGGCGAGACGGATATAGAGCTTAACCTGAATCTTGATGGAAGCGGGTGCGTCCGAGTATGCACCGGTCACGCCTTTTTTGACCACATGCTGAACCTGTTGGGGCGGCATAGTCTGATGGATATGCAGCTCTCCGTTCGCGGTGATTTGGAAGTTGATGCTCACCACACCATCGAAGATACCGGCATCGTTCTGGGGGATTCTATTCTCAAAGCTCTGGGTGATAAACGCGGCATTCGCCGTTATGGGTGTGCTTATGTACCGATGGATGAGACTTTGTGCCGTTGCGTGATAGATCTTTCCAATCGCCCATATTTGGAGTTCCGCGCTCCTGATGGTACGCCGGATGCGCCTAATATGCCCCTTTCTCTCACCGTTGAGTTTCTTCGTGCCATTGTCAATAATCTTCGCTGCAATCTTCATGTTGAGGTGTTCTACGGTATGGACGGACATCATGTAGCAGAGGCTGTTTTTAAGAGCTTGGCGCATGCTCTGAAACAAGCTGTGGAAATCGACCCCCGCACGATTGGCTCCATTCCCTCGACTAAAGGCACACTTTAAATTTTATTCCTCCGGTTATGTCAACCTGTTCGCTCGGTATCATCGATTACGGCGCCGGCAATTTGTCGAGCGTTTGTAATTCTTTTACCGCAGTCGGGGTTCAGGCTACATTGGTACGGAAGCCTGAAGAGCTTGGCAATTTGACTCATCTGGTGCTGCCCGGAGTGGGAACTTTCGGTGATTGTTCCCAAGCACTCGAACAACAGGGCCTCTCATCCGTTATTCGTCAATGGATTGAGCAAGATAAGCCTTTTCTCGGGATTTGTGTGGGCTATCAGGTTTTATTCGAGAGCGGCGAAGAGAGCCCCGGAGTGCCCGGATTGGGAGTTTTGGCCGGCAAGGTAAGAAAGTTTCCGAATAGTGAGCTGAAAGTCCCGCACATGGGATGGAACAAGGTTTACCCCAGTCATCCGCACTCCCCTCTTTGGTCCGGAATGGGTGAAGAGCCCTATTTTTATTACGTTCACTCCTATTACCCTGAGCCGAATAACTGCGATATCATTGCGGCAAAAAGCACGTATGGCGTAGAGTTTGCCGCTGCCGTGCAGAAAGGTCGCCTCGTTGCCACTCAATTTCATCCTGAAAAAAGCCAGCTTCTCGGACTTCGACTTTTACAGAACTTCCTGACTCTCTGATTTACCGTGAAAACCATAGACCGTTATATTCTCCGTCAACTTATCGCCGTAACATTTCTCGGTGTGCTTTCTCTCACCTTGCTGATGTTACTCGGTCAGTTGTTCAAAGAGCTACACTCCCTTCTTGTGGAAAGTGGTGCCCCGCCCACGATTGTTTTTGATTTCATTATTCAGGTTATCCCTTTCTCTCTGACATTCTCGGTTCCGTGGGGCTTCCTGACGGCTGTGCTGCTGGTTTACGGTCGTTTAGCAGCAGATAATGAGTTGACTTCCATGCGTATGGCCGGACTGAGTCTGTGGCGGTTGAGTATGCCGGCTATCGGCATGGGCTTGGCTCTTTCGCTGCTGTGCTATTACATCAACATTGAGGTGGCTCCCAAAGGAAAAAATGCCATGAGTGATCTTGTCATGAAGGCAGCCATGGATAATCCCCGCAATCTGTTGACTGCCGGTGGCGGTGAGACAAAACTTGACGGCGTGCGCCTGTATGTGGAGGGGCGTGATGGAGACCGCCTTTTCGGTGTACATATTTACCCTGTTGATGAAGAAGGAGCTGCCAAGACCGGCATGAAGGGCTTTGCTGCCATGCATGCCCAAACGGCCGATGTGGGTGAGTTTGACCTGCGCACGCGCATGCTGAGTTTAGTGCTTCATCATGCAACGATTGAACATGCGGATGGTGATGCCACCAATATGCCCTCTTTTGAAGAATTACCTATGCAGGTTCATATTCCGATGCGTACGCGCCGCAAACTGAAGCCTAACCGCTTTACCAATATGGAAATTGCCGAAACGCTTGAACATTGGGATATTGTAAAAAATGTCAGCTACAATTCCATAGTAAAGTTGGCTAAAACCGCAGAAACAGCCTCCCCGGTATTCCCTTGTGCCAATAATTTGTGGGAAGCAACGAAGAGTGACACTCAGTATTATCAGTCCGGTATGCGTAAGAAAGAAGTACTGGCCTTCCAAACGGAAGGTATACAAAGAGCTTCATTTGCCTGCGCTTGTTTTGTATTCTCTTTGATTGGCGTACCGTTGGCTATTACAGCTCGCCGTAAGGATACCTCGACCGGCTTCGCTCTGGGGATTTTGGTAGCTGCCGTATACTTCGTAGCGCTGGTATTCTGCGAATTGTCACGTAAATCCTCGGGAATTACGCCGTATATTGTTCTTTGGTTGCCCAATGTATTCTGTGCAGCTTTCGCCATCTGGCAGCACGCCAAAGCAAAATACAGAGGATAAGTTACATCCGATTATTTCACAAAAGTGGGGCTGTCCGATTTTTCTCGAACAGCCCCGCTGATTTTCAGCATTGATTATTTTGCTGAGGTTCAAGTGACGTGGTCGAGAAACTGCTGTCAAACGATGTCTTGCAGGAGCTCAGGCATACAAGAACAGCAACGACCATGGCGGTTACGGTAAGAGTCTTGCTCATAGTTCTTTCATCGTAGCTCTACCATTCGTTCAGGTCAAGAAAATCAGTCCATACGTTATCTGTCGCTTACATGCGCCAGGGTTGCTCCGGGTCATATACTTCACTATACTCGTTTTCATTAACCGGGGAGGATGAACTGTTACAGGAAACAAAAAGCAGTAGGCTTACCGTCGTCAGAATGATTATTTTCATTTTCATAAGCCATTATTTTGTCCCTATCTTACTTTGTTAGCAAGATGATAGTCTACAAAAAAACTTCCGAACGATAAGTTCGGAAGCTTTTTTTTCAAATAAAACAATGCTAAGTCGATGACTTAGGGCTTCACAACGGAAGCCAGCACCACGGTACCGTTGAAGGGAGTGGTGACGTTGGCAGGCATCTCAACCTGAGCCAGACGGAAAGACTCACCAAGCTTGATAGCGGTGATGTCGCCCTCGATGCAGCAGGGGATGTCCTTTACAGCGCACTTAACGGGCACTTCGTAAACGATCTGGTGTACTACACCACCCATGCCCACACCCACGGGGGTGCCGTTGAGCTTAACTTCCACGCGGGTCTTTACCACGGTATCGGGCGTTACGGCCTCGAAGTCCATGTGATTGGTGCTGTCGGTAAGGAAGTTGCGCTGTACATCCTTCACCATGGCAAGGATGGTGGTGCCATCCAGGTCAAGGTTAACAAGGAAGCTGTCGCTGTCAACACTGTTGAGCAGAGCGCGAACGTCAGCAGTCTTTACCTGAATGTTGATATTTTCCTTAACAGCGGGACCGTAAACGACGCCGGGCATGAAACCCTGAGCACGCAGGGCGTTGAGCTTACCGGTGCCGCGAACCTCGCGCTTGCTGGCCTTAAGAGTAAGATTGGTCATTGTCGTAGAAATGATGTTGAAATTGAGTTTTGTTTGGAGTTCTTCCGACGTCGGTGCGCGGTTGTTGTCACCCGCCGGGATTGTCTCACTCCGCCACAAGGCAGGAGTGGGCGCACAGAATGCCACTAAAATACTGAAAAGTCAAGAGAAATTTAGCATTTTGCCTTGAAAATGGAGCAGAAACTGCTAAATTTGCTCGTAGAAGAGGGAGTAGTTCCCTGCTCTCGAGAAAAAATAAAAAGGATGAAATGTGAGCATAAACAACCGGAGTATCCGGCAGAACAACTTTTAAATTACCTGAAAGCTCCGGGGTATATCGCGCAGGATGTATCCGCCATCGCGCGAGGTATGGGGGTGGACTCCCGAGAACGTGCTGCCCTGCGAGAGCTGTTGCGACAATGGGAGCTGGAGGGTAAAATCGTTCGTCTGAGCAAAGCTCGGTTTGTGCTCCGTAAACCGGCGGAAGAACAGCTCCGCGGGCGCATTCGGCGGATAAAACCCGGCAAGTTCCTTTTTGTAGCAGATTCCGCCGGACAGGAGTTGCTACGTTCCATGACTCATGATGAAGGTGCCGGTATTATTGAATTGCCGGTTATGCCTCATCGTGACGGCGGCGCAATGGATGGCGACCTTGTAGCAGTCAGCTTACGCCGAAGTTGTCCGCAGTCTTATCATCGCCGGCGCAGAGGTCGGCAACGGCCCGAGCCTGAGCAATTGGTATTGGAAGTTCGTGTGGATGAACTGTTGGAACGTCGTCACGATAGTTGGGTAGGCATTTATCGCCCCGGTGGCAGGTTCGGTATCTTAGTGGGTGACGGGAAAACGGCACCTGAACAGGTTTTCCTGACAACCCCGCCGCCGCCTGAGCTTTTGGCCGGCATGGCGATAACGGCGCAGGTGGATGAATATCCGCGAGGGAAAATGCCTGCTCGTGCGCACATTGCGGAAGTATTGGGTTGGCCGGATGATAGAGGGGTTGACATTACGACGATTATGTATCGCTACGCTCTGAGAGATTCTTTCCCTCCTGCCGTTCTTGCCGAGGCGACAGCTCTGAGCGAAAATATCCCGCAGCAGGTATTGGCCGAGCGTGAGGATTGGCGAAGTGCATGTGTGATAACTATTGACCCCGCAACGGCCAGAGACTTTGATGATGCCATCTCTTTGCGGGAATTATCGGATGGGAGCATTGAACTGGCCGTTCATATTGCTGACGTAAGTTATTATGTTCGCCCCGGCAGCGCGCTCGATACCGAGGCGGCCTTGCGTGGCAACTCCACTTATCTTCCGGATCGTGTATTGCCGATGTTGCCGCCGCGCTTGTGCGATGATTTGTGCTCGTTGCGACCGGGTGAAGATAGGCTTACACGCCTTTGTGTGATGAAGCTTAATCGTAAGGGTGAAGTATTCCATAGCCGGTTTGCTGATGCCGTTATTCGTTCCCGAGCCCGTTTGAGCTATGAACAAGCTCTTGAGGTAATAGAACGGCGCGCTTCTTCCGGTTCGCCGGAAATTGACCGAATGTTACAGTTAGGTCATCGTGCAGCTCAACTTCTGCGCAAGCGCCGGCTGGAACAAGGTGCTCTGGATTTGGAGATTCCCGAGCTGCATGTCCTGCTCGATGAAAAAGGTCGCCCCTATGACGTTTCGATTGAAACCGGGGACGATGCTCACCACATGATTGAAGAGTTTATGCTTGCGGCAAATGAAGCCGTAGCCCGCGCCCTCAAGGCCGCCCTCGTTCCTGCGATTTACCGTGTGCATGAAGAGCCCGACCCTGCAAAACTTCAAAGCTTTGCCCATACAGCAGCCGGTTACGGACTTCATACCGGCAATCTTCAATCTCGAGCCGCGCTTTCTCATGTGGTGGAGAAAATTAAAGAACATCAGGATAGTCATATTCTGACAAGTGCCCTCCTTCGCTCAATGATGCGAGCTCGATATGCTACACGCGCTCTCGGCCACTTCGGTCTGGCTAAGGGGGATTACTGCCATTTTACCAGCCCTATACGGCGCTACGCCGATTTAATCATCCATCGCTCATTCACTAAATTGACGCAAGGTAAACACGCGAAAGTCTCTCTCCCGCCCCCTGCCCGACTGGCTGAAATCGCAGAACATATATCCGAAACAGAGCGTAATTCCGCTGCTGCGGAACACGAAGCTCAGCAGACAAAACTCGCTCAGTTCCTCGCAGATGAGTGTGAAAAAGAACACCCTCGACCATGGGCTGCCGTCATCTCCGATTGTTATCCGCAAGGCATGGCTGTC
Organism: Akkermansia sp.; assembly: GCA_030535875.1. Lineage (GTDB taxonomy): Bacteria > Verrucomicrobiota > Verrucomicrobiia > Verrucomicrobiales > Akkermansiaceae > Akkermansia. The sequence goes on along the minus strand of JAUNRC010000004.1, from coordinate 10,893 downwards.
GAAGTTCCGCAGTTACAAATGCAGGGCTTTATTTCCGGTGCTGAGCTCAGCGATGTTTTCGGTGCCCGCTGGTTCTTCGAACCCCATACCCGCCGTTGGTCCTCTACTGACGGAAGATTTTATCTTCCCGGTCAATCAATTGATGTTATCCCGGTGCAGGTTGACTCCGTTTCACGATTTATTGATTTTGCTCCCTACAACGAAAAATAAATTAAATGATGTTATTCCTATCTTTTTGATATGTTATGCTTGACATGAGGTCGAAATTGACGTAAAAGAATGGCACGACATAACCCGAAAGGAGAATCCGAATCATGAAAAACACAACCTCAACATATCTTGTAGCCCTTTTGCTGGCATGTACACTCGGTGCCCCCGTCGCTTTTGCAGACAATCATCAATCACCGATGAAATCAGTCTATCGAGCAGCCGTAGCCGGACCTGAACAACTTCGCAAGGTGTTGGATTCCGGTGTAGATATCAACACTGTGGATGAAGATGCCGAGACTGCTCTGATGAAAGCTGCGGACAAGGGTAACTTACATGCCGTCAAAACCCTGATTGCGGCCGGTGCCAATGTCAACCAAAGTGATGAAGATGCCGAAACCGCGCTTATGAAGGCTGCGGATGAAGGTCATACTGAAGTTGTGAAGGCGCTGCTTTCAGCCGGTGCTGACATCAATGCAACGGATGAGGATGGAGAGACGGCCCTCCGAAAAGCCCTTCACGAAGGGCACCGCGATACAGAAGCCGTATTGCGTGCTGCAGGCGCTCGTTAAGAGTACCGCATGTGCAGATTCTGACATCAGCGGAGATTTGCTCTATCGGAGCAGTCTCCGCTTTTATAATTAACCGAGAACCTCTTCCGAGTCGATATAATCCTGACCGTGAATCAGCTCTGCCAGTATGGGCAATCCGGTCAATTCGCTGATGACCCGCGCATTCGTCACGGAGGCGGTGCTCCATTCCTCGCCTATGTGGTTGAGAACAATCCCCTTGCACTCAAGTCCCCGGTCCTTAATGGCCTGTAAGGTCAATTTTGCCAAAGAGGCAGCCCCCTCGCGATTGTTGATAACGATAATCACGGGCATGCCGATGGCCTCGGCTACATCAGCCATGGTTAAACCGGGAGCAAGAGGGGTCTCCCAGCCGCCGCAGCCCTCCACGAGAACGATATCATGTTGTGCGGCAAGTTTATCGTAACCGGTTACGAGAGTCGCCAATTCAATGCTCGTTCGTTCCAGCTCGGCAGCCATCACCGGCTCAGCCTGTGTTCGCAAGTAAACGGGGTTAATCAGTTCCAGACTGAGTGTGGGTTGTTCGACGGCCTCGCGGATGTTGCGCGCCTCAGAGCGTTCTCCGCATGCAACCGGTTTGTAAGCAATGGCATTGAGCCCTCGCGCCCGCAAATCTTTGAGCAGCGCGCAGGTCACAAACGTTTTCCCGACACCACAGTCCGAACCGGCTATAAAATAATTGGGCATAGTGCAATAATGTTTACTCGGGTATGGAAAGTCTGATTTCGTCAAGCCCCCATTCACTGCTCCCCTCGACATAGCGCGTTTCTACCCACAACCAGACCAGTATGGCCAATATCAGGCATACCAGCTTAGCCTTCCAGTTTTCTACGAGGCGTGACTTGAAACTGCGCTTCTCAGGATTGAGAAGATGTCGGATTTTGTTCAGTAGAGACATGGCTGTAAATCAATTCACTCAAGCGAGTGCCGAGCATTTGTACCGAAATATCGCGCTGGACGACGTTACCGACTACCAGAGATACTGTGCCGGTTTCTTCGGAGACGATGATGACAACGGCATCGGATGTTTCGGCCAAACCAATACCGGCGCGGTGACGCAATCCCAGAGAACGGTCTTTCAACTCTCTGTTTGATACGGGAAGAATGCAAGCTGCTGCAACAATTCGCTCATTATTGATGATAACAGCTCCGTCATGCAGCATGGTCTTGGGCATGAAGATGGTGCCGATAAGCTCGCGAGAATAGAGAGCGTCGAGTTCTGTGCCGGTTTTTACGAACTCTGAAAGTTTATTGTTGCGGCAGATGGCGATAAGGGCACCATAGCGCTTGCTGACCAAAAAGGAGACGGATTCACACACACAGGAGACGAAGTCCTCATTCTGTTCGCGTGACCAGAGTTTACCCAGCACGCGGTGTGCACCAAGCTTTGCAAGAGCTGTTCGTAATTCCGGGTGGAACAGAATAAAGAGAATGAGCAGCAATGTACCCGGTCCGAGGAAAGAGCCTGCAATTTGTTGTAGCACGGCTGCGTGTGTCAGTTCAAGCAGTACTGTTGCAAGACCGATGATGAGCGCGAGGCCGGCCAGAATGGCCGCAGCTCGAGAATCTTTGAATGCTCTGTAAAGCTGGTAAAAAATCAGCCAGAGCACAAAAATCTCAAAGACGGCTCTCAGTACATACGGAACATCCATGGCGGAGATATTACTATGTTTTGCAAGTTCGTGCAAGTCTAAACTGCCCGAGATATCTCTGCGGTACCTACTCAGTCCTCATGTTCCAGTACGGATTGAAGGTCAGCCGACCCATAAAACGGAGGGTTGACCTCTTCTTGCAGATAATGGGATATACGGTCCATTACATGAGCAAGCAACTCAAGTTCAGGGGAATAAAGGAAGAGGTCTTCTTCGTGGCTCTTATTAAGACCGGCTGTTATCGAGACAGTTTTTATCTTGTCTTTTACAGACTGCAGGTGGGGGGCTGCCTGTTGCGCGCTTGTGTAGCTGTTTACCAACGTTATCTGTTTGACCCATTGCTGCATGAGTCCTTTCAGTTCGTCGGCCACCTTCATCACAGCAGGAATGGCATGCGGATCTATCTGCATGCCCATGTTTTCAAAGACATCTCGCACTCCCAGCAGAGACTCAATCAAACGCTCGGAGTCATAATAATTTTCGGAGCGAGTAATAAGGTGCCCCCATGCTTGCAAAAAGCGGGCCACTCGCACGCGATTGCCTACTTTGTAGACGATGTTAAGTTCCCGACGGGCTGCGATTTGTTCCGGGGTAGAGAAAGTGCAGATTTTTTCAGCACAGGAACTCATGAAGGGGACAAAGTTTTCGAGTGTTTCTGCTGCGTCGTGAGCTGTGCGAGCGTCCGTAATCCCATTGAGAGTGGCGCTCATATCATCCATTGCCTGCCATATTTCATTCAAAGTTGCGAGATAAGGCTCTATTTCAGCCGCCTCGTCCGCTTGAATTGCGGGTAAAAAAGGAGCCATAGCCTGTTGAAGCGCAGTTGAACCGAAGCAGGAACCGGCCCGCAAGAGCATGAGATCGTATGGGTCCGCTTTAATCTTATCCGTTCCAAGCTGTTTAATGAGCTCATTCACCTGAACAGCGGCCTTGTCAGCACTGCTACGATCGGCTACATACATGAGAATAGGCGAAAGAGAGCCTTGCGTCGGAGGTGGTGTGGCAGGCTCCTGCGCCATTGCGGCAAGAGCGGAAAAGGAAAGAGTGAGGAGTGTTTTTTTCATGTTGTCGATGTTGAAGTTGAGTGATGAGAGACTGTATGTCCGCAGTTCCGATAAACATGTTCGACACTATGGCGAACTTCCTGCGAACACCATTCCTCCGGCAGAACAGGAGCAACGGCACCATGTTCCAACAGTAGTTCCAATATAGTCAGCTCATTGAAACATGTCTCGCAATCAGTAAATTCTGTCAGTTGTGCTATGAGCATAGCCGCCGGAGTTTTATTCTCGCCGGCCAGCGGTAATAAATCCGGTTGAGCTCCGGCCTGTAAAAGATATTCCACTACGGCCGGGTCTGCACTATGTTCCACAGCCGACTGCAGATAGGTGTACTCGGCCTCGCGGGAATTGAGATTAATTTTACTTTCTTTTACGAGCTCGTCAAGAAGTTTTATGTCAGAAATTCTCAGAATAACGCTATCTAACGGAAGCCGTTTAGACGAATCATCGCTCCAGATTGTAAGCGGCATGCCTTTAGAGAGCAGCCAATCAAGCGTTCTCTTACTGTCATCGGAGTATGTAATGGCATCCAACAAACTATCACAAGGCTCGCAATCAGCCCCGTTTTCCACCAGCCAATCTGCCTGTTCAAACACCTCCTCAATCGGTAATTTTGCTCTATTGATGAAAACTGCTTCAAGAATGTTTTCCTTCGATTGTTTGAAGCAGTTTTTATCCCCCTGCCCGACAATGAGACGCAGGGCTTCGCCATGTCCCATTTCCGCTGCGGCCTGTGCCAACATGGCAGTTTGCATAGCATCCGTCGATTGATTATCCTGCGTAAAATCCCGCAACAAATCATTAAGCCGACGAGCCCGAGGCATAATTTGTTCATCTGCCATGCGTGCGAAGGTGAAACTACCTTGATCCGGCAAAGGTTTATCTAATTCGGCGCAGTCCGCAACTAAGTGCACATAATTAAGAAGATTTCCGTTATCAAAGCGCAAAGCACGCTCAAACCGATTCAGGACATCCCGTTGCTGCGATGTCCATTCGGAGGAAAACTCCATATTACCTCGCAGCAGCCATCCGTAACATCCTCCTACATGGCATAATATCATCCCTCCTACAACCAGAAAAATGATTGTAAATGACGCCATGAGAGCATAAGCCGTTGTACAAAGGAACAACCGCAGCGGACGTAAATTGTCAAAGATATTTTCCATTATCCTGAGCTTATGCAGACTCTGAAATCGCGATTATTTTACAACCTTATTTTCATCGGAGCCGGCAGCATCTTCGTCTTTATCAACGCCTTTATAGGTGTCGCTTATCTTTTCGAGATAGTCAGCCAAATTGGCATCATTCTTAGCCGGGTCGGAAGAAAAGAGTAAAGTACGGGAATCTACATCAATTTCAATTTCCTCGCCCTCTTCTTCCATTGTTGTCATCGAGCCATTGTCGGAGTTTCTATCTGGGATATTATCATCAATGGGTGACGGTTTTTCCTCCAGGGGTTCTTCCTCACCGTCATCATGAGCGACTTCCGTTACATACTCATCTTCATAGGCAATATTTGAAAGAGTTTCCTGCTTCGGTTCTTCATCCTGCTCGGGCTCAGGTTCTATGGCTTGCTGCGGTTCTTGCTCCGGCTCAGTCTCGGGCTCCGGTGCCGGTTGAGGAGTTACATCGGGAACCGGCGGCTCAGCAACAGCTTGCTCCGGTGCCGGTGTGGCTTCCGACTGTTCTGCAATCGTGGGTGCCGGCTCAGACATCCCGGGAAGTTGCTGCGTGTTCCGGAGGGTGAAAGCATAACCTATGCCGACAATTATCAGCACAAGCAATCCCCCTGCTATTAAACGCCGTTTTGTCGACTCCGCCTTCCTGCGAACCCGTGACGATGCAAATTGCGATGATTTTTGTTGACGATGTGCGGCCATGATTATGGCTCGTTTATAGCACAATTTCGTTGTAATAGCAAGCAGTAAAGAGCTTGCCCATGCGCCGACTCGGCAAAAAGAAGCGGATTACATACGCGGAGCGGCGGCGTTGAGCTGCATATTGATGTCCTTCTGCTTTTGCTGCAGTGGCTTGAGGCTGGCATCGTGTCGGGCAACTTTTTCCCGAGGTGCCGTATATAATCGACGGTATGCCGCCACTCGCGATACCAGCAATGCTTCAATCGCCGTACCGATAGAAGATTTCAGCTCTTCCTGCAAGTTAAGAGAAAGTTGAACTATCTCGCGGCAAAGATGCCGTACTGTCAGATAATGTGCAAGTGACCCGCCTATCCAAATAAGGGCGACTACCATCAGAGCCATCATGGCAGGCACCATCTGATCAAGCAGTCCGAGTATACCGGCCATAAAGAAGAACAGACACATGGCGGCACAGCAGGCACTCATCCAGCCTACATGAGCATTGAACTCTCTGTTGAATGTACTGCGAAGTTGCAGTTTGGCAAAAGGCTTGTACAACTCTCGTCCCATGCGTATACGTTGCTCCTCCAAGTCCCGCATGAGCTCGTCGGCGGGGAACTCCCCGATTTCGCATTCCAAAGTTTTTTTCATGCGCGGGCGTACACTGGCCCAATGCTTCATGCAGGAAAGCATGAAATTATCATCGCTGGACTCCTGCTGCGTAAGCACTTCCGTACGCAATGTTCGGTAATAGAACTTCTCTGTACCGGTGCCGAGAAGTTCCATGCGTAATAAGGTGACAGGTGAAAGAAACCAGCCGAGCGTACGTTGCAATTTATCGACAGTTGTCGGCAGTGCTCGCATGGCAGCCTCGGCGTAAGCCTCACGGCAACTGTTCAGGCGGTCACGTTGGCGGTCCAGGAAGTAATCGATTTCCTGCTCAATACCGGCAAGGAACCCACTGTCTGTTCTGGCTACACGATCTCGTGCTCCGAGTACCGTTGCTTGCTTTCGGGTTAATTCCTTAGCTGCTTCAACCAATCGGCGGATGGCTGAGCGCACACCGACAGGCTCACCGAGGGCACTTTGTATTCTGTCGCGGAACGTGCCGAGGCTATCTGTCCCCGATGTCGGACTGACGCAGTAGAGCGGCAGGGGGATACCTACTCGTTCTCGGCAGAAATCACGCAGGCTCTCTTTGAGTTTGAGCGTACTTTCTGCGGCCAACGTATCCGTATATGTTATGGCCAACAAACAGGCAGCACGCTGTTTTTCGTTCAGCTCCGCTATTAAAGGCCATATCGGTGAAGTCTCAGGCGTGCGCCCGTCAATTACAGCTACGACAACATCAGCACCTTTAAGCAACGTCCGAACAGTCGCTGCCACCCTTTCATCTGCACAATCACGCGTATCGACCAGCTCCAGTCCTTCAAGTTCTTCATGAGGAATAAAGCGGGAACAGGTGGCATCCCCATCCTTACTGCGGTAGCGCCAGCAAACATAGTCATCCTCGATGGGTATGCGCGCCATCAGCGGGCACTCTGCTATGCCGGCAAGAAGAGCGGATTTGCCGCTTCCTGCGGCACCGATGAATATAATGCGGCGGTCCCGTTCGAGCGCCTTGTCTGCATCTAATATCGGTTGAATATATTCCGTGAGGGATTCATCCTCAATCTCTGAGCACAATTCAACAGCCTTTTGCGCCCAGAAGCGCGCACGGCTTTCTTCAACCCTGAAACTACGGCTCAGCATATCCGCGCCCATTATAAGCACACATCAGCCTGTTGTCCATCCCAAATTTAGTTGAATTGTGTTCACATAAATATATATGTCTGAAAAACAAGAGGCGACAGAACGAGTGTAAGAGATGAAAAATATGCTTGCTTTTGGCGCAATGCACAGGTAGAATACCCGTGTATGAATCCGCCTGCCATTGCCATAGACGGCCCCGCCGCCTCAGGAAAATCTACTGTCGCCAAATTGATTGCCCGTGAACTGGGCTATACGTTCATCAATACCGGTGCCATGTATCGTGCCGTAACGTGGTACACGCTCCAAAAGGGAGTCAGCCCGGCAGATACCGAGGCCGTGAAGGCTCTTCTTCCCGGTATTCCTCTTTCTTTCGGTAAAGACGGAGCCAATTCCACCGTCATGTGCGAGGGGAAAGTACTGGGTGCAGAACTGACGGAACAGATTGTCAATGACAATGTGTCGACCATTGCCGCCATTCCTGAAGTACGAGCTCTGTTGGTTGATAAGCAGCGTGAGTATAATCTGAGCGAACCCGTCGTCATGGAGGGGCGCGATATCGGCACCGTTGTTTTCCCGAACACGCCGTTCAAGTATTTCGTAACAGCTTCGGAAGAAGTTCGGGCAGCCCGTCGTGCAGCTCAGGGCTTGACGGATTCCATTGCCGAGCGCGACCGCAAGGATTCCGCCCGTGCATGCGCTCCCCTTACCATGGCCGCCGATGCTACGCTTGTCGACACCTCTGAGCTGACCATCGAACAGGTGGTGGCTACCGTTGTGGAGGATATTAAGAAAAAGCTCTAAACGCCGAAAACCGTTACTCTCATGAACTATAAAATGCATCCCGTTTACTTCTTGGTCATTACACTGGCCAAGGCTGTAACCAAGGCAATTTTCCATACGAAGGTTATCAATAAGGATAAACTCATTCAGAACAAAACCTGCATCTATGTAGCTAACCACCAGAGTTTTTTGGATCCGCCTCTTATCGGGCAGCTCTTTGAGGATGATGTATACTTCCTGGCTCGAAAGACTCTCATGAATCATCCTGTCATGGAGTATGCCCTGCCTCGTCTCAATGTTATTCCGATTGATCAGGAACGCCCCGACCCGGGTAGCATTCTCAAAGTCCTGCGCACGGTACGTCAGGGAAAGAGTATCGTGATTTTCCCGGAAGGTTCACGCTGCGAAGACGGGCAAATGCATGATGCCATGCCCGGTATCGGGCTCATTCTCGGTCGACTGGCCGACATTCCGGTGCAGCCCATCCGAATAGAGGGTGCATACGATTGCCTGCCGCCGCACCGCTCTACCATCAAACTCAGACCCATTACGCTGAGTGTTGGTGACCCGATTCCTTTCACCGCCGAAGAGCTCAAAGCCCGCGGGCGCGAAGGTCAGTTGGCAATCGGTCGCAAGATTATGGATGCCATCAAGGCCCTGCCCCTGCAGCCCTGACGCATTTCGTTGCTGCCATGCTTCATGCATTGCGCCTAAAGAATTTCAGGTGTTACAAAGCCCTCAACTGGCAAATTCCGGCTGAGGGCGCTCTTCTGCTCGGGCGCAATGCACAGGGAAAGACCAGTCTTCTGGAGGCACTTTGTTTTGCCTTGAGCCTGCACACCCCCCGAACGGGAAAACTTGAACATCTGGCCACGCACGGCAGTAGTGAGTTCGGCATATCCCTGAGTACGGACTCCGGCACTCGCAAGGTGCTGTGGCAGCAGCGACGGCTCACCTTGTCAACGGATGGTCATCCTTGCCGCGACTACGGCGATTATCTGACGGGGGCACCGCCCGTTGTCTGGCTGGGTAATGAGGATATATCCCTCGTTACGGGAGGTGCGGAAGATAGACGGCGCTACCTTGATTTTCTCGGCACACAATGGCACCCCGCATATCGCACTGCCCTGCGCGAATATCGCAAAGTTCTGAAAGGACGTAATCTTTTGTTGCGCAACCCCCGCCACACACCAGCAACCCTTCGCAGCTATGCCGAGCTACTCAGTCGCCATGGTGAGGTGCTCATGAGCTTACGGCATCAATTACTTGCTTTGCTGCAACCGCACATACGCCACTTTCACAGCAATATATCATCGAAAGGAGAAGACATAACTCTCACTTATCGTCCCTCCGTTCAGGGCTCGCTTTCAGAGGCCCTTGCAGCCTCAGTCGCCAACGATGAACGGGCGGGATTTACAACAGTCGGCCCGCACCGTGATGATTTTGACCTTGATATAGCCGGGGCAGCGGCTGCGGAATATGCATCTGAGGGACAACAACGTACTCTGGCCACGGCAATGGTGCTGGCGCAGGCTTGCGTGCTGCAAGTAGAAACCGGTCACGCTCCGACTCTGCTGATTGATGATATATTCGGAGAACTTGATCCGTCTCGCCGTAAAGCCCTTTTGTCCATGTTACCGGAAGATTCACAGATTTTCATCACCACAACCCATTTGGACTGGCTGGGTGACATGCCATCCCCCCTACCCGTGTTGACCATAGACGAGGGGCACATTGTTCAGGACTGATTACTTCATCCTGCGGGCAAGCAATCCGGCTCCGGCTACTGCCAGACCACCTGTCAGGAATACAGCTTGCGGGCCGCCGGAATAAGTCCATATCAACCCACCGATAATGCCATAGACAACGGAAGCCACATGATTGATAGCAATGCCGGTGTAGATACAAGGCGTGATGTCACTGCGTCGCTCGCCGCAAATGCGTGTAATATAAGTCGTGCGAGCCATTCCTAAGTCAAACAGTAACTTATCCAGCACAAAGCAACAAGCTATTACGGCCACAGCCCATTGAGCAGGCAGCAACTCCGGAGCAAACGCGTAAGCAAGGCACAACAATGAAAGAGCGATACTATCAAATATCGTTACGCGACGCTCCCCGTAAATCTTGATGCTCTTACCAATGAGCGGCTGTGTAAACAAGCCGATTATTCCGGCGCAAAGCATTATGAGGCCAATGCGTCCCGGAGATTGGCCCAAACTATTGACCAACAGCCAATAACCAAAAGTGAAACAAAGTAGTTTACGAATACCGTGGAGCGTCTCGATTCCATAATACACGGCATATTCCCTGCGGAGAATAAAATTATCTTTCAGGTTACGGCGCTGCGGGAACTGCGGCACACGCACACAGAACATCAGCCCTGCTGCCAAAAGGAAAATGGTAATGATGATAGCATAGTCAAAATGAAAGTTATTGTTAAACTTCCACTTCAGCCAAATAAACAACGCACCGAGCAGAGTGGCAGCCGTACCGAGCGCTCTCATTTGACCAAGGCGCAGACTGCGATTTTCCGGACGGGCTGTGTGCATGACGACAGAATCGACCGTACCCATGAGAATGTGTAATCCCAAACTGGCTGTTACCACACAAAGACTTAATTGCCAAATGGAAGCACCCTCGCCGAGATTCATCATGAAAAAAGAGCCGACAGCCGCTAAAATCATCGATACGGCTGCTAATCGCACTTCGTTAAGAAAATACAGAGCCGCCATGACAAACAGACTCAGTACCCCCGGTAATTCACGAGGCAACTCAAGAAATCCGCGCTCTCCCGCATCTAATCGAAGAACATCGCTCAGGAAATTACTGAACAACAAATCATACATTCCGGCTCCCAACTGAGCCAGAAACAATGCCGCCAGAATAGCCACCATCACCTTGCGGATTCTTAACTTCTCTCCCATAGAGCGGAGAGAATAGTACAAAATAACCATTTTGTCAACACTAAAGGGAAGTTCTATAAGGGAAGTTC